>JARLJJ010000144.1 GCA_031291275.1 Formivibrio sp.
CGCAGCAGGCGGGTGATGAACGCTAGATCGCTCTCCCGGTACTGCAGGCAATAACTGCGGGCGGGATAGGTTTCCGTCAGTTGCAAATCCAGCTTGAAGGTCGAAGCAAACAGCGGATTGGCAGCCGAGTGCTCGTCGAGCAGAGCTTTGACGATCTCAGGAACAGATTGATCCTGGAACACTCGACTGGCACGGCGATGGGTCAGCAAGGCAATGGCAGGTTCGATTACCAGGCGGTAGACGGAGAAGCCCCCGTCGGAACCCAGAGACTCGGTTGCCGTGACCACGCCGGTGATCACCCGTTCCCCGCCTTCCGGGTCGAGGATGCCAACCTGTATGGGCTGGCCGATCAGATCTTTTAGTTCCAGGAAGGCATTGGAAGAAAGGCAGTCCAGCTCGTAGCGGTAAAGGGCAGAAACTGCGTTGCCGCCGCGCAGGATGTGCGGGAGAAGCTGATCCGGCTTGAATCCTGCATCGGCAAATTGCACGGTGAGCAAGCGGTTGCTCTGGGTGAAGGCGCTGGCAAATTGGCGCAACAAGCTATCCAGCTGCATCGTGCAATCCTTACCTGTTTATTAAGGGTTTGCAGTCTGCATCAGCGATAAAAAAGTGTCAATTTAATGACAACAATAATGTGTTGTTAGTAATTTACATATAAGCAAATGATGTTTATTGCCGACTTTGATCCATTCCTGTGAATTGGCTTAGGTTATGGCCCCGATTCGCGTGGTCGTTGAGGACCGATCTGGATGCCTGTGTTGTGGCGATGACAGTTTGTTGCATCTGTGACAGGCACTATTTTTGCTCTGTCACGTTCGTGCCAAAGCGCCTGGGGCTGAAAATTTAAAACCTTTTATAAACAATGGTTAACGTACTTTCCGGTACTGGCACACCCCTTGCACCAACAAGAGCGCACAGCACAGAAAAAGGGGCTCCACCATGTGGGACTACACAGACCAGGTCAAAGACCATTTCTTTAACCCGCGCAATGCCGGGGAACTCAAAGACGCCAACGCCACCGGCGAAGTGGGCTCGATCAGCTGCGGCGATGCGTTGCGCCTCTCGCTCAAGGTTGATCCGGAAACCGAAACGATTCTGGAGGCCACTTTCCAGACTTTCGGCTGCGGCTCGGCGATTGCTTCGTCATCGGCGCTGACCGAAATCATCAAGGGCAAAACGCTGGATGAAGCGCTGGCCGTCTCCAACCAGGAAATCGCCGATTTCCTCGGTGGCTTGCCGCCGGAAAAGATGCACTGCTCGGTGATGGGGCAGGAAGCCTTGCAGGCAGCCATTGCCAACTATCGTGGCGAAACCTTCTGTGATAACCACGAAGAAGGCGATCTGGTGTGCAAATGCTTTGCCATCGATTCTGTCCTGATCGAAAGCGTGGTGCGTGCCAACAAGCTGACCACGATTGAAGAAGTGACCAATTACACCAAGGCCGGTGGTGCTTGCGCCTCCTGCCACGAAAAAATTGAAAACCTGATTGCCAAGGTGTTGGGCCAGGTTGCTGCAGAAGTGGCCCCGTTGGTGCCTCCTGCCCCGGTTGTTCCGCCTGTTTCCCGGCCCAAGCCCGGTGGCAAGCTGGCACGCATGAAGAAGATCGAAGCCGTGATCGAAGAAGTGCGCCCGATCTTGCAACAGGACCGCGGCGATATCGAGCTGGTGGATGTCGATGACGTGATCGTGTTCGTGAAGCTTCTGGGCGGCTGTGTCGGCTGCCATATGGAGAAAATGACGCTGGCCGGCATCGAGCAGAAATTGCAGGCGGCGCTGGGCGAACCGGTGCAGGTGGTTCCGGTCTCCGATTGGGATTGAACAAGCGTCACCCCGGCAAAAGCCGGGGTCCAGGGTTCAAATAAGCATTAGCACTGGATACCGGCCTTCGCCGGTATGACGATCAAAAGACCGCAGTGATTTGCAGGAGAAACATCATGTCCGCATACCTCGACAATAACGCCACTACGGCCTGCGCTCCCGAAGTCGTCAGCGCCTTGCTGCCTTTCTTCAGCGAGCAGTTCGGCAATCCTTCTTCGATGCACGAATTCGGCAGCAAGGTAGAAGGCGCGATCCGCAATGCGCGCAGCGAAGTCCAACAGCTGCTGGGTGCTGCGCATGATAGCGAAATCATCTTTACCTCTTGTGCCAGCGAATCGAACAACACCGCGATTCATTCCGCACTCAAGGTGCAGTCCGGTCGCAAGGAAATCATCACGACGGCGGTCGAGCATCCGGCTGTGCTGAACCTGTGCAAATACCTGGCGGAACACGAAGGCTATACGCTGCACATCCTGCCGGTCGATGGCCGTGGCCGCTTGGACCTGGAACATTACGAAAGCCTGCTGTCGGAGCGCACTGCGCTGGTCAGCATCATGTGGGCCAACAATGAGACCGGCACGCTGTTCCCGGTGATGAAGATGGCCGAAATGGCCAAGGGTGTCGGCGCCCTGTTCCATACCGATGCGGTGCAAGCCGCCGGCAAAGTGCCGATCAATCTGAAAGACAGCGCGATCGACATGTTGTCCTTGTCCGGCCACAAGCTGCATGCGCCCAAGGGCATTGGCGTGCTCTATCTGCGCCGTGGCTTGCGTTATCGCCCGCTGTTGCGTGGCGGCCATCAGGAGCGTGGTCGCCGTGCCGGGACTGAAAATGTGACCGGCATCGTTGGATTGGGTGAAGCCGCCCGCTTGGCCCGCGAACACATGAATGAAGAGTGGACCACGGTAAAGCGCCTGCGTGACCGGCTGGAAGTGGGCGTGCTGCTGCAAACGCCGTATTCGTTTGTGACCGGCGACCCGGAAAACCGGCTGCCCAATACGGCCAATATCGCGTTTGAATACATCGAAGGCGAGGCGATCCTGCTGCATTTGAACCAGGCCGGCATTGCCGCATCGAGCGGTTCGGCCTGTACTTCAGGCTCGCTGGAACCTTCGCACGTGATGCGGGCCATGGGCATTCCGTATACCGCAGCGCATGGCACGGTGCGTTTTTCGCTCTCGCGTTATACCACTGAAGCCGAGATCGACCACGTGATCGCGTCGGTGCCGAAGATCATTGCCCATTTGCGCAAACTCTCGCCTTATTGGGGTGAGTCCGGTCCGGCGCAAAAGGCTTTTCAGCCCGAATATGCATGACATGTGAGGTGCGAGGCGTCAGGCGTGAGGGGTAACACCTCACACCTTGCCCCTTACTCCTCACTGGAGGGAATGAAATGACGGTCATTATTCATGACACCACATTGCGTGATGGCGAGCAGGCTGCCGGGGTGGCATTTACCCTGGCGGAGAAAGTCGCCATTGCCGAAGCGCTGGTTGGCGCCGGCGTCACCGAGCTGGAAGCCGGCATTCCGGCCATGGGCGGCGACGAGTGCGGGGCGATCCGTGCCATGGGTTCGCTCGGCGCACGGCTCACTGGCTGGTGCCGCATGCATGGCGACGATCTGGCCGCCTGCAAGGGCTTGCCGCTGGCGCGGGTGAATCTATCCATACCGGTTTCCGATCAGCAGTTGGTGCACAAGCTGGGGCAAAACCGGATCTGGGCGCTGGGCATGATTTCGCGTTGGGTGCCGCAGGCGCGTGAAATGGGTTTTGCCGTCACGGTGGGCATGGAAGACGCTTCGCGGGCCGATATCGGGTTTCTGAAAGATGTGGCGGATATTGCCCAGCGCAGTGGCGCTGACCGGCTGCGCTTTGCCGATACGCTGGGCAAGCTCGATCCGTTTGCTACTTTCGAGGTAATCGGCCAGTTGAAATATGCCACCGATCTGGCGCTGGAAATGCACGCGCACAACGATCTGGGTTTGGCCACCGCCAACACGCTGGCGGCGATCCGTGCCGGAGCCACGCATGTAAACACCACGGTCATGGGCCTTGGCGAGCGTGCCGGCAATGCCGCGCTGGAAGAAATCGTGCTCGGGCTGAAAACCCTGTTCGGTGAGGAAGACAGTATCCGCATGGCCCGACTGCCCGCTTTGGCGCAATTGGTGGCAAAAGCAGCGCGTCGCACCGTCTCGCATCAGCACCCGGGCGTAGGTGCTGGCGTGTTCCGCCACGAAGCGGGCATTCATGTCGATGGTCTCTTGAAAGACCCGGCCAATTACCAGGTCATCGATCCGGCCTGGCTCGGGCGCAGTCACGAATGGCAGCTCGGCAAACATTCCGGCAGCCAATCCATCGTGCGCTTTTGCGCCGACCACGGCCTGTTTCTGGATCGCGATACCGCGCAAGATCTGCTGCCGCGCTTGCGCAACTATGTCAGCCGCCACAAACATCCGCCGGGATTTAATGAAATCTGCCGCTGGATTGACGAATTCAATACTGATCTTGTCTGCAACTAGACACTTGCTCCCATAAAGGAAATTGCCATGCAAACCGAACTTTCTACCTGGCAACGCGATTTTGCCGAGCTATCCAATGCCGAAGACTACTGCGACTTCTTTGGTATCGATTACGACCAAGCCGTGCTGTCCAGCAAGCGCCTGGCAGTGTTGCAACGTTTTCACGACCTGCTGCCGCGCAACTGGGGGACGCTGGAATTCGC
>JARLJJ010000145.1 GCA_031291275.1 Formivibrio sp.
AATCGGTTTCCATTTTGATCGTAGGTGAATTTGGAATTGAGAGTAGTTCCGTAATACCCCGTTATCGCATTGGAATTATCGGTGATTGATGCAATTTTTCCGGTATTATAGTAGGCATATTTCAGATTTTCGCCACCAGTTCCGCCAACTGGCGTTGAGTAAGCGGGCGTCGACCAAACCAGGCTCTTGGTGGCACTAATAATCTCCAACTGACCGTTATTGGTTAGAAACAACGTCGCGCCGGAATTATTGACCGTTCCCGAAGCCCAATTGGGCGATCCCGATGAATTATAGACCACCAGGTTACCGTCATCCTGCATGATGGCATCGCGCGGCGCGTTACCGCTCGTCCCCGATGCCCACAACACTGCGCCACCGGGCCCATAAACAACCAGATTTCCGTCCGTTTGATAGGTAAGGTAAAATTGGCTATTTTGGGAATAGACCTTTTGGCCAGCGGTGAGAGACGCGTTAACCCCCAGGATCTGGATGGCGTTAAGGGGGTTGCTGGTGCTTTGTGCAACCAGTTCGCCCGCCTTGTTGTAGGTAAAGCTGTAAATCTGACTGCCAAGGTCGGTCTTGGTGATTTCGTGACCAAAGGCATCGGTGGTGTCGCTGGAGGTTTCGCCTGCGTCAACGTCGGTGGTGGTCTTGGTCCAGCCGCCATATGTGCCCAGGCCATTGGTGGCCAGCGCGCCGTTCCACCGATAGGCATAGTTGACCGTATACCCCCTGTAGTCGGTCGTCGAAATGACCCGTCCCTGGGCGTCGTAGGCGGTCGTCTGCACGCCCGACGCCGCATAGACCGCCTGGACCTGACCTGAAATATTGTAATAATCATTCTTCGCGAAGTATATGCCCGAAATCGTCCCTTGGTACAAAATAGCGCCATTCTGTGTTAACGTAAAATTAGCATTACCGCCGCCGTTTCCGCCAGATGCCGTGTCTGAGTAGTTGAGTGTGAGGACCCCACCTGATACCGAGCCAGTCAAAGTGACGCCAGAGGCTAGGTTCGTCGCGGAAACTACGATCGAGCCCGACTTCATGTTGGGGTTTGTCGGCAGCGTGACGGTGAACGTCTCTGCCCCACCTGAACCGTTCTGACCGAAAGTGGCAGGCTGCCCGGTCAGAATGCCTGGAGTCATCAGATTGTTGGATTGACTGACCTGTTCCCCCAATCCATCATAGCTGTAATAATCGACCAGTTGATTGGCCACGGTGACCGTGCCCGAAGCTGTCGCCACGGCGCTCAACGTCGCAGTTCCATTCGCAGCATTAACGGTTGCGACAACGGTTCCCGTTGCAACACCATTGCCGCTAATCCCCTCTCCGACCCAAAGGTCGCCGCCAGCACTGAAACTGACCGCTGTCGACCCACTGGTCGTAACAACCGAAGTGCGGCCCCCTGTTGTGCCGTCGGTATTCGTTGTCGACGCAGGCTGGATAACCTGAATCAGGTTACCGCTGTTGTCATAGATATTGCTTGTAACATTGCCCATGGCATCAGTCTGAGTGAGCGCGTCGCCATAAACGTCATACGTTGCCCGAACGATGCCGCCATCAGGATGGTAGACCGCCGCAGCCAGCGCCTTTGTGCCGCCATAGCCGGTTCCGGCCTGAAGAACCTGCGTGTTCAGATTACCATCAGCATCGCGCGTCGCGATCAGGCGGCCCGAGATGTCGTAATAGTTATAAGTCGTCGGATTGCCCGTGGTGCTGTTGCCGTTCCCGTTGGCGATGGCAACCTGCGGGCTGATCTGCGCGGCCTGCTTGCCCAGTGTGTTATATTGATAAGTGGTCGTGTTGCCGCGCGCGTCAGTCTGGCTGGTTACGTCACCAAAGGCGTCGTAGCCTTCTGAAGTGGCAATCGTGTATGTGGCCCCGGTGGCGTCGATCGACCGGTTGAACTGCATAGCCCCCAAGGCTTCGTTGCGCTGGTCATAGGTGTTGACGGTAACAAGCACGCCTATGGTGAAGCTGCCTGATGCAGTCGCAGCCGAACTCAACACGGCGGTTTTTTGCGTGGTATTGACGCTGGTAACGGTCGTACCTGCGGGGATCCCCACGCCGCTGACCGTCTGGCCCACCGACAGCGCGCTGCCGCTGTAGCTGATGGTGCTCGAAGCGCTCGTTGTCGTGATCGTCGTGTTGCTCGCCGCATTGGCGGCATTGGCGCCGTTGTTGGTCGCGAGTGCCAGAGCACTGGTCTGATTGAAGGTCGAGGTGTCGATGGTGTTGACGCCCGAGCCCGACGTCGAAGTGGTGAGAAACGCAGTCAGATCTTGCGTTCCCGCCGATTGGATCACCAGCGTGGCATTGCCGTTGGAGTCGGTGACATAGGCCTTCCATGTTCCATCGCCACTGTTCGAGGCGATCAGGTGACCGGCATTGTCATAGACAAACTGCGTCGTGCGCGTGCCATTGACCGTGGTGGCGGCGACTGCGCCATAGGCATTGTAGATCACACCGTCGGTGTCCCCTGCGACCCATGTCGCACCGGTAGCGCTGCCCTGCGTGACCTCGGACAGATAGGACGATTGCTGACTGATCTGCCGGTTCAATGCGTCATATTGATAGACCGTCTGAATGTCGGCAACCGCGCCCGCCGCATCGACCGCGTTGCGTACCTGGCTTTGCTGAATCAGATTCCCGGCAAGATCGTATGTGTACCAAGTGGTCAGCCGGGTTTCAGCCGCATTGACCCCCGCGCCGGTCATCGAAGCGAGCCGCCCGCCAGCACCATACGTGTACGTGGTTGTCCGCGTGGCACTGTTGGCGCCTGACGAAACCGAACGCGTTACGTTGTTCAGGCCATCATAGCCTTCACTGGTCACCTGCCCTGTCGCGGTAGTCGTGGTGATCAGACGCCCTTGGGAATCATAGGCGTATGCGGTCGTGTCACCGGCCGCCTCCTGCTTGCTGTTCACTTCGCCCAAGGCATTGTAGGCGTAGGTGATGGTCGACGATGCTGTAGTGGAAGCAGTGACAGAATCGCCAGTTCCTTGCGTGTAGGCCGCCACATTCAGCCGGGTTTCGGTCAGCCGGTTACCATTCAGGTCGTATGTAAACTGGGTAATCCGATCCTGGCTGTTGGCCCCAGACGACGCCACCAGGGCGGCCACAGCTGTCGAGGTGCCCAAGGCAACGGTCGCCCCGGACTGGGTGTTTACTTTGTTGGCGTAGGCATATTCCTGTGTGACATTGCCGTTGGCGTCATAGGAATACGTCGTCAGGCAACCGGCACTATCGACCTTGGCAATTTTATTGTTGTTAGCATCGTAATAATTATACGTATTGTATCCATTCGCGTCGATCGACTTAATCACATTCCCTACAGCATCATAGACGAATTGGCTGGTAAGGTAGCTGCCGGTCGACGTCACATAGCTCGATCCGCCCCACCAACCGATGGTGATATTGATCGCAGCCGTCGCTGTCAGGCGGTTACTTCCGTCATAATAATAAGTCGTCGTGCGGCTGCCGCCCGAAGGAGGCGTCGGGGTCGGGGTTGTCCCGGCCACCAGAGACAGCGGCGTGGCATAGACGGTTTCCGTGCTGAGATTGCTGTCGTTGTCATAGGCATAGGTCGTCAGCACCCCCAGGGCATTGACCTGCGCGGTCTTGCGATTGAGCGCGTCGTAATAGCTGTAGGTCTTGTTCCCGTTGGGATCGGTCGACTGCACAACGTTGCCGTTGCTATCATACTGGTAGAGCGTCGAGGCATAGCCCTGCGCCCCCAGAGAGACGGACTGCGACGTCAGGCGGTTGAGATTGTCATAGACGTAGGTGGTCGTGCGGGCCTCTGCGAGGCCCTGCGCCTCTACCTGCAAGATTCGGTTGCTGAACGCGTCATACCCATAGGCATTGGTGACCGTTGCGGCCTCGGCTGTGCCATTGGCCAACATCGACGCCGTTCCGGTCGCCCAGGCCATCGTTTCTGTAAGCAAATTGCCTTTGGCATCATACGTGTAGGTTGTCACACCCCCGATCTTATTAGTGACCTGCGTCCGGTCTCCGAATGCGTCGAGACCATAGCTTTCAGCGTGGCCGGCTGCATCGGTGGTGGCGGTCAGACGTCCGGCGGCGTCATAAGTGAAGTTCGTCGTCGCGTCGTTGGAACTGGGGCTGATGGTTGGCGGGGTCGACGCGTTATACGTGCCCGAGACGGCCGTGGCATAATGCGTAACACTCGCCACTTGGCCGGTCGCGTAATAGGCGGTTCGAGTGGCAAAGCCGTCGGCGTCTACGCTGAGCACGAGACGATCATCGCCGTCGTAATAGGAATAGGTGGTATTGCCGCGCCCGTCGGTGACGCTGGTCCGGTTA
>JARLJJ010000146.1 GCA_031291275.1 Formivibrio sp.
AGTGCTGGAACGCTTGCACCAGGAAGACTTTTGCCAAGCATTGGGCATCGCCTCGGAGAACAAGTATCAGAAGGAAGGTGGCCCGTCGCTCAAGCAGTGTTTTGCCCTGCTGCGCGAGGTCTCCAGCGCGCCGGTCCTTGACTTGGCACGTCTGCTGGATGCCGTGATCTTCAATTACCTAGTCGGCAACAACGACGCGCATGGCAAGAACTTCTCACTCCTCTATCGCGGCGCGGGAACGGCAAATATCGAGACTCGGCTTGCGCCTCTCTACGACGTCGTCAGCACGCGCTATTACCCGGAATTGACCCGCGAACTGGCCATGAAGATTGGCGGCGAGTATTCATCGGATAAGGTGTCGAAGGCGAATTTCGAGCAACTGGCCGAAGACGCCGGGCTTGCCAAGCCGCTTGTCCGCCGCCGCGTGCCGGAACTGGCTGAAGCGGTTCTCTTGAATCTGGGCAAGACTGGGATCGAACACCCTATTACTGAAGCGCTGACTGAGCAGATACGCGAGCGCTGCGATACAGTTTGTAATCATTTCAAGAACGGATGAACTGCTACAACCCTCGACGCGGTTGCCCGAGGTGCCAGGAAACAAAAGTTTCAACAAAGATCCGTGCTCGAAAATCAACGTATGGAGACAGATACAATCAAATGGGTCTGACCGCTTATCACGCGAAGCTCTACGCGCATGAACTGACGAAACGCTCCAGTTCAGATAGCGTGGACAAGCTTGCGTCTGCGCTGTCTGATGCCCAGGTGGACTTAAATCCCCACCAGATTGAAGCTGCCCTTTTTGCTTTTCGCTCCCCGCTCTCCAAAGGAGCAATCCTCGCCGATGAGGTTGGTCTCGGAAAAACCATTGAGGCTGGCATTTTGCTTGCACAACGGTGGGCAGAACGCCGCCGCTGTTTGCTGGTCATCTGTCCAGCAAACTTGCGCAAGCAGTGGAGTCAGGAACTCGCTGATAAGTTTTATCTTCCCTCTGTGATTCTTGAGAGTAGGACCTTCAACGAGGCCATCAAGCGCGGCAACCTCAACCCATTTCAGCAGGATGCCGTCGTTATCTGCTCATTTCAGTTTGCTCGCTCCAAAGAGCCGTATGTGCGGCAAACGGGGTGGGAACTGATCGTGATAGATGAAGCTCACCGGCTACGGAATGTCTACAGGCAAACCAACAAGGTTGCCCAGGCGATCAAGCAGGCTGTTGCGCCCTTCCAGAAGGTACTGCTCACGGCAACTCCGCTCCAGAATTCATTGTTAGAGTTGTATGGTCTGGTAAGCATCATTGACGAATACACGTTTGGTGATTTG
>JARLJJ010000013.1 GCA_031291275.1 Formivibrio sp.
GACAGCCATGCGGTCTCTTGTTTTCAGGTTTGCAGCTTTGAGGGCGTCATTTGCTTGCTTGATGTTCATGGTCACGTAGTCCTCTGCGGCGTCATAGAATGCATCCTGCAGGTCCTCATGAATGCCCAGCGCTGCCATGGCGGCCACCACATCCAGGGGGCGATACGACGGATCGGACATCGCCTTGCCGCAGCCTTATCGAAATGGCTAACAAAGCTTGGTCTCCGTGGTCATTTTTAAAAAACCATGTTGGGATCCCTCCCTTGTGTTTAGTGATACAATATATGAGCAGCATTCTTGCATGCAGGTCCCGAATAATGTCTTCGATAAAGCAGCAAATTTCTGTCAGTGTGAAAATGTCGACAGCCACAATGTCATGCCATGGTCCAAGGCTCCAAGACTCCAAGCCTCGGCCAATTTGGTGTCGGACCGCGTCCCACAGCGCAAGTTGTGCGCGAGCGGGCCATGCTTGGGCAGCCACATTCCCTGACCGCATTCAAGCTTGCCCGCAAGCGCGCATTACCGCTCATAGCTTGCCTTGCCCCTTCGGCAACCTGAAATCATGCTTTGGGCAGGTGTGTGTATTGTGTTTTATTGTGATTTCTGAGTTTGTTATGATAATTTGTTTATAATTCTTATAAACCATTCCGCAGGGGACGGACCGCAGCCAGCAAGGCCGGTATCCGTTACCTAATAAGATCGTCAACGCATCGTGCCTTTGGAATCTGCTCACCCTCCTCCTCTACAGGCCTGTTAATAAAGGACAACTGCACCCGAATCCTCACGGTTGGGGCCACGGGCGCTGCACCACGACGATGCTTGCTTTGGGGTTGCTTTGGGGCTGCGTTTGCGGGGTGCATCCAGTCCCAAGGCTTGATGATGAACTCGATGCAACCGTGATCAACAAACTGAGAAGCCTTCGCCTGTTGTTCCTACGAGTCTAGTACGAGAGGCCCGCGCGTGCCCGTGGCGAACTGAGAGGCCCAAAGGTTTTGGGGAATTTATCCGTGGGACGACATGCTTCGTGTGTTTGCCCGCTCGCAGCGGCACCCGCTGCGCCCGCTGAACCGCCCGCTACACCGCACTGCTCCGCCCGCTGAACCGCCCGCTACACCGCACTGCTCCGCCCGCTGC
>JARLJJ010000147.1 GCA_031291275.1 Formivibrio sp.
ATGCCGTTGCCACTGACATGCATGTATTGGCCGGTGCATCGTTCGTACGAGACATCCTCGTTGAAGTAGATGGCGCCATAGCGATTGACATCGGGGTTCTTGCCGCCAAAGTCACATTCGACGAAGCGCACATTCTTGCTCTTATTGCCAGCCATCAGGTTAGCGCCGCCGATGGTGTCGCTGCGCAGGAACAGGACTTCCTCGATTGCATAGGCCTGGAAGTTCGAGCCGGGGAACTGACAGTGCTCGAATACGCAATTGTTGATGCGGGCCAGGTGGATCACACCGTAGAAGATGCAATCGTAGAAGTGGATGTTTTCCCACTCCAATTTGTAGAAGTCCGTGCCGCCCAGACCAAAATCTGCGCTGCTGATCTTCAGCCGCTGATCTCCCAATGCCTTGCGGCGCTTCTCCGGGTCCATCAGCAGGGCATACTCGCGCGGCATCTCTTCAATCCTCTTGGCGGTCATTCTGGTGCATCCGGTAGTGGCGAGGCTGGACATGCCCAGCAGGGAGAGGAAATGGCGGCGGCTGATCATTAAGAATTGATTTTTGTGACTTCAGTGGCAATGGGATACCGATCGCTAAACATCCTGTTCAAGCACTCCCAATCCGGCACCGCCCTGTTCGCCAAGCCGTCGGCGCGGCTGCGCTGGCAAGCGTCTACAGCCCCAAGTTTGACCGGCCTCAACCCATGGGGCGCCTTGCCGAAGGCGCCTTCGTCTTCGATCACCCCGGCGGCCAGCGCCCAGGCGTCCTGGCGGGGCGAGATGCCGTAGGGGACCTGGTGCGCCTCGTGGTTGCCTGTGGTCATGAACACAGGCAGGTTCAGTTCGCGGTAGGCATGACGCAGCAGCGAATACACCAGCATGTCGTCCAGACCGCGCTCAGAGCTGGATATTGCTGCCATCGGTCAGGATCTGCTGCCCTGTATATCGGACCAGCCCCTTGGCATCGAGTTTCTGCACCTGGACACCGGTGAAGTCGATGGCCTTGATGATGTTGGTATTGCGGAAGGTGAGCGAGCCGATCTTGCTGGTGACGAAGCTGGATTTCTCTGCGGTGAAGTTGTCTATCAGCACACTGGCGGATTCGAGAAAAAGAGAAGCATTGGGGATAGTGCAATTGCGGAAGACAGTAGTATCTTGGCCGCCCATGATTTGGCATCCTCGGGCTACATTGCTCAGTCGATTGTCCACCACGTCGTATATACCCTCATCATCGCGCCCGCATTCCACGCCTTCGAGAACGACAGATATCAGACTCCTCTGATTCTCTTGTGAAACGACGCAGTCAAGTGAACGATAGAGCTTGTAGTAGTTCTCCTCGGAGTTGACATTGACGCCCCTGAACCTGCTGTTTCGGATGGTGATGGAGCGGGCGTTGGCGAACATATCGACCATCGCGCCAGCCTGCACGCCCTCGATCAGGACATCGCCCAGCACGTCGGATTGGCCGATCTCCAGGATATCGAACTTGCTATTGCGGATGGTGAGGCTGGTGAGAGACGATCTCGCGATTTGCGTCTCCCCTTTGAACGTGCAGTTGTCGATGGTGACCGTGGCGTAGTACCATTTTCCGTTGGCGAACGTTCCGTTACTTGCATAAATGCTCCCAAATTTGCAGTCGCGATAGTTGACAATGCCGTTGCCACTGACATGCATGTATTGGCCGGTGCATCGTTCGTACGAGACATCCTCGTTGAAGTAGATGGCGCCATAGCGATTGTCATCGGGGTTCTTGCCGCCAAAGTCACATTCTACGAAGCGCACATTCTTGCTCTTATTGCCAGCCATCAGGTTAGCGCCGCCGATGGTATCGCTGCGCAGGAACAGGACTTCCTCGATTGCATAGGCCTGGAAGTTCGAGCCGGGGAACTGACAGTGCTCGAATACGCAATTGTTGATGCGGGACAGGTGGATCACACCGTAGAAGATGCAATCGTAGAAGTGGATGTTCTCCCATTCTTTTTCGTAGAAGTCCGTGCCGCCCAGACCAAAATCTGCGCTGCTGATCTTCAGCCGCTGATCTCCCAATGCCTTGCGGCGCTTCTCTGCGTCCATCAGCAGGGCATACTCGTGCGGCATCTCTTCAATCTTCTTGGCAGTCATTCTGGTGCATCCGGTGGCGGTGAGGCTGGATATACCCAGCAGGGCGAGGAAGTCGCGGCGGCTGGTCATTAAGATATGGCCTTTGTGACTTCAGTGGCAACGGGATACCGATCGCTAAACGTCCTGTTCAACCACGTCCAATCCGGCACCTCGCCATGTTCGCCAAGCCGTCGGCGCAGCACGGGCATGGGCCCGTATCCGGTTTTACGTATGCGGAATTCCACGGGGAAGAACCATGAATCGAGCTTGAAGTGGTTAGCCGGAAACCCCTTTGGCGCCTTGAGCTTGACCTCGCAGAACCAACGGGTGGTTTTCGCGGTTTGCAGGGCCGCGATATCTGCTTGCCTGGCGGCATGCAGCGCCATCTTGTAGACCCCGCTTTGCGGCGCTGCCACCGGGGATTCGTGGGCGCTACCTCCGGCGAAATGGCTAAACTTGAGTGTGGTATCGAAGGGCGTCCATGTGGCGCCGCCAGGCTGCTTCGAGATGTTTCCAAATCCCCACAGCCGGATTGACTCGATGCATTCAAGCTTCTGCGTCTTCGGCCCAACAACCAGGAAGATGGTACTGCCCTTGGCAGGCTCCCACTGGAGCACCCGTTCGGCGTCGCTGATCTCCATGTAATCCAGCGCCACTGCCAAACGCGGTTGCGCGCTGCCCTTGGTATAGGTGATCTGCCGGAATGGCGACTTTGCGGTGCTGTCGTAGAGCGTGCCCGAGGGCGGCGTGAGGGTCCAGCCACCCAGTTCGTGATTCAGGTTCTGCACGCCAATCGGCCCGCCGCAGGAACTCACGACGAACTTTGTCACGCCGGGCTCGATCGCATTGGTTTTGTCGTTGGGCTGTAGTCCGGGGTCGAAAGCACCGACGACGTGTACGACGCTTCCTTGCTCCGATTGGGACGTGGTGTACACGCCGGCGCGGTGCGAGTGTCCGCTGAAATGCACGTCCACACCGCCCGTCTTGCGTTGGTTGGCGCAGTTCTGGAAAAACCAGGCCAGATTGCGTTCGCAGGTGCCCATATTATTGAAGTTCCAGCCGCCGCTGTTTTTTCCTGCTTTGGTGGGCTCGCTCAGCGCATCGGCCGGCATGAACATGCGGTCCTATCGGGCACAACATCCGCCCACCGTATAATGGGACATAATCCACATCAATAGAAGCAGATAAAGCGAGCATATGCTGACAAGCATCCCAAATATAACGAGTGGTGCCGAATAATTCCATCGCTTCCTGTGGGATAAAATGGAGAAAACGTGATATGTCGTATAGAGCCAACCAACTCCGCTGACGATGAAACCAAAAGAACCGTCAGTCTTAATACTCAGCGTCGATAGCAGCGTAGCTATCAGCATCAAGAAAAGAATGGCAACTGGCACGGAAAGGACTGTGAGAAGCATCCCGATGCCAATGCATCGCGATGCGGAAAGCCGACGTTCTTTCTGATCAGGATTCATGTATTTTGTGAGCGTTGTGCACGCTTGACGATGGTTAGCGCATTGCGCAAGGACAAAGGTATCAGTTCGCGGCAGGCATGACGCAACAGCGAATACACCAGCAGGTCATCCAGTCCGCGCTCAGAGCTGGATATTGCTGCCATCGGTCAGGATCTGCTGCCCTGTATATCGGACCAGCCCCTTGGCATCGAGTTTCTGCACCTGGACGCCGGTGAAGTCGATGGCCTTGACGATGTTGGTATTGCGGAAAGTGAGCGAGCCAATCTTGCTGGTGACGAAGCTGGATTTCTCTGCGTTGTAGTTGTCAATCAGCACACTGGCGGATTCGAGCAAAAGAGAAGCATTGGGGATGGTGCAATTGCGGAAGACAGTAGTATCTTGGCCGCCCATGATTTGGCATCCTCGGGCTACATTGCTCAATTCTCCATCTATCAAATCGGCCATGCCCTCATCGTCTCGCCCGCATTCCACGTTCTCCAGAACGACGGATTTCAGGTTCTTGCGGTTCTCAAACCCAACAAAGCAATCGAGCGAGCGGTACCGCGTCACATAGCCTTCTGGGCTGATGCTGATCCCGCGGAACCTGCTGTTTCGGATGGTGATGGAGCGAGCGTTGGCGAACATATCGACCATCGCGCCAGCCTGCACGCCATCGAGCAGGACATCGCCCTGCACGTCGGATTGGCCGATCTCCAGGATATCGAACTTGCTATTGCGGATGGTGAGGCTGGTGAGGGACGATCTCGCGATTTGCGTCTCCCCTTTGAACGTGCAGTTGTCGATGGTGACCGTGGCGCGGTACTGCTTGCCATTGTCCCAAGTCCCATTTTTTGCATCAATGCTCCCAAATTTGCAGTCGCGATAGCTGACGATACTGTTGCCACCAATATCCATGTACTGGCCGGTGCAGCGCTCATAGGAAACATCTCCTTTAAAGTAGATGGCACCATATTGATTGAGGTCAGGGTTCTTCCCGCCAAAATCGCATTCGACGAAGCGGACGTTTTTCCCACTTGGTGCCATCAGGTAAGCCCGGCCCATCGTATCGCTGCGGAGGAAGAGAACGTCCTCCATGGCAGAGGCCTGGAAATTGGAGCCTGGAAACTGGCAATGCTCGAACACGCAATTGCGCATGCGTGACAGATGAAACACGCCGTAGAAGATGCAATCGTAGAAGTGGATGTTTTCCCACTCCAATTTGTAGAAGTCGGTGCCGCCCAGACCAAAGTCTGCGCTGCTGATCTTCAGCCGCTGATCTCCCAATGCCTTGCGGCGCTTCTCCGGGTCCATCAGCAGGGCATACTCGCGCGGCATTTCTTCAATCTTCTTGGCAGTCATTCTGGTGCATCCGGTAGTGGTGAGGCTGGCTATGCCCAGCAGCGCGAGGAAGCGGCGGCGGCTGGTCATTGAGTGTCTACGCCAGTAACGCTATTGGCGACGGGATATCGGGTTTCACCAAGGGTTTTGGACAGCCAGTCCCAATCAGGCACCTCGCCATGCTCGCCCAGCGGTCGGCGCAGCACGGGCATGGGCCCGTATCCGGTTTTACGTATGCGGAAATCCACGGGGAAGAACCACGAATCGAGCTTGAAGTGGTTAGCCGGAAACCCCTTTGGCGCCTTGAGCTTGACCTCGCAGAACCAGCGAGTGGTTTTCGCGACAAGTGGATCTTGCAGGGCCGCGATTTCATTCTGCCTGGCGGCATGCAGCGCCATCTTGTAGACCCCGCTTTGCGGCGCTGCCACCGGGGATTCGTGGGCGCTACCTCGGGCGAAATGGCTAAACTTGAGTGTGGTATCGAAGGGCGTCCATGTGGCGCCGCCAGGCTGCTTCGAGATGTTTCCAAATCCCCACAGCCGGATTGACTCGATGCATTCAAGCTTCTGCG
>JARLJJ010000148.1 GCA_031291275.1 Formivibrio sp.
GCTTCCGCCACCACATCCCACAAGCCAATCCGGTGTCGAAGCAGCGTTTTCAGGCGATCCGCATAAACCATTGCCGGCAAGTCTTCGTCGATTACAGAACCCAGCAAAGCCCAGAACCGATTGTGCTTGTTTGCATAGTACTGCCCCTGCGCCAGCGAAATCTCTCCGGGCAAACTGCCCAGCATCAGAATACGCGTTTCCTCATCAACCACCGGAGGAAAGCTGCGCTTGAACAGGATCGGGGTTTCTTGGTCGGGCGGCGGCTTCATATGAATACATTGCTCCATTCAGGCCAGATATCGTACCGCAACGCATGCTGTCTCCTGCAGCGATTAGCGCTATGCTAGCCCCAGTTTCTAATCTGGGAGTGGTGTCATGTTTGATGATCTGCGGGGTAAACGGGTTTTGATCACCGGCTCGACAATGGGTATTGGCCTGGCTGCAGCACAGGCTTTCGCTCGCTGCGGAGCCAAGGTGGGGATCAATGGCCGTAAAGCGCCGGCCGATCTGGATATGCTGTTGACCCATATGCGCGCGGATGGGGGAGATGTTGAATTTTTCCCTGCCGATTTATCCAAAACGGCCGAATGCGAACAGCTGATCAATGATCAATGAATTCGTCGCGCATTTTGGCGGTATCGATGTCTTGATCAACAACGCAGGCGGTCTTGTGGCACGCAAACCATTACCTGAAATTGACGACGCATTCTTCGATGCAGTGATGGATCTGAATATGCGCTCTGCCGTAATGATGACCAAGTTTGCATTGCCACATCTGAAAGCCGCAGCACAAGCCAGCGGGCAAACCAGTTCGGTGATCGGGGTCGGCTCGATCGCTGGGCACACCGGTGGCGGCCCCGGTGCAGCGCTCTACGGCGTTGGCAAAGCAGCGCTGCATAATATTCAGAAAAACTGGGTCGATTACCACTCGCAGGATGGCATCCGCTTCAATGTCATTTCGCCCGGCGTTGTTGATACCGCCTTCCATGCGGATAAAAGCGCCGAAGCAAAAGCCAAGATCGCCGCAGGCATCCCACTCGGGCGCCTGGGTCGAGCGGATGAAATGGCACCTAGTTTCCTGTTCTTTGCTTCGCATGCCTGCTCTGGCTATATCACCGGGCAGATTCTTGATGTGAACGGCGGACAATACAAACATTGAGGAATGTTAGATTCAATCCTGCCACGGCAGGCATTTCAATTCCTGAGTATTTGAACTTCTGAAGGCGTTTTGGCTTACTGACCGATTGGCGATAAAGCATCCCTGATGATCCATGAAGATGCTTCATGGCACGCCATAGCGATCAAACTTTGATGAATAAGCGCCCTTTGGGCGGGCGATCGGTAGAACGGCGGCCATAGTGCCGCCGGTCATTCCCGGTACGCGTATCGAGCAGATTTTCTTGACCTTGCTCGCGACGTTCTTTACTGCGCCGGTCGGGGCTGTTTCTGCGCTCGACGCCATCCCACTCCGCACTGGCAGCCGCCCCGTCGCTTGAGGCGGTCTGTTGTCCCCTGCCTTGCTCCCCTGCGGGGTCGCCAGAGAGCGCAGACACCGATTTGGCCGGCTTCGCAGGCGTCACGGTCAGGTCTTCGCGGGTGAAAAGTTGAAAAATCTTCATGATTTTCCTGTAAAAACATCGCACTAGGTACTTAATCGTCAAAAACAGCCTAAGCTTTAGCGCGATTTTTTAAACTTTTCAACAGCAACGGACAAAAGGCACTTTAGTAACGTGCCTTTTGTCAATAATGCGTAACCGCATACCTGCCAAATGCCGGAACAACGGCGAAGCGTTAGCGCGGCGAAACGTCCATGGTCACATGTACGGGCAAGCGCCGACCGGGGTTTTCCGGCAACAGCGCATGATAGGTTGCTCCCTTGTAATCGTAAGTCACATCGTAGCCCGTCAAATGATCCTCTCGACGTTCGCGCTGGGCGCAACGTTGTACTGTCCGGGTATCTTCTTGGGGCTCTTGGTAACGCTCAGCATTCCCAGATTGCATACGACTACCGATAACCGTACCCGCAATCGCACCACCCACTGTGGCGACATCCTTGCCATGCCCTCCTCCCACTTGATGCCCCAACACTCCGCCGACAACGCCCCCTAAAATGGCTCCACCCAAATTTGAGTTCGGCTCATAACCTCGTTGCGGACGTACTTCTTGACGGGTTTCATTCCAGCACTCCTGATAAGGCACACTGACCTGCTCATAATGTGGCCGGGCATCCAAGACCATGGCGGTATCGTTGTACTCTTGCGCGTGGGCGATCCCGACCAGCAACAAGCTTGAAGCAATCATCAGCACGGTTTTCATATTTGTTCTCCCAAAAGGTTCGAAAAAGTGTACAGGCATTCAACGCGCCAGCCTGAGAAGCAGTTCACAGGTTTTACCAATCATGACACCTTGTTACACAGCCGTACCTCAACGCCACCGGGGTCATTTGCATTTGGGTTCATGAATCATCTGGACATATTTTTTGATTTTATGACGGCTGTCAGCGGTCAAAATGGCGTCAATCTGGTATCGTGCTCGATCAGCATGGATATCCGGGTTTACCCTAAGTATCCAACAGGCCGACGGTCTCGATGTCCAGCCTGCAACGCCACCAGATTTTTAAGTGAGGAGCGTAACAATGAAGCGTGTTTTCAACTTTTCTGCCGGCCCGTCGATGTTGCCGGAATCTGTTCTGCAAAAAGCCGCCGCCGAGATGCTCGATTACCAGGGCACAGGTCAGTCGGTAATGGAGATGTCGCACCGGTCCAAGCCTTACGAAGCCATCATCAATGGCACTGAAGCGCTGGTGCGCGAAGTACTGGGCGTATCCGACGACTACCATGTGCTGTTCCTGCAAGGCGGCGCCAGCTTCCAGTTCCACATGCTGCCGCTGAACTTCATGACCATCAACAAGAAAGCCGATTTCACGCTGACTGGCCAATGGGCACAGAAAGCCGTTGAAGCCGCCAGCAAACTTGGCACGGTGAATATCGTCGGCTCGTCGAAAGACAAGAAGTGGTCCTACCTGCCGGAAATCGTCGGTACGGACAAGGATGCCGATTACTTCCACATCTGCAACAACAACACGATTGAAGGCACCCAGTACCACACACTGCCCGATGTCGGTAACGTGCCGCTGATCGGCGATCTCTCTTCGGGCGTACTGTCCGAACCGCTGGATGTAAACAAATTCGCCGTACTTTATGCCGGCGCACAGAAAAATCTCGGACCGTCTGGCGTCACGCTGGTGATCATCCGCAAGGATATGGTCGATCGTATTCCGGCTGGCCTGCCAACCATGCTCGATTTCCGCACCCACATCGAAGCCAAATCGATGTACAACACCCCGCCCTGCTACGCGATCTATATCATGAAGCTGGTGCTGGAATGGGTGAAAGACATGGGCAGCGAAAACTTGTTCAAGCTGAATGCCGCCAAAGCCGCATTGTTGTACGACTACTTGGACAACTCGAGCTTCTTCTACAGCCCGGTGGAAAAGTCGGTGCGCTCGTTGATGAACATTCCGTTTATTCCTCGTGAAGCCGACGCCGAAAAAGCCGATGAAATCAACAAGAAATTCGTCAAGGAAGCCACGGCTGCTGACCTGGTCAATCTGGCGGGTCACCGCTCGGTTGGCGGCATGCGTGCCTCGATCTACAACGCCATGCCGGTAGCAGGTGTTGAAAAACTGGTTGCCTTCATGAAAGACTTTGAAGCAAAAAACGCTTAAGTTAGATACCCAGCTAGACAGGTCGCCCACGGGCGACCTGCTTTTTTTAAGGACACAGCATGTTCAAGATCCAGACCCTGAACAAGATCGCCGCCTGCGGCCTTGATCGCCTGCCGCGCGACAATTACGAATCAGCCACCGAAATTTTGAATCCGGATGGCATCCTGTTGCGCTCCGCCGATATGCACAGCATGGATATTCCGGCCAGCGTAAAAGCCATTGCCCGCGCGGGGGCCGGCGTGAACAACATTCCGCTCGACAAGTGTACCGATCATGGCATCGTTGTGTTCAACACGCCCGGGGCGAACGCCAATGGCGTGAAAGAGATTGTCATTGCTGCGCTCCTGCTGTCCAGCCGTAATCTGTATGAAGGCATCAGCTGGACCAATACACTGAAGGGCAAAGGCGCCGATGTGCCGGCGCTGGTGGAAAAAGGAAAATCGCAGTTTGTCGGACCGGAAATTCGGGGTAAGACCCTTGGGGTAATTGGTCTGGGTGCGATTGGCGTACTGGTTTGCAATGCCGCATCGGCTTTGGGCATGAGAGTGATGGGTTTCGATCCGTTTATCAGTGTCGAAGCCGCGTGGAAATTGTCACACGACGTGATGAAGGCACCGAGCCTGGATGCGCTGATCGCCGAATCCGACTACATCACCATCCATGTGCCAGTGAACAAGGACACAAAAAACCTGTTCAACGAAGAACGCATCGGACGCATGAAACAAGGCGCTCGTCTGCTCAACTTCAGCCGCAATGGCCTCGTCGACAATGCGGCGATCAAGGCCGCCATTGCCTCCGGCAAGGTTGCCGGTTACGTGATCGATCTGCCGGAAGATGAGCTGATCGGCGTGGACAAAGTGCTGTGCGTGCCGCACCTGGGCGCCTCGACACCCGAATCTGAGGATAACTGTGCCGTCATGGCAGCTGATCAGATTCGCGAATATCTGGAGCGCGGCAACATCAAAAATTCGGTAAACTTCCCGGCCTGTGAAATGGCACCAACCGGCAAGACCCGAATTACGATCAGCAACAAAAACGTTCCAAACGTGCTGAGCAGCCTGACTGCGGCCATTGGCGCATCAGGACTCAACATCGATGACATGCTCAACAAGAACAAAGGCGATGTGGCCTATAACATTATCGACGTGTCCGGCGATGTCGGTGATGAGCTCGTCACCCAGCTCAAATCAGTCAACGGCGTGATTGCTGTTCGTATCATTCCGGGCTGCATGTAATACAATTGCGCCTGCTGGCAAAAAAGGCCACTCTTTTGGGTGGCTTTTTTGTTTTGAAACATTGGTAAAAACTTGATAACAATTTTCATTCGTCGCACTCTTGTTAGCTGACTAGCTTGCCCTCATCTAACATTGAATACCCGTTTTCAACGGGGGCGATCGGCTGTGCGCTTGCCAATATTGATGGTTATGGAAGGAATGCAATGAAACGAGTGGACGATTTTCGGCTTCGGTTTGGCAAGCAGGAGCTGGTGCCGATCATGATCGGTGGCATGGGGGTGGATATTTCCACCGCTGAACTTGCGCTGGAGGCAGCACGGCTGGGGGGGGTCGGACACATTTCCGATGCCATGGTGCCCACGGTTTCCGATCGGCGCTTTAAAACCAGCTTCGTCAAAGACAAACAAAAGCAATACAAATACAACGTTGCCAATACTGATAAATCCGAGGTGCAGTTTGATCTGGGTCTCTTGGCCGAAGCTACGCGCCTGCATGTAGGTCGCACCATGGAAGCCAAGAAAGGCTCCGGCATGGTGTTTATCAACTGCATGGAAAAATTGACGATGAACGCCCCGCGCGAAACGCTGCGCACGCGCCTGTGTTCTGCACTGGATGGCGGGATTGACGGCATTACCCTGAGCGCAGGTCTGCATCTGGGCTCGTTTGGACTAATGGAAGATCACCCGCGCTTCCGTGATGCGAAGCTGGGGATCATCATTTCCTCACTGCGCGCGCTCCAGTTGTTCCTGCGTAAAAATGCCAAACTTAACCGTTTTCCGGATTTCATCGTGGTCGAAGGCCCGTTGGCCGGTGGCCACCTGGGCTTCGATATCAAAGATTGGGCAAAATACGATCTACGCACCATCGTGTTGGAAGTGCTGCAATACCTGAAGAACGAACATCTAGATATTCCGGTAATCCCGGCTGGCGGCATTTTCACCGGCTCGGATGCCACCGCATTCCTGGAAGAAGGTGCCGCTGCAATACAGGTAGCTACGCGCTTCACCGTAACAAATGAATGCGGACTGCCTGAGAAGGTCATGCAAGAGTACTTAAAGGCTTCTGAGGCCGATATTGAAGTCAATACTGTATCGCCCACGGGTTATCCGATGCGCATGCTGAAGTCCAGCCCGGCCATTGGTTCTGGCATTCGCCCGAATTGCGAGGCCTACGGTTATCTGCTTGATGGCAACGGCCATTGTTCCTACATCGAGGCGTACAACAAGCAGGTTGAATTGAATCCGGAAGCAAAAAAAGTCATTGTCATGGAAAAGACTTGCCTGTGTACGCACATGCGAAACTTTGACTGCTGGACTTGTGGGCATTACACCTATCGCCTGAAAGACACCACGAATAAACTGGCTGATGGGAAATACCAGATTCTAAGCGCAGAACATGTCTTCAAAGATTACCAGTTCAGCACGGATCAACAGATCAGCCTGCCGGCACTATAATCAGCCATAAAAAGCGGGGTGACATTTCATGTCACCCCGTTTCAGACTGCAGACATTCCCAGAGATAGTAACGCTGGAACAACTGGCTCTCCCACGGCCACTTCAGGCTGAGCACTCCAAATCACCAGCTAGGTAAGAACAGTAAACACCTCATGCCAAACACATGAGGAAATTCTCAACGGGCAGAAGAAGCCGTCAGCTCCCTTTTATCACCACAGCTCTTGACTCATTGCAGCATGAACGTTTCGTACTCAAGCTTTTCCAGCTTGTCACTAAGAAAAACCATACCGGCACAGACAGATAACAGTAGCGATAGTGCAAAACCATAGCCATACCAGCTTGGCCCAATTGCAATTGAAACCGAGGTGAGCACTGCATTTGATACGACAAAAATCCCTGTCAGCAGGACGACGAGGCGCCGTTTGTCGAGATAGAAGAAAATATTAAGAATGGCAAGAAAAACCATTTGCAAGCCGGCCGCAATCAGATCGATGTACAGGAGTTGCTGATACAGTTCCGACATACCCAACCAGTTTAGCAACAGCTTACCCAGTGCAAATACCACGAGTATCGTTATCCCCTGAATTTTTACGATTTCCGCCAACCCTTGCCTGATGGTAAATACCATCTCGTTGCGCAAACTTTCGATCATTTCCAGTGAAGCCCCTTCACGCACAGCTCTGTAAAAACGTTCATAGAATTCGACAAAATCAGTTTCTATCCGGACCAGAAATACCGCCATACCTGGGATGATGGATAAATAGGCCAAAAAAATCGGAAGGTCGTAAATTGGAGAAGCGCGCAAAGGGCCAATGATGGCGTGACTGGTTTCAGGGGCATACCAGAACAACAGTTTATCGAACCAGATGCCGAGGTTGTAAAAAAGACCGGTCCAGATCAGGGAATGAAACATCCGATGATGACGCAGAAAATCGAAATCAATGAAAAACTTGATCGGGTAATGTTGCAGAATCAAGAACCACAGTCCGCATAACATCAGATAGTGACCGAAAACAAAACCGCTCAACAGCCCTTCCAAACCCCAGGGGCGCAATAGCAAAGCTGCAGCCACAGTGGTGCCATAGCCAAGAGCAAATACCCAGACTATGGCGGTATAGCGTTTCATCCCGGAAAGAAAGATGGTGGCAATCCATATCAGGCAGAGCTGTACAAATGCAGCGAGCATCAGCAAGCGGTAGAACACACCCATGTCTCGGAAGAGGGTGAAGAAGAGTATTGTTCCCAATCCTCCTGCGATCAACAAAGTGACAAGCTGAGCGCCAAGAAAATTAGGGACGATCATGTCATCCTTTTTCTCGAACAAGCGGTCGGCCACGTAACGGGTAAAGGCCAGTTGCAATGGACCGGTCACTATCAGACTAGTCGCCAGCAGATAAGTGACCGAAACTTGGAATTGTTGAACGGCTACGCGCGGAATGACCACGGAGAGGCTGAAAAAGCCAATGAGTAATACGCCGACAATGGAAAGTATCCATGGTCCAGAGCTGATGATGCCTGCGTAGCTATAGGCCTGAAGAAGCCCGAGATAACTTTCTTTTTTCAGGAGTTTGCGCAGTTCAAAACCAATGCCTGCCATCAGGAAGCCTCCTGTTGCCGTGATTGAGCCAGGGCCTCTTGATACAGCGCCCGGTAGGCACTGAACATGTGCTCATGGGTGTAATACCGTTCTACGCGAGCGATACCAGCAGTCTGGGCTGACTTCCACCGAGTCTCATCATCCAGAAGCGATATTGCCGCTGCAGCCAAAGCCTGTGGATCAGCCACCCCGACCACTCTCCCTGCAGCGCCCAGTGCTTGGTCTTCAGCGCCGAATCCTTCGATCAACTGACGGCATGAACCAACATCGGTGCTGATCGCAGGAACGCCGGCCGCAAAACCTTCCAGCAGGGCAAGAGGCAGCGCCTCAGATATCGAACTCAACACAAGTAGGCCAATTTTTGGCAACAATTCATCAATGTTTTGGAAGCCAAGAAATTTCACGCGATCGGTGAGGCCCAGACTGGTGACTAGATTGCGGCATTCCTCCGCATATTCCGGCGCCTCATCATCTGGGCCAGCGATCCAGGCTTCTGCTTCCGGTATCTGGTTGATGACCGTGCGCATGGCACGAATGAATGTTTTTATATCCTTGATCGGCACCACTCGCCCAATCAGGCCAAGTACTTTTGGCGTAGCAACAGGACGCTCTTCACGCAGGAGCGACAGCTTGTCAAAATCAACGCCATTCGGGATATTGCGCGTTCTGTCTGGGGGAGCGCCATCGTGGATCTGACGCTGACGGTTGATCTCATATAAAGCAACAATATAATCAGCTGAATGGTAGCAACTAAGCCCCAGGACTTCGAAAAAGCGAATCCATATATGGCGAAAATAACTGATCTGGGTGGATTCTCGCTGGAATATATTGCGATTGTCCTTGATCCATTCGCTCTGGAATAAATCAATTTTACGTTCCTTCGTATAGATACCGTGCTCTGTCAAAAGCAGCGGTTGCCCGGTACGGCGCTTGAGGAGTGTCCCAAGTAATCCGGCATAACCGGTCGAGATAGTGTGATAGATGCGCGCGGGGGGTGCGTTGGCGGCGATATCCTTGAGCATCCAGATAGGTACGTGCATGGCACGAACTGTCCAGAAGTAGTCAACAAAAGATGGATCCGTTGAACGGGCTCGATATTGTTCGCATGTATAGTCCCAGGACTCTTTGCTATGGAGGAACGTATCGAGAGACAGGCGACCATCAATCAACTGGTCAAGCATGGCGGTATAAGCGTCTTCCATCTTGCCTGGAGTGTGGCTGTACTGACAGTAGCTATGTGCCGCGGCCACTGTTTTGAAAACTTCAGGATCCCCTTTGTGCTCCCGGATGGGCGGCGGTGCGGGAGTGTCATGCAGGTAATGCGTTTCCATATGAACCACATTACTAGGAATTGCATATTTCATTTCACCATAATCTTGCCGACGGCTGCCTAGAAAAATGACGCCGAATTTCAGCTCGGGAAATCCACAGATGATCTGGTTTACCCAGCT
Organism: Formivibrio sp.; assembly: GCA_031291275.1. Taxonomy (GTDB): domain Bacteria; phylum Pseudomonadota; class Gammaproteobacteria; order Burkholderiales; family Chitinibacteraceae; genus Formivibrio. The sequence continues at coordinate 9,465 of JARLJJ010000148.1, forward strand.
GGATACTCCACCACTGACAAAGGGAAACGTGCCTTCCAGTAAAAGCAGAACATCAATTTTTGGGGAGTATTGGCTCATACTTGCTTGCTCCAGAAGCGGGCGGTGGGGCGCATCCGATCGCCGATTGCCAGTGACTCCATTGGTCCCATGAGTACGCGGACCTGATCAAATTCACGCTGTTGAAAAGCATGTTCGGCCAGATAAGGGGTAAGCCGTGTGGGTGGGAATCCCAAATCTTTCGCTTGCAACAGAGCGGCTTCAGCGGAAGGCCAATCATTTCGTACATTATGTATTTTGCCAAGTAATACCCAGACACTTGCATCTTCTGGTTTATTATCAAGGGTTTCTACCGCGTAACGAGCAGCCTCCTTGATTACGAAAAGACGAACGTCACCCTGCACCAGATTCTGGTAAATAAGTTCCCAATACAAAAATGCCAATTTCCGGGAGATATCCGGTTTATTCTGTGTGGATAGGCGGTACTCGGCCAAGGCAATGTTGATTTGCTGATTGATATTTTTTTCTTCCGTGTCCAGCATGCCATAAGCCAATAGGCGGAGATCTTCCTCTGGGTCATCCAGCAATGAACGCAAGATTGGGCTCGACAGATGTTGCGGCATCGCTTTGACTGCAAGCAGAGCTTCCAATCGGCTTTCCGCTGCTACCTGCTGGTCGGCAAGCCTGGCACGTACGCCCCCAACCCCAAAATGAACACCTGCATGGGGACCTCGTGTCGTAAATTCCAAAGGTGGTAAAGCTCGGAATGTTTTTTTATCTACTGCGTCGGGCCAGAGCTCTACAAGGATCATTGCAATGCCCAAGCCGAGGGCACCAGCCTGTGGAAGGAAAAACGCCAGGGAAAAAAGCAGTACTAAAACAAGGTTGCGCGGCTCGCGACAATGCTTGGGTAGTGTTGCTCGAACAAGAAGAGCACAACCGAAGGACAGCAGTATATGCAGAAATAACAATACCGATAATGCAGGTAAGTCGGCACTATGACGCAAGAGCCAGACCATCAGGAAAGCTTCAAGTATCAGGCAAAAGAAGAGCAGCATTAGCCTAATCACGGTGGCGCCCCAATATGTCTTTTAACGACAGCAAACCACCTGAACTTGTCAGATCAATCTGACTATGTTCAATGTTAGCCTGCTCCATGTCTTGCCCAAAGCGGGCATGCAGTATGGTGTCAATGCGGGCAAGGTAACCCTTAACTGCGGCAAGATTGCAAAGGGGCATCAGGGTTACCAGGATGTGATTGCTGCCTTGCTGTATCTCCCAAGCCATATCTTGACTGCGCTGTTGTCGCTGGACCAAGTCAAGAAGCTCATGCTGCAAACTACTGGGTTTGAATGTCAGAATGACAATAGCGCTAGTGATGCCGGTTTCCCGCTGCAAGCGCTGAAGCTTGAAGGCTTCATATGCAAATTCGGGGGGGCATTCAGGCATGGCGTTTAATACGGGGGCCGCAACTTCCTCGACAACTATCTGTTCTACATAATAAGCGCCTAGTGCGGCAAGCATCTGCATCGTATCGTCGTTGAGAGCGAAGAAAGGCATTTGCCTGACCGTGAGGATGGCGCGTATATCTCCGGTGCTGGTTATTAGTGGTAATGCCAATAATAGATTGCTCTCGCCGCTTTCCAAGAACTCAGACTGGATATGGCACAACAGCTTGTGTTCCATTGCGTAAATGATCAAAGGGTCGTCAACGGCATAACCCCCTTCTTTTCCAATTTGAGCAATTGGTTTTGAATCGACTTGGCCATTTTTAAACTCAAGAATAGTGGCTTGCTCGAGCTGACAAATTTGTGCCAAAAATTCAAGAAAGGGTTGTGCTGCGGGCAACGTTGTACCGTTTGTGCTTTGTTTTAATAGTGTTGAAAGATGGGCCAATGCGTCGCGCAGGGTCACTGGGCGACTGATTAACCCCTGTTCAAGGCGTTCATGCGACAGGCGAAGAAGAAGGTGGTGACGAGCCAGCTGCTCAAGACGGTCATCCAGATAATAATTGAGCTCTTCAACTCGCCGAATCCGGGTGCGCCAGAGGCTGCCATATTCGCCGGAAACCATAACCAAAATAAACCCGCCCAAAAAGTAGGTTGGTGGGAAAGCTGTTGCCCCTACCAGCTGTAACCAGGCGGCAAGCAATATACCGCCAGACAGCAAACCAGGCAGCACTCCATAGCGCAGCGCAACCAGTAGCGGCGCAAGCCAGGGCCAAGAAAAATCCTGGGTCAAACAAAATGGGTCGTTCGGTTTGATTAGCCAAGCCACCCATAATGCGCCGGCGGGGATGATGACCGCTTCTACCCATTGCCATACAGGGCGAGAACGAAGATCAGGCAGGGCAGAGACCCCCTCTAAATAGTTATTTGGCGATTTCACTTGCGTTGTCCGATAAGGGTAAACGGGTTGTGAGTTGTTGCAGTAGCTTTTGTGCAACGGCAGAAACCGCTTCGCGACTGAAACCAGACTTGCCGCCCACAGCGCTCCAGACGATTTTGTCTGTGGAAAGATCCCAGACAATCAGGCTCATGCCCACTGCCGGCTCGCCATCGACGCCTACTTTATAGCGCCATTCATCCACTCGGCCAGAAACGGCATAACGGATGCCTTGTTCACGAGCCCAGCGCTTGGCTTCTTCTAGTGTTGATTGTTCATTGTTAGTGAGCAGACTGTCGCGATTAAGACTAGCTGGATAACTAACCAGATCAGAGATTCCGCGTTGGTTCAACAAGGGAAGCAGAATAGTTTCTGCACGCAGTCCAGCTTGGGGCGTTTCGGTATGGTTCATTACCGGGAGCATGGCCCAGCGGGCATTGCGTGATAAGGCGGTTTTCTCTTCCGAAATATTGACGACTGCGCAGGCGCAGAGCAAAAGAGTAAGGGCGAGGCCACCCAGACGTTTAGTGAGATAAAGCATGTCGGCGTTCTCCGGTTTCAAGGTTTGTAACTACTAATAACCTTGCGTGCATCGCAGTGACCTTTCTGACGGGAAGTCCAAATCAGTGTGTTGCAAGCTGCGCAAGATGAATTTATTTTTAAGCGTAGAGCATGTTTCGATTGATTTCTCTGCCACAAAACTGGCAGTAAAGCGCTCAGATACAGTTAATAAAACCATTGATAAAAAATGCCGAAAGAATTGCTATAGCTCCCGCCACGGACCATTGTCCTGCCACCGTATATGGACATATGATCGCTACCTAACACGCTACCCGCGATACCCAATTGCCAATCATGTTCCACCCCATCCACACTATGGTGTCCGATGGTGACGCTGCCATATGGCCGCCAAGCACGGGTATATTCGTCTCGATAGACTAGGCCGTAGCCCACCGTGAGCGCTGTGCGACTGTAACTCTGGGGGAGCAAATCACTGGCGGCAGGCGGTGCGCCATCGCTGGTAAATACGGCATACGCCGGCAGTAGTTTGTCTTGCGCGCTATAGTTGGCATGTTGGGCTAGCAGTTCTGCCGAGAATTGCCCGCGCTTATTGCTGGCCCAGTCCAGACTTAGATCGACCTGGTTACGGTTGCCAAGATGTTCGTTGTCTTGCCCCAGCAGCCTTGCATGGGAAAGGCGCAGACGCGCTTCCGTTTCGGGCATAAATCGGTAGCCGCCTTCAATTGCCAACTGGCGCTGCATCCCAGCCAGCGTGAGTTCCGTGTTGTCATCGGTAGGTCGATTCCAGCCGGCTTCACCAGCAAACAACCATCGACCGTATTGCCATTCATCACGCACGGCGAGTCCGCTGTAATTTTTCCAGCCCTGATAGTTACCAGCCGTGACGCTTAGCGCACGATTTTCGTCCTTTAATTTGCTCAGGGTTATTTCTGCGCTGCGTGTGTTCTGTGAATAGCCGATGCTGTCCCAACGGATTGGCGAATTTGCAAGCGCAAGTCCCAGTCGCAAGGTGGGTGAAAGTGCCAATTCGCCAGAAAGCGAGGTACTCCAGCCAGTCAGATCTCCCGAGGTGTATTCGCTTTGCAAGCGGATATAGGATGGCCTATCGGCCAGGTACAGATCGGCGAGCTGCTGCTGTGCTCCATCGTCGGCAGGGGCTCCGTCAAAGGCGGACCAAGCCTGCTCCTGTGCAATTTTGCGCTCTCCGGTATCTTCGGCTGCAATCACCTGTTCCGAGGGTTGTGCTGCAGTGGCATTTCGTCCCAGCAAGATTTGCTGCCTATCCGTATTTTCATGAACATTGGCGGCCCGCAGCGCCAGATCGGCAGGATCTACCAACTTGCGCGCATAGCGCCGCCAATGCCAGTATCGCGCACGGTTGTCGTCATCCTGGCCAAGAAACCAGGTATAGGCGAGCTCATCAATGAGTGCGGCATCACGTTTGGGCTCAGTGGAACCGGGCAGCAAGCTCTCCCCTGCCAGCAATGCCCGGAACAGGCGTGCCTCCGCAGGATCTATAGGTTCAAAAGTCAACGAAAGGCGAAGTTGTCTTTGAAGGGTGTCAATATCGCCCGCAGGCAGTTTGCGATCGATCTGCCTCGCCTGTTTTCGAAGCTGCCAAGCCAGATCATTGCTCCCCGATTGTTCAAGCAAATCAGCGTAATCAGCAAGCCAAGCCGGATCATTCCCATGTTCTGGCAGCAGCTGGCGAGACAATGGCAGCGCTCGCTTTATATTGCCCAGAGATTGCCAGCCAGCGGCAAGGGCTTCGGCCAGAGCATTGTCTCCTGCCGCATGGCTTTCCCATTTGGGTAGGACTTCGCTCAGGGTTGCCGAATCACCAGAGTCGATCAGAAGCCAGATTAAGTCGATTTCAAACTCAGGCGCGGGATCGAGTTCATGCGCCTGCACGAGGTCAGAACGAGCATGCGTCCAGTCGTTAGTCTGCAGATAAAGGCGGGCGCGCAAAGCAAGAAAATCGGGGTTTGTCGAGGCTGTTTTCTGTTCCTGCGGCGTCATGTCTGCCAGCAGCGCGCGCGAAGCGGCGAGTTGATCCCGATCCAGCAAGATTCCCAGCGCCGTAACCAAATAGGTGAGATTACGTGTTTTCTTCCAAGCGCTTCTGCTAAGTGCCAGTCGCTCTTCTGTTTGTCCTTCATCCAGGAGGTCAAGCAGGCGGTCAGTATCCTCACTTTGCCAATCAGGTGCGGATTGGAGACGGGTATAGGATTCTTTGGCTATCTCCCGTTTATCCAAATCCCATGCCAGATCACCCAGTACGCGCCAAAATGCCGTGTTTTTATCCGACACTTTGGACTTTGCCGATTCCATTATTTTCAACGCTTCTTGCGGCTTTCCCTGAGAATAGAGCAAGGTTGCTTCAGCGAGCGCCCAGTCTGCGCGTGGACCAAAGGTGTTGCTCAATCGCTGGTAATCAGCCAGCGCGCCATCGACATCGCCCATGCTATTTCGTAAATAGGCAGCTTGTTCGAGCAGGAGCGGGCGCTTGATGGTTTCAAATTGCTTTTCCAGAAAAGCGGCGCCCTCTATCGGGCGGGCCAAACGTTCGTAAACATCCTGAACTTCCTTCCAATCTTTATCGTCGAGTGGCCCTTTAGCTATTTTTTCTTTCCAGAGTAATAACAAGTCTTCGTCGGCTAACAGGCCCGGCGCTAATCGAGCGATCCCCTGCCAAGCCTCTTTGTCATTATGGGTGATCGCCAATTGACGCCACGCATCCAGCGCGATTTGCGGGTGCCCGGACCATTCAGCGGCTTGAGCAAGTTTTTTGAGCCAAATGGGCTGGTTAGGAACATGCTTCAGCGCGGCTTGCGCGACGGCCATGGCATCGTCAAGCTTGTGATTGCCAATAAAAACATCATAAGACAGGGCGTATGCCTCTTCGTCATAAGGTTTGGATGCCATGTCAGCCACCCGAATCAAGCGCAGCGGTCCTGAGGACAATGGTTGATAACCGCTCCATGCGGCTTGCTGTAAAGCAGGCAAACTATCCAGCAAGCTCAATTGCATGAGCTTGCGTGCGTAGCGATCCGCCGCCGCCTGGTTCCCTGCCGCTCTGGCAAGCCGTACCAGATAGATCACCACTTCGCGGTCAGAGAGAAAGGGCGATTCATGTTGTGCTGCCGCAGCCAGTGCTTCATTAAGAAGATTGCCACTCTGCAGCGTCCGTACGCCTTCAAGAAAATAATGTTTACGGTGTTCGGGATCGAGGCTGACTTGTTGTGCGGAAAAATAAGCGTCTGCGGCAAGTTGATACCGGCCATTGGCAAGGGCGTCTTTTGCAGCTTGCTCCAGCCAGAAAGGAGCACGTCCCGGCTCTCTTTCGGCTTGTTTTCTGTACAGTTGATCAAGCCATTCAGGGCTGTATTTGCGCAGCCTATCCGCGAGCCACACAGGGTCGATTTCATCGTTACTGAGGTTCGTCAACATGTCACCCAATGCGCCCTGCAAATTGCTCATCGCCTGGGCATGGGCAGGAGAATTCTGCGGAGTACTGTTGAGTTGATTTTCATATAAGTCGACAACCAACATCATGGCTTGCCGTTTTTGCTCCATAGGTGCATTTTTCATCGCCTCCTGCAATGAAAGTGCAGCTTCTCCATTTCCAGTTCTCAAGGCTCGCCGAACGATTTCAATACGAACTTCATAATCGTTGGGATGGCGCTGCAAAATGCTGCGCAGATATTCAGTGGCCACAGGATCATTTTGTAGTTCGAGAGCCTGCTGCCGAGTTTTTTCTTCGCGCGGGAATTGCCAAACCAAGCCCAACCCCACAACAATAAGGAATGCGGGAGGAGCCCAGCGTGCAGCCAGCTTGGCCCGATGCGTGGCCCTACCGTTGGCAGGAGAGATCGATCTCGGAAGCAACATGTTGTGGTAGCTCGTAAAGTGTTAATTCACCGTCAGAACGGCCGGTCATTGATTTGCCGTCCACGCTCAGACGGCATCCATTTGCTTGCCCAAGGGCAAATTTCAGGGGCAGCCAGCCATTCAGGGCAAAGTGCAAGCCATTGGGGCGGATTGACCAGCCCGCCAATTTTGCATTGGCATAAGCCAAATATGGGGTAGTCGGTTTTTCTGGCCGCAAAACCAGGCTGGCTTCACCGGAGCTCAGATGAATATAACGAATGCCTTGATGATCGTAGAAGCCAGCAACATTTTGACTGGCGGCGATATCCGGATAACCGGCTGAAAGGGGCAGGCGCAACGTGCGCAACGCCCCGCCATTGCGGATATCGAAGGCATTTTCACCATGACGGGAGATTGTCATTGAGAAGAAGCCTTGTGCCCGTTCGATATAGTCAGAACTGAACATGGGGATAACCGGCTGAGCCAGCGCCCAGTCGTACACGTGCTTCAGGGCGGTAAGCGATGCGGGTTTGGTTGCACTGTAAAAGTGGTAGTAGATGTCGATAGGCTTAATGCGCCGTGGTGTCTCGGTCATCTGGAATGTTTCGATAACGCGCTGGTAGCCGTAGAAGGGGCCAATCCAGTCGTTGGTATAAACATTTTCATTCTGGTTTGGTGCAAAAATCTGCAGTTCTTTACCCTTGAACATACCAATCGGGGCAACCGCAGTGAGACTGGGTAGCGTTTTTGTGATGACCGTGTCCCCTCCATTCATATTCAACAAACCTGCAGCTCTGGTCTGGCGAATAGCTTCCTCTGGTGGATCGCAATCCCCAGACCACAGCAGGATGCGAGTCTTCTTGCCCGGAGGTGCGAGGCGTGTATCGATGTAATGTGCGCTGCCGGCAATTTCACGCTCCAGATTAAAGGTGTAGCCCGGAATCTGGAGGAAATAGTCCTCGCTGGTTTCCCCATTGGTTGCGTTCTGCCAGGCGAATGGATGTGAATAGGTATGGCTGGCGATTTCGACATTGGGCAACGCAAAAATCTGGCGAGCGATTTTTTCATACTGGGGCGATTTTGTTGGATAAAGCCCGGTTGGACCGACCTCCCCTTCAATGACTGAAACGGTGATCGGGACGGAGGAGTATTTCTTCAGTATTTCCTTCAGCATCACTTCGCCAGCCGGTGGGTAACCGGGGATTTCTGCCTCGCTGACAAAACCATCGCCATCTATGTGGGAAATCATGATACGGCGGCCATTCTCGGTGGTGGTATCCGGCATGGGCATTGCTGGCAAGCGTAGTGCCTGTGAGAGGAAACCGATGGGATCAATAATCCAGCGACTGGAGGAGTCAGGTAAGACATTCGTCACATAAGGAGAGAGTGCATAACCTCCCCATTCAGTGATCGCCGCAGGTTGATAGCGAACACCATTGTTATTTTGCAAATCTAGAAGGACATTGGCCGAATCAGCAGTAAGAGACTGAAATTCGGTGTCAGGTGGAGGGACAATGGTTTCATAACCCAGTAAAGGGCTTTGTTTCAGGGTGCGAATTCCTTGTGGCAGAGCAGCACGATCACTACTTTTTAGTTTAAGTAGTTGCTGCCATGGTCCAGTCAGCCTGAAGCCGAATCGTCCCAATGCCACCCAAGGAATGCCAGCCTTGATCTGCTCTCTCAACCAAGGCTGGTATACTTCCGGGGTATTGTCACTATTGAGCCAACTCACAATACCAGCGATCTTCCCTTGCTGGCTACCAACGGGGAGTGTGTCTGAAACATCCAAGAGACGGTCGCTATAACCTAGATAATTCAATGCAGCGGCCACAAACTGAATTTCGGTATCGATTAGCTGATCGGTTTCTCTGCGGTCGTAGACTATAAGAACAGTGCGTGGCTGAAGCTCAAGATTCCCAACACCCAGTGAAGCAAGGTGCGAGTCGGCCACCCAAGGGATAAAACCAGCGGCACGAAGTTGTGTTGCAGTTGTTTTTGCCAATTCATGCTCTACGGGTGAAACATAATCAATGGCAATGATTGGAAGATGGTATTGCCCGCGGATGGGCCGCAATTGCTCGTTAAGCCAGTTGCGTTCACTTTCGGGAACAATTTGGTAACGTTGTTTGTCAGCATCCCAGCCGCGCAGGTAAGACTCAAAAGCCACAGCAGAAAGCCAGGAATGGATTTGCGGCATGATTTCAAAGCCACGATTGGCAATCAGTTTGACCTCAGGATAACGCGCTTTTATGGCGGCAATTACCCGGATCAGTCCTTCTGCTTGTGCTTTTCGTTCGGCGTCATTCTTGGCAATGGATTGCCAAGAATCGAGCGTATCCAGAAAAAAACCACGATAACCTGCGTCCCACATGGGCGCCACAATATGGTTGACCACAAAATCCGGCCATTCAGCAGGCCGCTGATCGAGTATCCAACTATTCCAGGCAGCATTTTTACCCAGTTTCCAGGCAGCAGGAATGTCTTTGGCATAAGACTGATCGGCAGTCACTTCGCCCAGGCTCAGGTAGGCAAACCATTGCGTATTACCGCCAACAGGAGGGGATGGCAGATTCTGTGATTCGACCACAGCCCAATCGTGTGCCTGCAATACCTCGGTGGGGGGGGTATCGCCATAGTAAAAGGCAACGCTATTGGGCTCTGCGCGCAGAGCAGTCGTTGTTAGGAGAAAAAACGCGCCGAGCAGCGTGATGAGCAGGCTTGTGAAGTTGCGTTGTTGGGGCATTCGCCAATCTTCCTTCCAGACAGGTACGGGATTGACCAGTGTTTCGCTATCAACTTACCCTTGCTTTCAACTCGGCTGGACTTGGTTATGTCAAACCACGAAATGCGAAAAGTTATGGGTGTAAGGCAGGCTGCTTTTATAGCCTAGACAACAAAACAAGCATTTGCACAGGAACATATTTACGATGTTATGTAATTTTTTGCTAAAAGGTCCGAGACAGCGTTTTGATAATAATTATCAGTAACTCTACCACGCGACTACTTTTTAACGAAAGGCATGTGAAAAATAATTCCTTTATTTCCGCTGAGGCAGGCCCTGAATAGGCAATTCATTATCGGGCCTGATCCTGAATCCTATCCGGCGCAAATTTCAAATATATGACCAGACAACCTAGCGTATATCACTGATTTCGACGTAAAATACGGGCCAGACCGAGGAGCGCTGCAGGGTATTTTTTGCCTGAGGCTCGGTGGTAATAACGGCGCTCACCTGACTAATAAACCCCGTGCCGGGCACGGTGGATCAGGTGAGTTAAGCCGATCCCCTCCCGGCCCTTCGTTCAAAGGAGATATCAATGAACGCAGTGGTCGATTCCAAATTTACCGATTTCCATGTAGCAGACCTGTCGCTGGCCGGCTGGGGCCGCAAGGAAATCCGGATTGCCGAAACCGAAATGCCGGGCCTGATGGCCGTGCGCGAACAGTTCGCCAAGACCCAACCGCTGAAAGGCGCACGGATCATGGGCTCCCTGCACATGACGATCCAGACCGCCGTGCTGATCGAAACCCTGCAGGCGCTGGGCGCGCAAGTGCGCTGGGTGTCGTGCAACATCTTCTCGACCCAGGACCATGCCGCTGCCGCGATTGCCGCTGCCGGTACGCCGGTGTTTGCCTACAAGGGCGAATCGCTCGAAGAGTACTGGGATTACACCCATCGCGCGTTCGAATGGGCGGGCGAACACGCCAACATGATTCTGGATGACGGCGGCGATGCTACCTTGCTGCTGCATCTGGGGGCCCGCGCCGAGACGGATATCTCTGCGGTAGCCAAGCCGACCTGCGAAGAAGAAACCGTGTTGTTTGCCGCGATCAAGGCGCAAATTGCCAAGGATCCGACCTGGTATTCGGTGCGTCTGGCTGCGATCAAGGGCGTGACTGAAGAAACCACCACGGGTGTGCATCGTCTGTACCAGATGTTCGAGCAGGGCAAGCTGGCTTTCCCGGCGATCAACGTCAACGACTCAGTCACAAAGTCCAAGTTCGACAACCTGTATGGCTGCCGCGAATCGCTGGTCGATGGCATCAAGCGTGCGACCGATGTGATGATCGCCGGCAAAGTGGCGGTCGTGCTGGGCTACGGCGATGTGGGCAAGGGCTGCGCGCAATCGCTGCGCGGCTTGGGTGCAACGGTCATGATCACCGAAATCGACCCGATCTGCGCACTGCAGGCGGCAATGGAAGGTTATCGCGTCGTGACCATGGACAATGTCTGCGACAAGGCCGACATCTTCGTGACCACCACCGGCAACGTCGGCGTGATCACGCATGACCATCTGGTGAAGATGCGCAACAACGCGATTGTCTGCAACATCGGCCACTTCGACAGCGAAATCGAAATTGCCAGCCTGCGCCAATACGAGTGGGACAATATCAAACCGCAGGTCGATCATGTGATTCTGCCGAATGGGAATCGAATCATCATTCTGGCCGAAGGACGTCTGGTAAATCTCGGTTGCGCGACCGGCCATCCGTCGTTTGTGATGTCAAACTCATTCACCAACCAGGTACTGGCGCAGATCGAGCTGTTTGCCAAGACCAGCGAATATCCGGTCGGCGTGTACGTGCTGCCGAAGAAGCTCGACGAAATGGTCGCGCGCTTGCATCTGGCCAAGATCGGCGCTGAACTGACCGAGCTTTCCGATGCGCAAGCCGCGTATATCGGTGTTTCCAAGGAAGGTCCGTATAAGCCGGCGCATTATCGTTATTAATCGCACGCACCATTAGGTGGCTGCGCCTTCGCATCTTGCGGTCGGGCGGTGCTCGGAATCCTCATGGACTATGTGTCCATTCCGTTTCCTGCGCTCCGTCCTCCCGCAACCTGCCTCAGCTCGCTCACCTACAGGCGCAGGTGCAGTCCTATCAAGTGTGACTGTCTATTTATTTGAAGGGTGTTTCAAATGAAACCCATCAGTTTCGAGTTTTTCCCGCCCAAGACCGAAGAGGGGGCGGCCAAGCTGCGCAATACGCGCAGGCAGCTGGCGCAATTCAAGCCAGAATATTTCTCTGTCACCTTTGGTGCTGGCGGCTCCACGCAGGACGGCACGTTGAGCACGGTCCTGGAAATCAAGCGCGAAGGAATCAATGCTGCGCCACACCTTTCCTGCGTTGGCTCGACGCATGAGAAAATTCGCGCGATCGTCGACGAATACAAGGCAAACGGTATTCATCAAATCGTGGCATTACGCGGTGACATTCCGTCAGGAGTGGGGGATGTGGGCGAGTTTCGCTATGCCAATGAATTGGTCAGCTTCCTGCGAGAAGAATACGGCGACTGGTTCCATATCGAAGTGGGCGCATACCCGGAATTTCATCCGCAGGCATCTTCCGCAGAGGCGGATATTCGCAACTTTGTGAACAAGGTCAAGGCTGGCGCCGATACTGCGATCACGCAGTATTTCTTCAATGCAGATGCCTATTTCCGCTTTGTCGACGAAGTGACCGCGCGCGGCGTGACGATTCCGATTTTCCCCGGCATTATGCCCATCCAGAACTTTAGCCAGCTGGCACGATTTTCAGATATGTGCGGTGCTGAAATTCCTCGCTGGCTACGTCTGCGTTTGCAGTCCATGGGAGATGATGCTGCATCGATTCGGGCGTTCGGACTGGATGTCATGACCGATTTATCCGATCGCCTGCTCGCAGGCGGAGCACCGGGTTTGCATTTTTACACGCTAAACGCGGCCGGAGCGGTTTCAACGATCTGCCAACGCCTTGGGTACTAAATAAACGCCCCCCGGCGCTTGCATAATGATGCAGGCGCGGGGGTTTGTGTGTGGTTCAAAGACGCGTTTTGCTAGGTATCGCCGGTGCAGGGAGTTGCGCCGCAGGTACCACGCGCGAGGTCTTGCCATCGTCAATGACATCTACTGCCTGGCCCGGCTGCAGGGCCACATCGGCATCCTCTACAATAACTAGCCGCTCGCCATTTTGCATTCGTACGGTAAGCTCCAAGGCATCTTTGCGGACAACGCCTCGTTCAATTTTGTCGCCGAGCACACCGCCCAACACCACCCCTGCAATGCCTGCGATAAGACTGCCATTGCCTTGCCCAATGGAACTGCCCGCCGCAAGACCTCCAATCGCAGCGCCGGATATTGCACCAATACCCTTGGAATCTTCCATTTTTACTGGGCGTATTTGCTCGATGGTGCCCGCTCTAACAGTTGCTTTCCGCCGCATTTCACTTTTGCTATACACATTGGCGGAGTCTGGTGTGGTGCACCCTGTAACAATTAGAGCTGCTGACACGAAAGCTGCGAGAGCAAAATTATTCGTAAGCATATTTTCTCCTTATGGTAAGGTTTGTTATGTGCTGAGCGTAGTGGATTACCCGTTCGGCATCAGTGATGAGATTCACTATCGCGTTGATTTAACATTTATCCGCAGATAAAAAATATGTCGCGCGGTTATGGGACTTGACGATAATCATAGGTATATAACCCTCACTTGCTTACCGAAACCAAATTAGTGGTGTCAGATTATATAGATAGTCCGGGGCATAGAAACGTTTATGCCAATTTTACCAAGTCACACCATAGTGATGAGTGGATTCTTCGTATCAGATAAGCAGGCTTTGAGTATTTACAAGGCTATTACTTTGTCTCGCCGGCATCGGAGCAAAGCATCCGAAAATACTCAGGAATGTTTCAGCTATGCAATAGTGGCCCGTGCCACCTATCAACAAGAAGGGCGCGTGGCTTCTTCCAGCACAGTCAGCCAAGCCAGCGCTTCATCGCGATTCTCGCCACACATTTCTGGTGATGGTTGCAACCCACCGCAAAAACCCGGCCGTTCAGAATGACCGAAAATCTTGCAGCGTAAGTTTTCGTCCAATTGGACACAGGGTACGCCTGCGGGTTTTCCGTTTGGCATACCCGGGATTGGACGGGTGATAGAGGGGGCGATACAGCAAGCGGCACAGTTGGTACGGCAAGTTAGCAATGGCATGTTCATGGCACCATTGGAACTGATTCCGAGGCGATGAACAAGCCTGCGCCGTGCGAAAAAATCCGAGCCTGACTCCTTTAACCCCTTTAACCGACACACCATTGCAATCAAACGGATGGGCAGCCCTTGCGCATCGCCGGCAGATCGATCTTGAGCCACGGATTGCGCGCCCAGTGAGCCGCCTCGAACGCTTCAATCTGCGGGAGCTGCTTCAGCGAGGCGCCGACCATGTCGAGGCCTTCGAGAAACATGCTCTTCTGCCGCGCCGGCAGCGCGAAGCGGTATTCCTTGCCGCTCGCGGAAACCACGACTTCCCGCGCCACATCGATCACCAACCGGCTCGATGCCGGGTCGGAGATTTCGCGCATCAATTCGCTGACCGCGTCTTCCGGCAGCGTGACCAGCAGCAGGCGGTTGTTGGCTGCGTTGAAGTAGAAAATCTCGCCGAAGCTTGCTGCGATCACGGCCTGGATGCCGATCTGCATCAGCCCCCACACCGCATGTTCGCGGCTTGAGCCACAGCCGAAGTTGGAACCGGCGACCAGAATGTTCGCGCCGCGATATGCCGGCCGGTTCAGCACGAAATCGGGGCGCGGCACCTCAAAGGCATCAAAGCGCAGATCGTGCAGCACGCCGTGCGCCAGGCCCGACTTGTCGATCCCCAGCAGGAACTGCTTGGGCATGATCTGGTCGGTATCCAGATTGTTGAGCGGCAGTGGTGCGCTCACGCCCTGGATGATGGAAAACTCAGACATGGGCACTCTCCTTGCGAACGTCGACAATATGGCCGGCAATGGCGGCAGCGGCGGCCATCGGCGGGCTCATCAGGTGCGTCAGGCCGCCTCGGCCCTGGCGCCCTTCAAAATTGCGGTTGGTGGTGGACGCGCAGCGCTCGCCGATTTCCAGGAAATCGTCGTTCATCGCCAGGCACATCGAGCAGCCGGGCTGGCGCCATTCGAAACCGGCGTCGATGAACACGAGGGCCAGGCCTTCGGCTTCGGCCTGATCGCGCACTAGGCCCGAACCGGGAATCACCATTGCACGCACCGAAGGCGCCACTTTACGGCCACGGATCACATCGGCGGCGAGACGCAGATCCTCGATGCGGGCATTGGTGCAGGATCCGATGAACACTCGGTCGATCGGCGTGCCTTCGAGCGAGGCGCCCGGCGCGAGTCCGATGTAGTCGAGCGCCTTGATCGCGTCGGCATCGAGCGTGTCGGCGGCGGGGATAAGCGCATCAATCGCAATGGCCTGGTCCGGGCTGGTGCCCCAAGTTACGTACGGGCCAATGTCCGCCGCGTCGAAAGTGAAGTGCTGGTCGAACAGGGCATCGGCATCGGACTTCAGCTCGCGCCAGCTCGCCACGGCCTGCTCGAACATCTTGGTCGGCATATCGGCGTGCGCCCTGACGTAGTCGAAGGTGGTGTCGTCCGGCGCAATCAGTGCGGCGCGAGCTCCGGATTCGACCGTCATGTTGCACACGGTCATGCGCGCTTCGGCCGACAGGCTGGCGATGGTGCTGCCATCGAATTCCACCGCCAGGCCACGGGCACCTTGCGCGCCGATCTGCGCCACCACGTACATGATCAGGTCTTTCGAGGTGGTGCCGGCCGGCAGCTTGCCGTTGATCGTGATGCGCATGTTGCCGCAGACGCGATACACCAGCGTTTGCGTCGCCAGCACATGTTCGACTTCCGAGGTGCCGATGCCAAAACCCAGTGCGCCGAGTGCGCCGTAGGTCGTGGTGTGGCTGTCGCCGCAGAGCACGACCATGCCGGGACGGATCAGGCCGATCTCGGGCGCGACCACGTGCTCGATGCCCTGCGCCGGATCGGTGACGTCAAACAGGTGAATGCCGTGATGGTTGCAGTTGTGCGTGAAGTTCGCTGCCTGGGCTCCGGCGGCCTCGATGCGGATCGTGCGCTTGGCCACCGGGTCCGGATGCGTCGGAATCACGTGATCGACCACGCCCATCTGCTGCTCCGGGCGGTGGACCGCCGCGCCGCGGGCGGCGAGTCCGCCGAAAGCCTGGGGGCTCGTATATTCATTCATGATGTGCAGATCCGCATACAGCAACACGTGTTGATCATCGATCCGTGCCACCGTGTGCGAATCCACCAGTTTCTGGTACATCGTTCGCGCCACTTTGCTCTCCTTGGCAAATGATCGGCCCGGGAAGCAGGCCCATCGTTGAAGTGAGCGAACTTTAATACGTATATCTAGCTACCGAATGGATCGAAAATTAATTGATAATTAAGTTAAACTGAAAAGTAGCCATATCGATGTAATGCCGTTTACTTGAACCAAGTGAACGACATTTCAGTTTTGCGCAATGCTGAATTTGACGGTGGCGCTGATAAGCACACCCTTGCCCTGGCAGGTGCCGAGAAGCGCAGCAAAGCGCGGGGTTTCGGCGAGGACTGTCTGAGGGCGTAGCCCGAGTTCCGCAGCCGCCGGGCTTTACGAGCATCGCAGGGAACCCCGCAGGGGCACCGGAGCGGGCTTGGCTTTCGGGTGAAGGGTGCTTTGCCGAGACAAAGCATCCTTCCTGCCCGCCGTGCGGAAACGGCACTTAAACCACGCGCCGCAGGCGCATAAACCCCTAAGTGAACGGCATTTTGGCTTCGCCGTTTCTTTTCCGGGATAAACAGAGGATCAAATGGATTCGGTCTCTGACCTGCGTTTCTTTGTCGAATTGGTGAAGCAGGGCAGTCTGTCCGCGCTGGCGCGCGAGCTCGGCATCACGCCGCCAGCAGTCAGCGCCCGACTGGCGCAACTTGAGCAGCGCCTGGGCGTGCGTCTGCTCAACCGCACTACGCGCCGGTTGAGCGTCACGCACGAAGGCGAGCTCTACCTCAAGACCGGATCGCGCTTGCTGATCGAACTCGACGAACTCGACCGGCAGGTTTCCAGCAGCCGCGACGTGCCGAAGGGACTGCTGCGTATCAATGCGACTTTCGGTTTCGGCCGGCGCCATATCGCGCCGATCGTCTCGGCATTTCGCAAGGCGTATCCGGACGTGGAAGTGCAGTTGGAGCTGACCGACAAGCCGATGAATCTCACGGAGAGCGCAGTGGATGTCGGAATCCGTTTCGGCGATCTGCCCGATTCACGGCTGATCGCGCGCAAGATTGCCGCCAACCGCCGCCTGCTCTGCGCATCGCCGCTTTACCTGAAGAGTGCCGGTATGCCCGCGCTGCCGCACGATCTGGTCAGGCACCAGTGCATCGTGCTGCGCGAGAACGACACCGCCTACGGCAACTGGCATCTAAGCCGCGGGCGCAAGCAGGAAACGGTGAAGGTGCACGGCGCGATGAGCAGCAACGATGGCGAAACCACCCTGCAATGGGGGCTCGACGGTCACGGCATCCTGATGCGCTCAGAGTGGGAGATCGCCCCGTATCTCGCGTCCGGGCGCCTCGCCACGGTGCTCGACGACTGGGCGTTGCCGCCGGCGGATATCTACGCGGTCTATCCCGAACGCATGAACCTGTCGGCCAAGGTCACCGCGGTTCTGGATTTCCTCGCGCAGCAGTTTTCCGGCGAAGCGCCGTGGCACAGGGCGCAATAATCGGAAATATCAGTTGGTATTGGCACCTCGCTGGCCAGCCCAAAGCCCCTTTCCCTGCAGACTCCCGCGGGTACGGCATCCACCATGTCAGAAGTGGCACAAACATGTTTTTTGAACTATGAGTGAAAATAGTGTTCGAACCAAGTAATTGAAATACTGCGGTAAATGCGGGGATTGTGGGCTTGGCTGCTTTTGTCGAAGCCTGTTTCTACTCCCCATTAAAGTAGTGGAGTTCGCTCATGGCAATAACTCTACCATCCATATCCAGTACCTATCCTGTTACTCCTCCACTCACGGCTGAACAATTTTCACGGGTGGCACAGAGCCAGGTTACCAGTCCTTTACTGTCCAATCCCAGTACCATAGTGACCTTGGGCAGCACACAGTCTGCGCCATCCCTCACTTATAACGCTGCAGGATTATTGGTTTCACCATTCCAGGAGGTGAGTACATTTCTGAGCACCTTGGCCGCCGAAACAGGTACGAGCAATACCGATATATTCACCACTGCAGCAAATTTCATTTCAAACAATGTGAACAACATTCAAGATCAGAATGACGTGCAATTGGGATCACCATTACAGGAGGCCAGTGTATTTTTGAGCACACTCGGTTCCGAAACGGCTGCGAGCAACGCCGGAATATCCGCAGCGGCGGCGGCCACCACGAATAATACAAGCAGCATTCAGGCACTGAATAGCTTGCAGCTTTCCAGCGTCAATTCCAGCACACCATCGGCAGAAACGATTAGTGCCAGTATTTCCGACGCTATTTTCAACACCAGCCTTGCCGCGAATACCGCACCTTCAGCGATCAGCACCGCTCTGGCGGATACCACCACAACCACGCAAATGGCTGCCACAGTCAGCAATTTAAGCTTGGACCCCAACGCCATGGCATTCGACAATATCACGCGAAATCCAGCCTATGCGCATTCGATCGCTGGGTATAACGTGATGATGGCCAATCCTTATGCCGCGCTAACCAATGCCACATCATTCGTTAGCGATGACTGGCCCCTGCCAGTCGACGCGGCCCGGCCAGTAAAAATGATCAACACGTATGCCTAATGGCTGGAAATTATTGAACGCGAATTAGCAGCAAATACGACAGCAAACCCGCAGTTACAAAGGAATGCTGTCGCCCGCCAGCCAGTGACCGCTCTTGCCGCCCACTTTTTCCAGCAGGCGTATGCCGCCAATGGTCATGCTGCGGTCTACCGCCTTGAGCATGTCGTAA
>JARLJJ010000149.1 GCA_031291275.1 Formivibrio sp.
AGTTTGCGCAGGGCTTTGGCTTCGATCTGGCGAATGCGCTCGCGGGTGACAGCGAACTCTAGGCCAACCTCCTCCAGCGTGTGCTCCGAGCCGTCCTCCAGACCAAAGCGCATCTTCATGATCTTCTCCTCGCGCCGAGTCAGGGTGTGCATCATCGTCTTCGTCTTTTTTCTTGGGGTCGTCTTCCTCTTCGTCCTCTTCCTCGTCGGGCTCTTGGCGGAGGAGGACATCAGCAGGCACCCGATCAGAAGCGTTCGAGTCGAGGCATTCTGGATGTATGCTGCTCATGCCCAATGGTACCCTTGTTGCCCCTTGGCAAACGCAGCGTGCCCAATGCCCCGGCGGGAGGAACCCTTGAGCAGCAGGAGCGGCTTCCACCATAAAACAGTCGCGATGGAAAGCGGCTGTCAGCAAGGGGTCGTGCCTCAGTTTGAAATTTAGGAACTACGGCCAACAAACGAACCTACATCTTGAAGTTGTCGTCTACATCCACGTGATGTGCTCCTCGCTCTAGCACAAAACGGACGTGATCGCCGCAGTTATTACACGGGGGAAATTTCTCCCCATAGACGCACGTGACCTCATGCTCTTTGGTATGCGCTGGATCGTGAACCACGCGATAGACGCCAGATATAGGGCATTCTTCGCCCGGCTTGAATACTTGCCCTTCCCCCGACTTGAATACCTGTCCGCTACTTGATCTTGCCATCTATGGTGCTGCCTTCCGTGTCACGCTTCTTGTAAGGGCGGCGCTTGCCGGGTTTCGGCATGTAATTGTCCGCCATCTGTACGATTTCCTCAAGACTCCAAACGTGGTCACTCAGGCCAGCGGTCATGCTAGGCGTGATCCTCAGCGTCTTGTGGATTCTGGCGAAGCTGTAGTGTACCGCGTACATCGCAACCATAGCCGCGTGATTCTGAATTTTCTTGCTGAAAGCATTAGTCCGTTCGCCTCCGCCGGGGCCAATGAGTGTAATTGAGATATTTCGCCAATTGACAAAACCGTGCGGCCGGTTGCGACTGTTATTCCCTTACAAAAACTTGGCGTTTGTGCTTGCTTTCCGCCAAAAGTACACGACGGAACTCCAGACTCTGCGGTGTCGGATCTGCTAGGTAGCGTGTAGAAACAACAAGTTGCGCGGTTGTTGGAGGGGGGCCACCTGAATGCAATAGCTGGGTGGAGTGAGTTTTTTTCTCCTCTTTCAGGTTCCCTGAAACTAAGTCAGCCCATCTGAAGTTCTCCCCTCTTAGCGACAACAACCCGTGGAGGTTGATATGTTTGCACGCAATGTATCTTTTCGTCTGAAATCGAACATGCTTTCTGACTATAACCGGACCCTTGAAAACGAAATTCTGCCTGTACTGCACAAGCAGAAGGGCTTTAAGGAAGAAATCACATTGTCAAATCCCGGCAGCCAGGATGCGATTGCGATCAGTCTGTGGGAGAACAAAGCCTGTGCAGACACCTACAACACAAATACCTACCCAGAAGTGTTGAAGGCATTTGCAAGATTCATCGATGGAACGCCCAA
>JARLJJ010000150.1 GCA_031291275.1 Formivibrio sp.
AGCCTTCGTCAATGCGCGCATGCAGCGACAGCTCCCACGGCGCTTCGGCTAGGCGATGGGCTTCGAACAGTTCGATCGCACGGCCATTGGCAAGCGCCTCGTTGGCACTGGCCAAAGCAGAATTGACCCGCGTCGCGGTTTCCACGCCTTCATTGCGGTCGAGGCCAAAGTGAATATTGGTATCAAAGGTATGCGGCCCGATCTGCAAGGGCGCGGCGAACAGCGCACGCAGCCCTTCGAGATGGCTCAACTGCATATCGAGCGGGCGCGCTTCCTCGGTCCAGGCGAAATGACCGCCATCGGAATGATAGATCTCGGTCGCGCCGCACCCAACCGCAATGCGTCGGGCGATCTGGCGGGCGCATTCGCCGTGCAATTCACGCGGCAGCGTCGCCAGCATTTCCTCATACCGTGCAACGCTTGCAACCACCACATCGCAGCCGACCGGCAAAGTGCTGTTGGACAGCGCGAGCATATTGGGCAAGCCCGAGGCGCTGGTATGCTGAACCCGCCTGATGCGCTTTTGCCAAATCCGGATCGAAGCAAAAATCCCCACGCAAAACATCGCGACATCGGGATAGGCGACCAACCCTACTTCCCGCAGCAAAACCGGCAAGGGCAGAACTACAATCGGCACTAGCGAATAGAACAGCCACTTGGTCCGTTTGCGGACGGCATTATGCCCCAAGTAGAGCGCCCCGAACGCCAGCGCGAGCAGCGCTAGTCCACTGAGGTTCGCGTTGATAGGCCGACTCAGTGCGACTGCACCGGCGATGTCAAAAGCGGCCGGCACGACGGAACCATGCCCAAAATAGCGAAGCGCAGGTCCACGATCCGACGATGCGAGTATGACGACCTTTCCGGCAAGTCTTGTGACCGACGTTCGCCCATCGAGCAGCGCCCGGGCCGAAATGCTCGGAATTGTCGCGGGGTCCACTGAAAAGTCGGGGTAATAGAGTGACTGGAGCCCCGAATGAACACCGCTCAAGTCGCTGCTGAAAGTCGAATACCTGACCCCATCAACATCCACCCAATACGGCGCACTTTCGACAAACCAAAGAAAGTTATCATTCCAATTTGAAACTACAATTTTATTGTTATGGACGAGTGATGGATCCGGAATTGAAATTTTACTATTTTCAAATTCACTATTATCTACTGGTCTGACTACGAAAACCGCATTATCCGTAAGATGTGACAAAGATACCCGCAACTTCGCATCATCAATTTTGCTAAGGCTGAACTGCAATTTCGTATCAATATACAGTCTTCTGGGACTGCTTAGACGCGCGAGATCGATCAATTGCGCCTCACCCGCCGCTCCGAGATTCGCGATATCGTCAACGTTCACGACGATGATAGATCGCGGCGCAGGACGCTGCCAGTTCTTGTAAACCATGTTCCAGTAAGCATGCGCCACAGGTTCGCTGAAGCCCGTTGCCCAGTCAGCCAAGGCAAGGAGCAGCGCGAGCCATAGTGGTGATCGCAAAAGTCTACGCATCGATCCCTGGAACCGTCAATAAGCTCCATGAAACTAGTCCGAATTGGTTGACATCCCCTTACCTTGGTTACGACATATCAACCACGCAAACC
>JARLJJ010000151.1 GCA_031291275.1 Formivibrio sp.
ATTTCTGTGTGGTTAATCAGCATGTCAATGCCACCCCAACTTTGTCCAACACTACAAAGCCCGCTTTAACAGCGTTCTCACGCGTCAGTCGAATGCAGAATCGTGCGCATCCAACTCCTTACCTTAAGCCGTACACCTCTCATGACTTCATGAGCCTGCGAGCCTTGTCGCATTGATGCAAAACCATTAATCAATTTGGCCCTGGCCTCATTTACAAACCTCACCAGGCACCACGTCTACCCTCACCTTAATATGTATCACATATGATGATTGAATGTCAAACATATAAAGCATATCTGTCTGACAATTTATATCTAAGCGATCCTAAATACGTGTTCATGCACAGCCTGTCTGGCAATCTCTATGGCAGTCGTGCCCAGCACTAAGTAGTCCGCACTGAATAACCAATAAAGCATTGATTTATATGCACTAACTGATACATGTGTGATGATAAATTTGCAATAAAACGGGATAATTGCAGCAATTCCCTGCAAATTATGGACAATAAATGGGCCCCAAATCACCACCGCCAGGCAGCAAAGAACTCTTTCGCCAAGAATTGGTTGAAATGATCGATATTCAACGCCCGCTAGTGAAGCTGGCTGCGTTGATTGACTGGCGTGTCTTTGAGCGGGAGTGGTCGGGGTTCTTCCCTTCCACGCTTGGCAGACCAGCATTACCACCGCGATTGGTGGCGGGATTACTCTATCTGCAGCACACCTATGGGGTTTCAGATGAAGTGCTGGTTGAGCGCTGGGTTGAGAATCCCTACTGGCAACACTTTTGTGGTGAAACGTATTTCCAGCACGAACTGCCATGCAATCCCTCGGCGCTGACACGCTGGCGACAGCGGATCGGCGAAGAAGGCGTCGAATGGCTGCTGACGCAAACCATTGAAGCTGCGAGAACAGGCAAGATGGTAGAAAAACGCAGCTTCGACAAAGTGATTGTCGACACCACGGTGCAAGAGAAAGCCATTGCCCACCCCACGGACAGCCGGTTGCTGGAAAGGGTTCGCATCAAGCTGGTCAAGTTGGCAAAAGATGGCGGTCTAAAACTGCGGCAGAACTACAACCGCGAGGCGCCAAGAGTGGCGGTCCAGATTGGTCGCTATGCCCATGCCAAACAATTCAAGCGGATGCGAGGCAGTTTGCGCCGACTCAAAAGTATTGTTGGCCGGATTGTGCGGGACATTGAGCGACAGATTGTTGCTGTTCCAGCAGAAGGCTTGGCAGAACTGCAGCACCGTCTGTCGCAAGCCAGGCGATTACTGGAGCAAAAGAAGGACAGCAAGAACAAGCTTTACAGCCTGCACGCCCCCGAAGTGGAATGCATCAGCAAAGGCAAAAGCCGCACCCCGTATGAGTTTGGCGTCAAAGTCACCATCGCCAGCACGCACAAGGAAGGCCTGGTGGTGGGTATGCGCAGCATGCCGGGCAATTCCCATGATGGTCACACGCTACGGGAAGCACTGGAACAGGTTGAGATTCTGACGGGTCACCGTCCGAAAGAAGCATTTGTGGATCTGGGCTATCGCGGCCACAGCGCACCGGATGACATCAAGGTCTACCACTCGAGGTTGAAGAAAGGCATCACCCCGCGTTTGCGGCGAGATATTCGGCGGCGTAGTGCCATTGAGCCGATCATTGGCCACATGAAGAACGATGGGCTGCTGCGCAGGAACTGGCTGAAAGGCGCACTGGGCGATTACCTGCACGCGGTACTGTGTGGCTGCGGCCAGAATCTGAGACTGATTCTGAAGAAGCTCCGGTTTTTTTACGCCCTGATTGCGCTGGCGTGGGTGGCGCGATGGAGGGAACGACAATGCAAAATCACAGGTCTGTGTGAAATGGTGGTCTGTGCCGGGTAACGCCTGGCAAAAAAGCAAATTCGGAGTTATTCAGGGCGGACTAATTAAAAACGGGTGGCAATGCCACCCGTTTTGTTTTCTGCTTGATCCGTTTACAGCGTGAAGCGATTGGTAATCGGCATGCGCCAATCCTTGCCGAATGCGCGGTGAGTAACGCGCGGGCCGACCGGGGCCTGGCGGCGCTTGTATTCGTTGATGCGCAACAGCCGTACC
>JARLJJ010000152.1 GCA_031291275.1 Formivibrio sp.
AAACCGGCCCCACGGCCCAATAATCCACCGGCGCCTCAAGAATCCCTGGCAGCAGTCCCTCGCTGCCCCCAAACGTGCCAACAATTCGATCTGGCCCAAGCAGCCGCCGCGCCGCCGCAGGAGCCAAATCTCCCGCGTCTACATGCACCCCATCAAAACCAATCTGATCAACCAGATCAGCCCGATCATCGAGAATTAACTTCACATTCTTAGTCGGCAGCGCCGCCCTCAAAACAGCCCCATCCGCCAGCAGTTCAGCATCGGAACCAGTCTTGTTGCGATACTCCATCAGCGTAATGCCAGCCTCCGCAAGCGACTCACCCAGCCGCCGAAGAAACTCAGCCCGCCCCACAGAAGGAATCACCGAAGCATCAAGGATTGGATAAATTTTCGGAAATGAAAAAGCCATGCCTTAAGACTAGCCGCAGACGCCACCGTCTGTCAGTAATCAGACCCGAAACGCCCCCACAGCGAGAAAGCCCGGGTGCCTGTAGATGATCAAGACGTTGTTCCATTTTCGAGAGTCGCTGCAGGGGGCAAATCGAGGAGTTTTATCTTTTCCGGATCGATTCTGGATACGGCAGTTGAGCGATGCCGTCAAGGCTTTCGGGCTATGAATCGCCCTCAACCGCTTGCGCGGCAAGGCCTTGACCGCATCGCTCAACTGCCAAAAATTGAAATCTTATCCGGAAAAGATAAAACAAGAAAAATGATTGGTTTCTGATGGGTACAAATAGGAATGGAACAACGTGTTGAAACTTCACAGGTGCCCCACCCTCGCGACGTTTTTGTTTTTGTCGCTAGGGTGGGCTCGGATGCACTCAACCGGACAGTCTTCTGGCCTCTACATCCCTGGTCTTTGGCTTTACATCCCATCCGCCGAAGGCCCGTAAGTCCCTGGCAGCGGCTTATCCAGTAGCCGCAGGTAAACCCCCAACTGAGCCCGGTGGTGTGTTAGATGGTTCATCACCCACGTCCGCCAGACCTCGTACTTGGTGTCGTTAATCCAAGTCTGATCGCCAGCCACAAACTTCCAATTCGCATCCCACTGTGCCGGTGTAAACCCGGCCAGCACAGCCTTAGCCTCCGCTGTCTCCTTGTCAAACCGTGCAAGAAGCGCCTCTTTGCTGGCTGGCACATACGGTTCATACTTCTGGTCGGCAGCCATCTCGATCTTGTCCTTGGCCAGCGTGCTCGTAGCCCAGTTCCCGGCTGTCTCTGA
>JARLJJ010000153.1 GCA_031291275.1 Formivibrio sp.
CGGAGTTCCTGCATTTCCGTTTGCCTGGGAGCAGGATAGGGCAAGGAATCAGCCAGAAAATGTCTGAATTCGCGCAACCCGTCCCGGCCGCACCACGCACCTGAAACCGGATCTTCAGCCCGGGTTCGTGAAAAGTAATACAAACAACAACACATAGCGAAATAGATGAAAAGCAGGAAGAGGGTGAGAAGGATGCCGAAGCCGATGATGATGCCGCCATTCACCCCCAGACCCTTGCCGTAGGATTGCGATGCATCACCCGGGTTGATGATTTGGAAAAAAGTGAGGTTGTTCAAGTAGCCAAAGCGGGACACGTGGTGCAGGGACCTGATGATGGGGCTCGGCGAGTAGGAGCTGTTCATTCACGAGTACCGGTAGGGGCACGCGAACTTGAACCTTTCGAAAATGTGCAGTGCGCCGGCCGGTGTTTTCGGGGATCTGCCAGCCATTCGCAACAGAATGACAAGCAGTTGAACTTTGCATCATTGTCTGAAGCCACATTGGCGCTCTGCAAGCACGGCAGGTTGTGTACTGTTTTCCCGTTGCGGAAATCACAAGCACGCCAGTGGCCTTCCCGGTGTGTTTGGACAACAAACAGTAGTAATCAAGAGAGCAGCACGTGGCTGCGTATGACATTGTATTATGGCATGAACAAGTCGTAAACCACTAGAACTTGTGGGCTGTGAGGGCGGGGGGTGGTGTTGGGGGTGGGGGGAGACTGTGCCGACTCGGACTTGGTGGACACCCTCCCTGTGGTTCACCGCCTTGAGCTGGCACCTACAAAGGCGGAAAACAACACAAACACACTCATTTCTCAGGGAAACTGACTCGGTAAATATCGTGGTGCGGTAACGAACCCCGCCACTTCCTCGCAAGAAGTATTTGTGCACACTGGCAGGCTTGTTCGCAAAAGCGCCCTGGAAGTTAGCTGGGTGATTGGCCCACATCGGCATGAGACCCACGAGGGCGAAGAAGAGGAATACAGCCACGAACATCTGCGGGTGCGAGGGTCACAAGAACATCAGTCCCTAGCTGCACACGGGGCCTGAGCCTGAGGCTGCAGAGCAGCACTGGCAACTGAACACATTTTCTTGCCTGGAGGATAAACAGCCGGATGATGTTCACTTCCGCATTGCACAAGCTGTTTCTAGAGGTCGGATACACCTCCCCCAGGTTAGCGCAGGTTGCCTCCGCCTGCAGCGTGGAGATGATGGTGCTTGCGAACCCAATCGCTACATGTACAAAAACATCATCACAATGACACCAGTAGCAAGCCGAGCGTCTAAGTTTGAGACGTACATTGCTGGACTTCACCGAGAAGCTGATCAGTGGCACTTGAATTAGCCGCGGGCAGGGAATTGGACTGGTTCTGAGCGCCTGCGGCAAGCAACGCGGTACAGAAAATCCACCAATGCCGGTGTAAGACTGGCAGAGGCAGTCACGGTTGTTTGCAAACTTTACGCACTCTGCAAGTCAATTTGCGCCACCGCTAGCTGGACTTGGGGATCATCGTACGGAAAGCTGGGATTCTGCGGTGAGACCAGTGAACAACACTCGAGTTCAACTTGAACGCTCACAACGAACTTGAGTCGTGAATCGTGATAGTACTAGTGGGGACTTACCGTGGTGCACCTGGTGTAGTAGCAGATTTGGCAGTTGGTGCCAGTCTGGTCATAATAACACGCATCACAGTTTGCGCGATGATCCACCTGGGCATCCGGATCGTAGCACACATCCGCCAAGAATATGCCGCCTGCGCAGTCACAGACACCGGTTTGAGTTTGCACTCATGATATTATAGAGGGCAACAAGGCAGCTCCTCGTTCACAGTATGAAAATTTACCACACACAGTCACACACAGTCACATACCTGCTAACAGGGC
>JARLJJ010000154.1 GCA_031291275.1 Formivibrio sp.
AACATACCCGGCGCTATTGTGGTACGGGGTGGTAATGCTGCCGCTTGAGCCAAAATTGACGGTTACGTTGCTTGTGGCCACTCCGTTGGCATTGGCGGCCAGGTCGGCTACGGTGGTTGCCGAAGAGGTTGAGGCGTTGAAACTGTAATCCAGAGCCGCGGCAGTTGCGGCAGCATCGGCGGCAATCTGGATGTCCCGCTTCGTGTTGAACAATAGGCCCACGTCAATGGCCAGCGCCAGAAAACCTAAAATTGCAGCCATGCTCAGGGCCGTCAGCACCAGAACCTGTCCGCTCTCATCCTGTCGAATTCTCATGGTCACTCCTTGCGTAACCGTCAGAGTTCAAATCGCCATCCGGGCAGATTCGGTCCTCCGGCACGGCTCTGGATTGTTTCAAGCGGAGAGGAATCGCTCGCGCCTGTCAGTTGGCAGGATTCGCAGGCGAATCGACGAAATCCCCTAACGCCATGCTGACAAAGCATTTGCAAAATTCGCACCAGACCGCCGGGTCCCTCGTCCGGACCTTAGCCATACTGCCTGCGGGTGAATTATTATCCAACTTGCACAGACCGGACACAACTGCATACTGGTAACCAACCCCCCCATTTAGTACCCATTAGAGTTGCCATTTCAAGTACATAATGGTAATCATCGTCTTGTGAAATTCTTGAAATGCGGCGCTGCCTGGGGTTCGTTTCTTGGAGAAAGTATGCTTCTGCCAACCTGAAAGCGCTGGGCTTAAGGAGGGGCCAAGTTCGTAACGAGGATTTTCCGATGCAAACGGCAATCTGCGGCCCAGAGGAACTGCCTGATGAATAGCCGTCTGGTAACCGTCGCCATCGTGAACCGAATTGCCTGGAATCAGCATCGGTAACGATTGGTAATTAGCATGTAAGTTGTATTTCAAATTGCCGGAAATTGTTAATGATTAGTCCAATGGATGTTGTGTCCTGGGGTCGGGCCAATAGGCGCGTGGCGCCTGAAGCAACTCAGGCGGATTGCTCCGCCAGCAATGCTATTGGCAGCGGTGAAGACGAGCGGATGAGGGAAACCCGCGCGGCGCCTCGTGTCAGGGCGTGACTTATCGCTTCACCGTAGCGGGTGCAATTGCTCGCTCAGATTTCGTGTCAAAA
>JARLJJ010000155.1 GCA_031291275.1 Formivibrio sp.
GCGATTTCGGGGCCATGTTGTACTCAGAATTTGCAAGAAATCAGGGCAATTTTAATGATTTCTTGCAAATCCATGCCTCGATCCAAGTCATTTTCCCATTAAAAATCATTGCATTGAAAATTATTCAGGCCTGACTAAATACAGTCCACGTTGGGTTTGATGGAAATTCCAGCAGAAGAGATTGCCATCATTTGTCATGGCATTCATCTCTTTCACAGCGCGACAACTGCATTCCCCAAAGTTGATCATCCCTCGGATGTAGTATTTGACAATTGGGCATGAAAAAGCCCGCCTTCAAAAAGGCGGGCCATGAACGGCCGGAGCCGATTCTTGTATAAATGAATGGAATCAAAATCTCTGCCATCCGGCACTTGATACCATTATTGTAATTACCGCATCATCATAACCACGCGCCGTTTACGCTAATCCACGCAATAAATCAGCTTTCAAATCATCAACATGTTCCAACCCAACAGCCACACGAATCAGGCCTTCCTTGATGCCCGCCGCTGCGCGCGCTTCTGGGGTAAGTCGACCATGCGTGGTAGTTGCAGGGTGAGTGATGGTAGAGCGCACATCCCCAAGATTAGAGGTGCGCGAAATCAGACGCACATTATTGACCAGATTCCATGCGGCTTCCCGATCACCTTTCACCTCAAAGGATACAACGCCACCGCCAGCGCTTTGCTGCAGTTGGGCAAGTTCATATTGTGGATGACTTGGCAGCCACGGGTAGTACACTTGTTCGATCGCCGGCTGTTCCGTCAGCCATTCAGCCAGTTTCAACGCGCTTTCCGAATGCGCGCGCATTCTTAGCGGTAAAGTCTCCAATCCCTTGAGCAATACCCAAGCATTAAACGGTGAAAGCGAAGGTCCGGCCGTACGCAGGAAAAAATAAATTGGTTCGATCAGCGCCTGAGAACCAGTTACTGCACCACCCAATACCCTACCTTGGCCATCCAGATATTTGGTCGCCGAATACACCACCAGATCGGCACCAAACCTGAGTGGACGTTGCAAAACAGGGGTACAAAAACTATTGTCTACCACCAGCAATGCGCCATGTTCGTGGGCAATTGCAGCCAGCTTGGCCAGATCAGCAATATCGGTCAGCGGATTGGACGGCGTTTCAGTAAAAAACAGTTTGGTATTCGAACGTACGGCCTCGCGCCAAGCTTGCGGATTGGTCGGCGAAACATAACTGACTTCCACACCAAACTTGACCAAATAATTATTGAAAAGCTGGATCGTCGCCCCGAACAATCCATTGGAAGCAAGGATGTGATCACCCGCCTTGAGATGCGCCATGCACAGGGCCAGAATTGCCGCCATACCGGACGCAGTGCCAAGAGCGCGTTCTGCCCCATCAAGCGCTGCCAGACGTTCTTCAAACGCGGTTACCGTTGGATTACCAAAACGCGAGTAGGTGTAGCCAGGTGCCTGTCCGGAAAATTTGAGTGCCGCATCTTCCGCATCATCGACTACGAAGCTGGATGTCAGATACAGAGCATCGGAATGCTCACCATGCTCAGTGCGCTGGGTTCCTGCACGCACCGCCACGGTTTCAGGATGCAGGTTGTCAAACTCTTCGATCATCATGTTATCTCCGCTGAAAACAAAACGGGAGCGTAGCCCCCGTTCAATCAAACTACAAATACTTAAGAAGCACTTGTTAATAACAAAATAGCGCTCAATAGCTCAGCCGAATCAAATCAGGTTTTGTTCGGCCACGCCAATATTCAGGTCAAGTACCCGGCTATCGCCATCACCTTCTTTGTATTTCTTCGACAAAGGCGAGATTCGCTTGGCTTCCAGCGCATCCAGATAGTCATCGGTCACATCACCTGCAATATAGTTACCGTCAAAACACGAAGTTTCAAACTCGGTAATCTGACCGTGGCTGGCATCGGTACAGGCCGCAATCAGTTCGCTCAAATCCTGATAGATCACAGCATCAGCACCAATTTCACGGGCTATTTCATCATCCGTGCGACCAGTGGCAATCAATTCTGCACGTGTCGGCATATCAATGCCATAAACATGCGGGAACTTCACCGGCGGCGCAGCAGAAGCCATGTATACCTTATTGGCACCTGCTTCACGTGCCATCATGACAATTTCTTTAGAAGTGGTGCCGCGCACGATGGAATCGTCCACCAGCAGTACATTCTTGCCTTTGAATTCCACGCCGATCGGATTGAGCTTTTGGCGCACCGATTTCTTGCGCGTAGATTGCCCCGGCATAATAAAAGTACGGCCAATATAGCGGTTCTTGATAAACCCTTCGCGGAAAGAAACACCGAGGCGATTGGCCAGTTGCAGTGCAGAAGAACGGCTGGTATCGGGGATTGGAATCACCACATCGATATCCATTTCCGGAATCACGCGCTTGACCTTGTCGGCCAAGCGTTCGCCCATATTCATGCGCGCCTCGTAGACCGAAATACCATCGATCACTGTATCGGGACGAGCAAAGTAAACATGTTCAAAAATACAAGGCACAAGCTTGGGTGTCGGATGGCATTGGCGGCTATGGAACTGGCCGTCGAAAGTGATATACACAGCCTCGCCCGGAGCCACATCACGCCACATTTTGAAATTTAGCGTATCCAGCGCAACCGATTCAGAAGACAACAAATACTCAAAGCCCGCCAATGTTTCATGTCGCCCAATAATCAGCGGACGGATGCCATAGGGATCACGGAATGCGACAAGGCCATAACCGGCAATAATCGCAACTACCGCGTAAGCACCTTTAACCCGCTGATGCACAGCAGTAATTGCATCGAAAATGGTATCAGAATCAAGCTTCGGCCCTTTGGTGCGCTGTGAAAGCTCGTGAGCAAACACATTGAGCAATGCTTCAGAATCTGAGTTCGTGTTGATGTGCCGCAAATCGGTACGGTACATCTCATCTTTCAACTGCTTGTCATTGGTCAAATTGCCATTATGAGCAAGCACGATACCAAACGGACTATTTACATAGAACGGCTGTGCCTCCGCCACGCTGGAGGCCGAACCTGCAGTCGGATAGCGCACATGACCAATTCCGGCATTCCCCATCAAAGAACGCATGTTGCGTGTGCGAAACACATCGCGGACCAAGCCTTGGCCTTTGTGCATATGCAGCACCTGCCCTTCAGCCGTCACAATACCGGCAGCATCCTGACCGCGATGTTGCAGCATGAGCAATCCATCATAAAGCAGTTGATTGACCGGGGTTTGCGCCACCACACCGAGAATGCCACACATAGTGTTTGTTACCTTTATTGCAAATAAACGCGAAAATCAATCGAAATGGATTCGGTTGGCAAGGCCAACCGGCAACCAGGGTTTGATGTGCAGCGCTGCATTTTCACACAGTGGGCTGAACATCGCATTGCGCCAATCCGGCGTCTGGGGGAAATGCGTCATACCGGCCACCAGTACCAGCATGAGTACCAACAACACGCCACGGGAGAAACCAAAAACCGCACCCAACATGCGATCTAGCGGCTTGAGCCCTGTCGTGTTGAGAAACTGATTAATCGTCACGCGGATGATTGCGGAGAGTAACCAGACCGCGCAAAAAATAGCAAGAAACGCAGCAACATAACGAATGCTGTCATTGGGCAAACCATCTGGCATCCAATGCATGCCCTGCCCGGCAAACTTGCTAGCCAGCCAGAAGGAAAGCACCCAAGCCGCCAATGCCAGAATTTCCTGCATCAAGCCACGCATGACAGAAAGCAGGATGGACAAACCAACGATGGCTAGCACTACATAATCAAAAACCGTCATTGCTTGATGACTTTACCCGACACACCAGCAGCCTCGGATTTACGACGCCATTCGTTGGCACGTGCTTCATCGGCAGAAGGGCCAACCCTGATGCGTGTCAATTCACCCTTGGTGGTATGAACCTTCTCGCCAAAGGCAGGCAAGCCAGCCGCCTTAAGTTTGGCCAATAGCTGTGCAGATTTAGCTTCATCCGCAAACGCACCGACCTGAAGGAAAAATCGCCCAGATTTCGCGGTGGAAGCGGTTTTTTTCTCATCAACGCCATCCAAAATTTTGCGTGGATCAAGCGCAGGCTTCACTACCATTGCACTCGCATGTTTTGGCTTCACCACAGGCGCGACTTTTACTGGCGTCTGATAATTGACCAATTTACCGGGCAAAATAGTAGCGCTGCTGCTTGCAGCAGGAGCGTGCAATCCTTCTTTCGCAGATTGGGACGCAACGGCTGTTGACAAGGGCACAGCAGCAACAGCAGAAGACCCAGACGCAGAAACATTACCTGGTGCGGACGCTATTTCCGCACTATTTCCCGTCTGCACCACAGCAACTACAGATGCGTTGGTAGCCAATGCCGAGACACTGGAAGTAATCTCCACCGGATGCCCAGCAGTAAACTGCGGCGGTGGCGCATTATCCAGCACGGTCCAGAGCACCACCAGCGCGAAGACGACCAGAGCGATGGCGCCAAGCAAGCGACGGCGAGCTCGTTTGCGGATATAGAGCAATTCTTCGCTGACATTGGATTGGGTCATGTTCGAGTTTCCCGCGCAGCCATGACTTCGGCGACGGTATAGAAGGATCCAAAGGCGAGGATTCTATCATTTTCAGCCGCACTCTTGCAGGCACCCTGCCAGGCTTGTGCGACAGTCGGATAAATTCTTACCTGTGCCCCAGTTGCAGAAAGATGAATAATTTCACCCACTTTTTCCGGCGTCGCCGCTCGCGGAATCGCTGGCGCAGCAACATGCCAGACGCCAATCCGATCTGCCAGACAAGCCACCACACCAGCAATATCCTTGTCGGCCATCATGCCAAAGACCGCATGCGTCTGCGGGAAAAAACCCATTTGATCCAAGCCAGCTCGCAGAACACGAGCAGCATGAGGATTATGACCCACATCCAGCACCACGGCAGGGCGACCGGGCAGAACCTGAAAACGTGCCGGCCATTCAACTTCGATCAATCCGCGTTTGATATCACCAAGAGAAACAGGCAAACGATCTTGCACTGCATCCAGCATGGCCAGCACCAAGGCGGCATTGCCCAACTGGTAATCGCCACGCAGCGCCGGAAACGGCAAGGCATGACGATGTGCCGATCCTTTGCTCCAAGCCATCCACTGGCGATCTTCGTTTTGCTTTTGAAACCCAAAATCACGTCCAACGAGGTGCAAATCAGCGTGAATAGCTGCCGCATGATCAAGCAAAGATTGCGGTGGCTGGGGATCGGCGCAAAAAGCCGGTTTTCTCGAGCGAAAAATTCCCGCTTTTTCAAATCCAATCGCCTCGCGGGTCTCTCCCAGATAGCTCTGGTGATCCAAGCCCACATTGACTACCGCGGCCACATCCGGCTCAAAAACATTTACCGCATCCAGACGCCCACCCAAACCGACTTCCAACACAGCGACATCAACATCTGCTGCCACAAACTGCTGCATGGCAGCTAAAGTGCCAAACTCGAAATAGGTCAGGGAGATTTCACCGCGCACAGACTCTACAGCACGGAAGGATGACACCAGCGCCACATCACTTACCGGCACCTGATCGATCATGACGCGTTCGTTGTAATGCAGCAGATGGGGCGAGGTGTAAGTCCCGACCCGATATCCCGCGGCGCGCAATATGCTCGAAAGCATCGCGCACACCGATCCCTTGCCATTGGTCCCCCCCACCGTCAGGACAGGAAACGTCGGGTTGAGACCCAAGGCAGTGCGCACCAACGCCACACGATCAAGCCCCATATCGATAGCACTGGGATGCAGCGTTTCGAGGTGCGTCAACCAATCCTCAAGACGTTCAGCATCAAAACGTTGCATCAGTTCAGTGCCGGTTGATTGCCAAGCAAGGTCATGAGCTGAGCCAACTTTCTCCGCATCTCACGACGATCAACAATCATGTCGACAGCTCCTTTCTCAACCAGAAACTCAGCGCGCTGAAATCCTTCCGGCAGAGTTTCACGTACGGTTTGCTCGATCACGCGCGGACCAGCAAAACCAATCAGCGCACCTGGCTCGGCGATCACCACATCACCCAGAAACGCGAACGATGCAGAAACACCGCCCATCGTCGGATCCGTCAGTATGGAGATAAAAGGTAAACGCTTATCAGCAAGGCGAGTCAGAATGGCTGAAGTTTTCGCCATCTGCATCAAGGAATTCAGGCCTTCCTGCATACGTGCACCACCCGAAGCAGCCACACAGATGAAAGGCACGTTCTGCTCCATGGCCGCTTTCACACCTCGCACAAAGCGCTCTCCGACAACAGAACCCATCGAACCACCAATGAACCTGAACTCGAAGGAGGCAATGACGCAAGGCACATTCAAGATTGCACCTTGCATGACGACCAGTGCATCATCCTCGCCCGTATCTTCCTGCGCGGCAGTGATGCGATCCTGATACTTACGACTATCTTTGAACTTCAGAATATCGACCGGCTTAACTTCTGCGCCAATCTCGAAGCGTCCTTCCTGATCAAGCAGAATATCCAACCGGCGTCGAGCATGGATAGCACTGTGGAAACCACATTTTGGACACACGTCCAAGTTATTTTCCAAGTCGGTGCGATACAACACAGCGTTGCAGGCGGAACATTTGCTCCACAGCCCTTCAGGAACGCCAGATTTGTTCGCCGAATCACGACTCTTGATTTTCGGGGGTAGCAGTTTTTGCAACCAGCTGCTCATGGATGAACTCCGTTATAAGGGGTCAGGCGCGAGCCGTATCAATGGCGGCACGAATGCCGGAAAGGAAATCACTCACGCGCTCAGTCAGACCGGCCTCACCAGCCTCGACTTCCTGAACGATGCGCGAACCGATAATAATAGCATCGGCCACCTGAGCAATTGCTTGTGCCGACTCTGCATCGCGAATACCAAAACCGACTCCTATCGGCAAATTGATATGCTGACGCAACTCAGCCAATTTGGCCGCGACACTGTCAACATCCAGCGAGGCCGCCCCAGTCACACCTTTGAGCGAGACATAATAAACGTAACCGGTAGCCAATTTAGCCACAGCAGCCAGGCGGCTGACTGGCGTTGTCGGAGCAAGCAAAAACACAGGATCCAACCCATGCTGCTTCAGAATACCTACCCGCTCCTGGGCCTCCTCGGGCGGTAAATCGACCGTCAATACGCCATCAACGCCTGCTGCTACTGCTGCGGCAGAAAACACTGGGTAGCCCATCGCCTCTATCGGGTTGGCATAGCCCATCAGCACAACCGGCGTTTCGGCGTTAGTCTTGCGAAATTCGGCCACCATTTCCAGCACATTGCGCAAACTCACGCCATGCGCCAAGGCACGCTCTGCAGCCAACTGAATCACAGGACCATCAGCCATCGGGTCAGAGAAAGGAACGCCCAGCTCAATGATGTCAGCCCCGCCTTTTACCAGGGAATGCATCAGATCAACAGTGATGCCGGGACGCGGATCACCTGCGGTAATGAAAGGAATCAGCGCTTTTCGGCCAGCAGCCTGCAAACGCGCAAAAGTAGTCTGGATTCTGGACATGGTTCCGTCAGATATCAGCACAGGCGCCTTGTGGCGCCTGTTGGTTAAAGTTCGATGCCATCAAGCTTGGCAATGGTCGGGATGTCTTTATCACCACGGCCAGACAGATTGACCACAATCACCTGGTCAGGACGCATGGTTTTTGCCAGCTTTTTCGCATACGCCAGAGCATGGCTCGATTCCAGCGCCGGAATGATGCCTTCCAGGCGGCACAAGTCATGAAAGGCAACTAGCGCTTCATCATCATTGGCAGCCACATACTCAGCACGGCCAATTTCATTCAGATAGCAGTGCTCTGGGCCAACACCCGGGTAATCCAGACCAGCAGAAATCGAATGGGTTTCGATCACTTGACCGTTTTCATCCTGCATCAGGTTGGAACGCTGGCCATGCAAAATACCGGGCTTGGCAGCCGCGGTTAGCGGTGCAGCATGTTTGCCTGTTTCCACACCGAATCCACCGGCTTCAACGCCGATCAAACGCACGCCCGGCACATCAATATAAGGATGGAAAATACCTATCGCATTGGAACCGCCACCCACGCAGGCCAGCACCGCATCCGGCTGCCGGCCGATCTGCTCTTGTGCCTGCCGTTTGCATTCTTCACCGATGATGCATTGGAAATCGCGTACCAGCATCGGATAAGGATGCGGGCCTGCTGCTGTACCAATGATGTAGTACGTAGTATCAACATTGGTCACCCAGTCGCGCATGGCTTCATTCATGGCGTCCTTGAGCGTTTTAGTCCCGGATTCAACCGGCACCACCTTGGCGCCCAGCAGTTTCATGCGGTACACGTTCGGCGACTGACGTTTAACATCTTCCGCCCCCATGTAAACCACACATTCGAGACCGAAACGCGCGGCAACCGTCGCCGAGGCCACGCCATGCTGACCGGCACCCGTTTCAGCAATCACGCGCTTCTTGCCCATGCGCCGCGCAAGCAGTGCCTGGCCGATGGTGTTGTTTACCTTGTGCGCGCCAGTATGGTTCAGGTCTTCGCGCTTGAGGTAAATCTGCGCACCACCCACCTCGTCTGACAATCGCTTGGCGTGGTAAAGCGGACTCGGACGGCCGACATAATGCTTGAGATCGCTGTAATACTCGGCCATGAAAGCAGGATCTTTGCGTGCTTTTTCATATTCAACGCGCAATTCTTCGAGTGCAGCCATCAGGGTTTCGGCCACAAAGATGCCACCAAATTGACCAAAATGGCCGCGAGCATCGGGCTGGTTGTAGATTTCGTTCATATTCTCTCGCTAGTCTGGGCAGCCGGATCGCCGGACCGCCTCGTTGAACGCCGCGATTTTCGCCACGTCCTTGATTCCCTTGCTACTTTCTACACCACTGGATACATCCACTGCCCACGGCTGCACTTGGCGAATAGCTTCAGAAACATTACCTGGATGCAGACCACCCGACAGGACCAAAGGCAGCGGAAAATGCCGC
This sequence comes from Formivibrio sp., assembly GCA_031291275.1. GTDB lineage: Bacteria > Pseudomonadota > Gammaproteobacteria > Burkholderiales > Chitinibacteraceae > Formivibrio. Next base: position 8,960 of record JARLJJ010000155.1, read on the forward strand.
GGCAACAGCGACCAATCAAAGGTTTCGCCTGTTCCTCCAGGCGCTTGCGGCGCATAGGCATCCACCAGGATGCCGCACGCATCCACATACCGAGCCGCATATTCTAGCAAATCCAGCGCCGGTTTTACCCTAACTGCTTTCAAATAGGGCCGACTAAATTGCCGGCAGTATTCGGGAGACTCTTCGCCGTGAAACTGCAAAACATCCAACGGAACCGACGCCAACACCTCGCAAACATAGGCAGGATCAGCATCCACAAACAAGCCGACCACGCTCACAAAGGGGGGCAGGCGCTGCACAATGCGCCGTGCAATTTCAAAATTCACAGCTCGCGGACTGGGCGCATAGAACACCAAACCCACCGCATCAGCGCCCAGCTTGGCTGCTGCCAGCGCGGTTTCCGGGTCACGCAAACCACATATTTTGATACGAGGGGTCATATGGCTCTTCAGTTATTCCGGTTCAAATCACGCCATGACGTGGCGCAGGCATGGAAGGTAGCTCGAACTCAGCCGGGTAGCTAACCCCCGCCAGATACAAACCATCTGGCATGAAGGTCGGAGGCGCGACGGAACGGTCTTGCGCCGCCAGCAGGCGGGTTATCCACTGCGGCGATTCGTTACCCTTGGCAACATGCAGCAAGGCACCCATGATATTGCGTACCATGTGGTGCAGAAAGGCATTTGCGGAAAAGTCACATTGTATCAAATGACCATCAGAATTGATTTCCATGCGGGTCAGCGTTTTAATCGGTGTATTTGCCTGACACTCTGCGGCACGGAAACTGGAAAAATCGTGCTCTCCCATCAATAGTAGCGCTGCCTGCCGCATCGCAGACAAATCAAGCTCCTGATGAATCCAGCCTATTCTCCCTGCCAGCAATGCCGGACGCACGGGGTGATTAAGCAATAGGTATCGATAATGGCGCGCCGTAGCTGAAAAACGCGCATGAAAGATATCAGGCACCTCTTTCGCCCAAAGTACTGCTATTCCTGATGGCAGAAAACTGTTTACACCCCGCACCCACGCTGTCAGCGGACGCTGTGCTGCTGTATCGAAATGCGCTACTTGCAAAGCCCCATGCACACCAGTATCCGTTCTTCCTGCCGCATTCACCCGGATTGGATGCCCAGCCATTTTAGCTAGCGCCTGCTCTAAAACGGCTTGTACCGTTGCAACCTGAGGCTGAATTTGCCACCCGCAAAAAGCACGACCATCATATTCCAGACCAATCGCTATTCGTTTCATATCCATGAGCCAAAACCACCAAACCACAACATCAAAGCAATACACATCAACTGCACCAGCAGCATCCCTTGTTGCATTGGCGACATGGGCAACACGGGCAACAACACAGTACGTTCAGCGTGCACATCCAGTGGCTGCTGCAATTCATACATCAAATGCTTGATCGGTTGGCGCGTTTCCAGCAGATTTTCCATCATTTCAAGCGTCAGAGTCAGTCGTAATGCCATACGGTTACGAGAAACCCCCAACCACTCAAGCGGACGGGCCAAGGTATGCAAGCCCGCAAAAATAGATGCTCGACTCATATTCGTCAACAATAGTTGCAAGCTGGCAGCAATCACTAACAATCGCGTCATCTGCGCTGCACCAAGCACAAGCCCCTCAAACGTGGGGGCCAGCCATCCTGACCACACATATTCACCAGGCGTAGTCCAGCCATAAATTGCACCCAATGTAATCAGCAACCAACGGATACGTGGCAAGGCGCGCATAAATCGAGCTCGAGCCCAGACTAGGGCGCAGCCGACAACGAGTACGGCCGCACCATAAAGCAGTTGGCGCTCAAGCCAAGGCAACAATGAAGTCAGCCACAGCCAGAGCGCCAGTCGATTAACAGGATGCAATTTAATTTATTTTCAATTCAAGTATTTACAAGTTTGCCAAAAGCGATTTAGCTAAATTTTGCTGCGTCAGATTTCCTTCCTGTTCTGCTTCTTGAAGAATTTCGCGTGCCCCCTCAACATCGCCCATGTCGATATAGGCACGTGCTAAATCAATTTTAGTTTGAACCGGATCATCCACACCAAACTCTACACTTTCCGCACCTGATCCGATTTCCATATCTAGATCAATAGGTACATCCTGTTTAGCCGTCTCAACTTTGCTAACAGGCTCGTCCATATTAAAGTCGAACTTCAAGTCAATTTCTTCCATGCCCTCATCAGAATGAGCAGGAGGCAATGTTAACGCCTGATCTTCAGTTGCAGAGAGCTGCGCGCTAAAATCAGCAACTGCTTGTACTTCCTCATCAGGTTTCTCCGCGCTATCTGCATTCAAACTCAGATCAAGATCAGGAAGTTCAAATGAAGATACATCAAACGATGCCGAAGGTATCTCGTTTACGTCCTCAGGTTCAGCTGAAAACATTTCAGACTCAGTCACTAGCTCAGACTGGGACGCCAAGGGTGGCAATTCAACATCGAATTCACTACTTAAATCCATAGGGAAGTCATGAGAGATCAAGTCAATCGGACCTTCCTCAGTTCCAACCGATGGCTGCCCACCACTCTCGGCAGGTGCATCTGCTGGCAAATCCAAGAGATCAGCAAACTCATCCCCACCTGCAACAGTATCGAGCTCAGGTTGAACTTTAGACTCAACCGGTTCCACCGCAGAGGGCACATTCCAGTCGAGATCAAGATCAATTTCACTGGCCGCAGAATCCCCTAATTCCAGAGAGGAATTTGACTCAGGCTCAACATCCGGCATCTCAAAATCAAAATCCAACTTCTCATCAGCCACAGTACCAGGTGGAACATCGTGCATATCTTGTTCTGGCTGCGCCATCGCCACAGCCGCAGCCATAGCCACACCAGCGGTTGCAACAGCTTGCTGAACGGGTTCACTCCCCCCAAACTTGCGTGCATATAGCGCATTTTCCGGATCGAGATTACCGCCAAGATAAACCACTTGGTCCCAAAGAGGGCCATTGCCATCAGTCGCCGCGTAAACATCTGCAGCCACTTCTTCAAAAGCAACTTTGTCTTTGCGCGCCGCGTAAATCTCCAGCAATTTCATCCGAATTTCCTGGCGACTTGGGTCTTTTACCAGTGCATCCTTGAGAATTTCCTCTGCTTGCGCATCACGCCCGTAAGCCATGTACACATCGGCTTCAGCAATTGGATCCACTTCGTCAGTATCAATCGTTCCCAAGCCTTGACGACTAAAATCGGTCAAAAAAGAATTTTCGGCCTGGGTGCTAATGACACCGCCACCCGTGCGACCCAAGACAGTATTAGGCTTTAGATCACCCGTTGAAATCAGACTATTTTCAAACACATTTGGTTGCCGGCGGCGGCGTGACCAAAACAAACCCGCCACACCCAGCAACACAGCAGCCAACCCACCTCCGATAGGCAGTGCATTGTCCATCAATATGTCAACCAAGCCAGGCTCAGCGGTCACAGGAGGCGGTAGCGGCACTACGCGCTTTTTAGGTTTAGCCTGTTCGACCACGGGACTTGCAATCGCCGCAACAGCAGAAGCGCTGGCAATTGGCGCTGAAGCAACTATTTCAGGCTGAGTAAATCCTGCAGCTTCGGAAGCTGGAGTTGCAGGCAACTTGTTCTGCTCTGCTTTTTGTTGAAGCTCAGCACCGGACTTACTTTTCAGTGCGGCCAACTCTTCCATTTGCTTGATATTTTTTTGCAAATCAGCCACTCGCTGATTTGCCTCATCTAGGGCTTTTTTACGCGCGGCAACATCTTCCTCAAGCGCATTCAATCGATCCGGTTGGCTATTCGCTTTACCAGCGCCGCGTGAGAGTTTGAGCACATCTTGATCCTTGTTAGGATTCAGAGCACCTTTGTCTTCAACTTTGGCAGTAATACGGCCACCCTCAGCATGATTGCCAGAATCAACAGCAGAGCCCTTTGCCGCCACGCCTGCCAACTGGCGACGATAGCTCTGCCAATCAGCGGATTGCGCCTTGATTTCCTTCACGGCACCGGCTTTATCCACAGCTCCGAGTACATCCGCATTGGGAACATGCAATATTTTCCCACGCTGCAGACGGTTCATATTGCCATCAAAGGCGTCTTGATTTGCCTGATAAAGTCCAACCAGTACTTGATCCAGATTTACACCATCGGGCTTGACTCGTGCCGCAATGGCATAAAGTGTGTCTCCTGCCTTAACCTTATAACTGTCCGCTACTGGGGCAGAAGCCGTTGGAGCTGCTTTGGCAATGCGGCCAGCACGGGGAGAAACTTTAGGAGCCCGAATAGCAGAGGAAAACTGTGTTCTGGGAAGAGAATTCTCAGTACGATGCAAACCATTTGCATCTGCTGTGGGCGAAACAACAACCCCGCTAGAGACGCCGCTATACCCAGCAGGATCGATCAGGGCAGTATATTCGCGCTGAATCTTTCCACCCGCCCAAGTCAGATCCACCAATAAATTAAATACCGGCTCATCCAACGCTCCTGCTGAAGTAATCTGAACAACGTAGTGGCCATTTTCGCGCTTATTTAATATTAAACGCAGACCAAGGGCGGGAGCGGGGTAAGTCAACTGTGCAGCGGTATACGCTTCAACTCCGGCCAAACCAACCTTAAGAGTGTCGATCTCACTGGGCTGTACTGCAACCAGATCGATTTCACCCTTAAAAGGTTGCCCAAGACCGGACAACACATTCAAGCGCCCAAGGCCAGCAGCGTGAGAAAACAAGGGTAGTGTGGCAATAGCAATTGCCAGAACACATGTTTTGAAATATGGCTTCGTCGGCACAATTCCCTCCCAGCGACAACGCTTGGAATATTTTGTTTGTGAAAATTAGTGTATCCAGAAACGGGGGGCTAGCTACCCCTTACTCAATCCGGGAAACCTGTCTGCAAATACAGTAATCAATTGCTCGGATGATATGACTATTTGTTCGTTTTCAGAAATGTGTATGCAAGACTTCGATCAATCTCTACGGAAACGGCCCTTTTCTGTGGCATACCGTTCACACTCCAGTGCAATAATGCCCATTGCCACACCTCATTTATAGTTGCGTTACGTAAATCTAATGGGGGTGATTGCCATAACAAATACAAAGCCATCCACAGTTGCTTTGCTTCCCCGCCTTTAAGTAACGCCGGAGCAAGTGTTTGCTTACTCAGTTTCTCGCCACGAGAATTAGCAATGACCGGTATATGCATATATTGCGGCTCAATATACCCCAATAATCTCTGCACCCAGATTTGTCTTGGCGTGGAATCAAGCAAATCAGCACCTCTCACCACTTGATTGACGCCCTGCTCCGCATCATCCACCACCACGGCAAGCTGGTAAGTCCAACAACCATCTGCCCGCAACAGTACAAAATCACCCACATCATTCGCAAGATTTTGCGATTGCACGCCCTGAATTCCATCAAGATAGGCCACTTGCTCATCCGGTACACGCAAGCGCCAGGCTAATGCCTTACGGCCTGCCGGCAAACCTGTACGACAGCGCCCATCATAACGATAACCGTCAATTGCTGTAAGTCCCGTCAACTGAATTTCACGCCGACTACATGCACACGGGTAAGCATGTCCAGCTTTTATCAGTCGATCCAACGCATAGCGATAACGCTCATTTCGTGTACTTTGAAACCAAACAGGGCCATCCCATTCGAAGCCAAAGCGCTCCAGATCAAACAAAATACGCGCGGCAGCACCGACCACCTCACGGGGCCGATCAACATCCTCGATGCGAACCAGCCAGCGACCACCACAAGATCGAGCGGCAAGAAAACTTGCCACTGCTGCCATGAGTGACCCCATGTGCAAATCACCGGTTGGGCTAGGCGCAAAGCGCCCTACCACACGCTCTCGCGCCGAACACACACCGGCCACACATTCAATCTCATTCATGTGTCATCTGCTCTGCTAGAATATGATGAAAATCTTTAAAACAAACTACCCAAGGAGAAAGAAACATCATGGCCTATGTTGTGACAGACGCTTGCGTAAAATGCAAATACACCGATTGCGTGGATGTCTGCCCGGTGGACTGTTTCCGGGAAGGCCCCAACATGCTGGTAATCAACCCAGATGAGTGCATTGATTGCACACTCTGCGTCGCTGAATGCCCTGTGGAAGCCATCTTTGCTGAAGATGACGTACCTGAGAACATGCAAAACTATATCGCGCTCAACACTGAAATGTCTCTGGTGTGGCCCCCCATTGTCGAAAAGAAAGACCCCTTGCCCGATCACGAACAATGGGCAAGCGTAACCGGGAAAATTAATCTGGTAGAGCGTTAAACGTTATAGTAAATATCCTGTTTCCTAAAAATCATAAACGCCGGAGGCAAACAACTTCCGGCGTTTTCCATTTTTGCATTACGCCCCCTTCAAATTCTTGATTTTGATATCAATCCGCGCTATAGTGCCCGGCTTTCCACCCTTGCCTGACCGTCGTCGCATCGCGGCAGGCTGCATTTGAAACAGCCAAAAGGAGAACACATGCGACATTATGAAATCGTATTTATCGTGCACCCGGATCAAAGCGAGCAAGTGCCCGCAATGATTGATCGCTACAAAAACCTCATTACCACGGCGAATGGCACCATTCACCGCCTGGAAGATTGGGGCCGTCGTCAACTCGCCTACCCGATCCAGAAAATTCACAAGGCCCATTATGTTCTGATGAACATTGAGGTTAGCCAAGAAACTCTGGACGAACTCGAGCACGCCTTCAAATTCAACGATGCTGTTCTGCGCCACCTGACCGTCAAGATGGAGCAAGCAGTCACCGAAGCATCCCCGATGATGAAGGAATCGGAAAAGGCCAAGTCGCTGACTCCGGCAGCTGAAATACCAGCTGCAGCCTGATCCCCTTTGAATAACTGCAACCGGATCCACTTGGAGGGCGTGTTATTTGAACGCCAGCCATTGCGTCATACACCTGCCGGACTACCAGTCATTGAAGCTTTGATCGTACATCGGTCGGAACAGATAGAAGCTGGTCAATCACGCAAGGTGGAATGCGAAGTGCAAATCATTGTACTGGGCAAATCCGCCGAAGCGTTCAGCTTGATTGAGGCCGGTGAAAAAGTGGCTATCCATGGTTTTTTGGCCGCCAAGAGTATGCGTCGTCGCCAGGATATCGTGTTGCATATCGAAGAATTTGAATTGCTGAATTGAGGAATAACACATGAAACCCGCACCACGTAATCTGTTCCGGCGGAAAAAATTCTGTCGCTTTACTGCTGAAGGCATTGCCCATATCGACTACAAAGATATTGGCATTCTGAAAGATTTCATCAGCGAAAACGGCAAGATCATTCCGGCCCGTATTACCGGCACCAAAGCCAAATATCAGCGCCAGCTTTCCACCGCGATCAAGCGTGCCCGCTTCCTCGCGTTGCTACCCTACTCTGACCAACACTAAGCGAGAGGAAAAAGAATATGCAAATCATCCTGCTCGAAAAAGTTGCCAATCTGGGTAGCCTCGGCGATGTCGTTAAGGTTAAAGACGGCTATGCACGTAACTTCCTGATTCCGCAAGGCAAGGCCAAACGCGCTTCCGAGGCCAATTTGAAGGCTTTTGAAGCGGCTCGTACCGAACTTGAAGCCCGTCAAGCTGAAATTCTGGCTGAAGCTCAAGAACGCGCAACCAAACTTGAGAACGCCAGCGTCAGCATTACCCAGAAATCGGGTGTTGATGGCCGTCTGTTTGGCTCCGTAACGAACCACGACATTGCTGAAGCCTTCACTGCCAGCGGCTTTGAAGTGAAGAAATTTGAAGTTCGTCTGCCAGACGGCCCATTCAAGCAAATCGGCGAATACGAAGTTGCACTTGCACTGCACCATGACGTTGTGGTGAATGTTAAAGTGGTTGTACTCGGCGAACACTAAGTCGTTTCCAGCACCACATTAAAAAGGCATCCTGCGGGATGCCTTTTTGTTTATCCGCAATGCTGCCTATCGCTCTATAATCGTCTTTCCTCATCCTCAGTTTGACTCCATGAGCAAGCCAAGCAACCCGACTGAAATTGCCCGAGAAACGCTGAAACAGCTTATGACCCGGCGCGTCCAGCCTACACCGGATCACTATGAAGCGATTTACCATGAAATAGCACGTACCCCGGAAGCTGAGCGCTTGCATCCCGGCCTACGCCAGATTGTTGAAGCCTTGGCTGCGATGCCAAACCAGACACCCGAAAAACAGCGCCAAGTCGAAGCTTTGCGCCAAGTCGCTGCGGCAGAAGATTGGCCAGCACTACCAACGATGCTGTTCAACTGTATTGAAAGTCAGAGCCAGAAAATGGTTTTGGCACGCTCATGGTCAGACTTGATTCGCGACCTCATCAGGCAGTGGGATTTGCGCAATCCAGCCTATCCAGCCAATCGAAAAAAAGATGCACTTGAAAAAGTTCTGATCAACTTCGGAACTGATCCCGCTATTCTCAACGAAAAAATGGCCAGCCTGGTCCGCGCCTGGGCAGAAACGGGAACCGAAAACACCGTAGGAGGAGCATCCAGCACTGCCGAAACATCCTCTACAGAATCTTCTCCCTCACCTTCAGCCACACCCCCTGGCAATACGGGGTGGACGGAATGGCGTAACGCGCTCGTGCAAGCATTGCAACTCGGCATCGAAGCCAGACTTGCCCACAATCCGGAACTGCAAGAAGAAGCGGCAAGTCTCGCCAACGAAACCACGCGCGTGGAGAATGAAAGCAACTTGCAGGCATTGATGGTACGTCTGAGAAAGTTCTGGCTCCGCCTGGAGTTGCAGAATGATCAGGAAATGCGCCTGTGCGATGGCTTACTCAGTCTGTTACGACTAATGACTGACAATATGGCCGAAGTCGTGATTGAAGATGAGTGGGTACAAGGGCAGATTGCCGTTGTCAAACAGATCATGGCACAGCCACTCGATATGCGACTGATCTACGATGCTGAAGCAGGCCTCAAGGAAGTATTGTTTAAGCAAGGGCAACTCAAACACAACCTGATGGAAGCGCAAACTGTCCTGAAAGACATGATTGCCACCTTTATCGACCGGCTGGGCAGCTTATCCAACAGCACCGACCAGTATCACAGCAAAATTACGGTGTACGCCGACAAGATACAAAAAGCCAACGATTTACCTAGCATCAGCCATGTACTGGAAAACCTGCTCCAAGATACCCGATCCATGCAATTGGACGTACAGCGCTCGCGTGATGAGCTACTGGAAGCGCGCAGTCGTGCCGATGAATCACAGCAGCGTATTAGCGAACTGGAAACAGAGCTGAGGACCGTAAGCGAAAAGGTACGAGAAGACCAACTCACTGGCGCACTCAATCGACGCGGACTTGAAGAGACATTTGAGATCGAATCGGCCCGCGCCAGTCGCAGCAAACTGCCCTTCGCATTGGCCCTCTTGGATATCGATAACTTTAAAAAACTGAATGATTCGCGCGGACATGCTGCTGGCGATCAAGCACTCATCCATCTAGTACAGGTCATTAAAGACATGTTGCGTCCAACAGATACCGTCGCCCGCTATGGCGGTGAAGAGTTCGCATTACTGTTGCCGGATACCGATATCAATAAAGCTGTTAGCGTGGTGCAACGCTTGCAACGTGAATTGACCAAACGTTTTTTTCTGCACAACAACGAAAAAGTATTGATCACCTTCAGCGCTGGAGTAACCCTTGTGGCGCATAGCGAGCCACATACCGAAGTGCTATCACGTGCCGATCAAGCTATGTACCAGGCCAAACGCCTTGGAAAGAATCGTGTTGAAATATTGCTGAGCGACGGTTCAAATTCCCTGTAAATCAACGTCACGCATAGACCTCACGCAAAAAAAGCCGGGAATCCCGGCTTTTTTCATACGCGAAAGTGGTTATAAACCAAACAACTCATCCGCATGAGCCACGGCCGTACCCAATTTGCCAACAACGATTCCGGCGGCCCGATTCGACCAATCCATTGCCTCTGGCAACTCCAACCCTGCCGCCAGCATCAGCCCTAACGTCCCGATAACCGTATCACCAGCACCGGAAACATCATAGACCTCACGCGCCACGGTCGCCTTGTGCACCACGCCTTCCTCTCGGAACAATGTCATGCCCTCTTCGCTACGCGTTACCATCAATGCATCCAGCTTCAACGATTTTCGCAACACTTGCGCCTTGGAAATCAATTCAGCCTCGTCCTGCCAGCGCCCCATCACTTCGCGCAATTCGCTGCGATTAGGCGTCAGTAGCGTCGCGCCGCGATAGCGGGCATAGTCGTCGCCTTTCGGATCAACTAAAACCGGCTTGCCCGCCTCGCGAGCCGCTTCAATCATCAGCTGCACATGACGCAACCCACCCTTGCCATAGTCGGACAAAATCACCACATCCGTCAGCGCCAGTGCAGTGCGATACTCATCCAACGTGGCAGCAAGGACTTCATGGCTTGGCTCATTCTCAAAATCAATACGCAACAACTGCTGCTGACGTGCCAGCACGCGTAGTTTGACCGTGGTATCAATTTCAGCATCACGATGGAGAGAAGTTTCAACGCCATCTGCCAACAATAATTTTTCCAAGGTGCGGCCAGGTTCGTCATCTCCAACCACGGCAAGCAAGCGAGCCTTACCACCCAATGCAGCAATATTACGTGCCACGTTGGCAGCACCACCTGCCCGCTCATCACTACGCGTGATTCGCGCCACCGGAACTGGTGCTTCTGGCGAAATACGGTCTACATCGCCAAACCAATAACGGTCCAGCATGACATCCCCTACAACCAGCACACGGGCCAAACCCAGTCGGGCACGCATCTCAGCCTCAAGCATGATCAGCACCCAATAGAGGCATTGATTGCCTGCAGGGTTGCCACCGGGTCCGTGCTTTGCGTAATCGGTCGCCCGATCACCAGATAATCCGATCCGGCGGCGATGGCCGCCTCGGGTGTCATCACCCGATTTTGATCATCGAGGCTCGCCGCTGCCGGGCGGATACCCGGAGTGACCAACTTGAACCCCTGGCCGCAAGCGGCTTTAAGCAGTGAAGATTCTTGCGCCGAACAAACCACGCCATCCAGTCCACTTGCCTTGGCCAGACGCGCCAAACGCTCGACCTGAATCGTTGGTGCCGGCAGGCCGACTTCTGCCAAGTCCGCTTCATTCATGCTGGTCAATACCGTCACCCCAATCAGCAGAGGTCGTTGCGGCAACGTATCCAGAGCTTCACGTGCAGCTTCCATCATGCGCCGCCCGCCCAAGGTATGGACATTAACCATCCACACGCCCAATTGCGCGGCCGACTTGCAGGCTTGCGCCACGGTATTCGGAATATCGTGAAACTTGAGATCGAGAAAAACCGAAAAGCCCATGGCCACCAATTTTTCTACGAGCTGCGGACCAGCAACAGTGAAAAGCTCCTTGCCCACTTTGAGCCTGCACAGTTCAGGACTGACGCGGCGGGCAAATCCAAGCGCCGGTTCAGCCGCTGGGTAATCAAGTGCAACGACCACACGCGGATCGATACTCATATGATGTTCTCCTTGGACTCAGGCAAAAAACTCAGGCGGTGTGCCCTTGTTTGCCGCGTACCGGGGGATAGGTTTCCCACTCGTTGCACGCCGGGCAATGCCAGAAATATTGACGGGTTTTGAAACCGCATTCGCGGCAGTAGTACATGCTGTGCTCACGGGTATTCTCGTTAAGCAAGCGAATGATGATCTCCAGCTCTGGTTTTTGAGCATCGGGAGCCACCAATAAATGGGCTTCCAACACTTTTCGCAGACCTGGCATGGTGGGATGTTCACGCAAACGTTCACGGACAAACTCGTAAGCGGCAGGCACACCTAGCCGGGTAGTCAACCGTTCGTAGACCAGATCGACCACATCCAGTTCAGGATTCTGGCGCAGCAATCTTTGCAGCAGAAGATCAACCTCCTCTCCCCGGCCAAGCTGATCATAAGCAGAGACCAATTGACGAGCAGCCAAGGCCAGATAATTTACGTCCTGCTTTTCCATCGCCAACCAACACTCGATCGCAGCCTCGGCATTATGAGAGGCCATTGCCAATTCACCCAGCATCAGGTTGGCCCGAGCACACTGTCGGTGTTCAACCAACGCCTGCTCAAGGAATTGACGCGACTCATCAAGCTTGCCTCGCGTCATCGCCTGCCCGGCCAGTTCACAATTGAACTGAGCAATTTCATGTTGATAGGTATGACTTTCATCGCGCAATAGTGCTGCTACTTCAATTGCCTTGCGCCATTCATGTTCCTGCTGATAAATAGCCAAAAGTTCTACACGCGCTTGCCGGGCATAATCGGTATCCGCCAAGGCGTGGAGTAGATCCTCGGCACGATCAAACAGTCCGGCTTTCATAAAGTCGATCGCCAGTTCCAACTGTGCCGATTGACGTTGGCTGGCGGTCAATTCACGCCGCTCCAGCAATTTCTGATGCATGCGAATGGCACGCTCCAACTCGCCACGACGACGAAACAATGTCCCCAAGGTGAATTGCAGCTCAACGGTTTCTACATGGTGACGGGCAATATCCACATAGACGTCGACTGCTCGATTGGTCTCGCCATGTAAAAGATGATTTAGCCCCTCAAAGTATGCCGCCGGCAACGAACGCGCCTCAGAAAGCACATGCTTGATATCAATTCGTGCCGCCAGCCAGCCCAACCCAAAAAAAACCGGCAGGGCAATCAGCCACCAATACTGGATTTCACTCATCTAGGAATCACTTTCAGAACGCGTCGTGCGGAACATCGGAAATAACTGGACGGGTTGCCGGGTTGCGATTGCGCAGCTCTCGGCGCAGGGTCACGACTTCACGACGCAAGCGCGCAAGCCGGGCAAGACAAGCCAGCAGGCCGAACGACGCCCCAAGTATAAAGAAGATTAGCAACAACAAGGCCAACGGGGCATTCCAGACATAACCGAGAAAAAAGCTTAGCGGTACCATTTCAGCATTATGCATAGCAAATGCAAAAAGCACGGCAAACAGGATGAATTTCAACGGCCAAAGGAGGAAATGGAGATAGCGCATGGCGTGTCTTGATCCTTTGTCAAATTGACCGCCATTGTAACGGAAATGACGCCTCTGGGGTTTCATGCCATAAGCTCATCGCAATTAGTCGCGTTGAATTTAAAGACAAGGCATTGCAAATGATCAAATTCTCCTCATCACGCTCCTCAACAAGAAAGGAAATCATGCCAAATCGTACCGCCATAAAAAAACCGGCTTGACGGGTATGCCAAGCCGGTTAAGAACACCCCATTACCGTCAAACGTTGAACGATTGAATCAGTCAACCATTTGAATTACTACACAGACCAAGGCAACACCGCGCGACGATTGACCGTTTCCGGCACTACACCCAACTCAGCGGACGTGGTGTTATCGATCCAACTGCTGGCTGCTACCTGATTCTTGCGCTTGTCCATCCGCGCAAAACGCTCAGCGATCAATTCCGCCCGCTCTGCCAGCGGCATTTCC
>JARLJJ010000156.1 GCA_031291275.1 Formivibrio sp.
AAGCGACGAGCGAACAAACTTCGCCAACTACAAACAATCCGGGCACCCCGGATTATGCCGAACCATCCACTTCTATTTTGCAGTGGTCGTGCGCGTGCCGGAAGCCAACGCGGCATAACCCGGCTGTCGGCATAATGGGTCTTATGCCGATATCGGCATAAGACGCATTGGTCGGGGGCACCGCATAGGCTTGACCGGGAATTCGGCAAGCGCTTCGGCGACAAGGCTTATGCCTTCGAAGAACTTATCGCGGAACTGGGGGCGGCCTTTCTTTGCTCTGCCTTTCGGATCACCAACGAGCCCCGCCCCGATCATGCCGCGTACATATCTTCGTGGCTCGACATCTTGAACCGGGATACCAAAGCCGTCTTCACGGCGGCCAGTCGGGCGCAAGAAGCGGTCGAATATCTCTTCGCCGCAGCTTCAAACGAGATCAAAGAACGATGATCCTCAAAACTGTTCCTTTTCAGCCCCGGCACCAGCCGGGGCTTTTGTATCCGGGGATGAAGCCATGAACAACCGACTACCAACATCGAGAAAGCACCCAGACCCAACTCGGCAAGTCGACATCAAGGAGTCCGATTAATATTAGTGCGATGAAGAGGACGACAACACCGCAGATCAGCCAAAGGACAATCGGTGGAGGCGGCGTCCGAACAGGGGCGCTTGGTCTGTTCGGCCCGTTCATTGGATGGTTGCCGAAGCGCGCGATACGGCACTTGCGGTTGGAGCGCCCTTTCCAGGGTCAAAGCCGGAAAGCGCAAATGCGTGAACCTGCGACCACAGGGCGGCACCGAACACCATGGAACCTGCCATGGTCAGGTGGCCAAAATCCGATTGCATTGGCGCGCCGCCCACCATCATCGGGCAGCGGCCTTCTGCGCAGACGGTGTCGAGAACGGAAACGTATCGAATGCCCTCGGTATCCTGAAAGAGTGCCCGCAGTTTTTTGTCGAACTCGATAAGGCCTGGTTTCAAGAAGGCGCGCGAATCGAGCCAGCGCGCATTTCCAGTCTGTACATAGCGGGCCACATAGAAGGGTTCGGCCTCCCGGTATTCGAGTGAAGCGCCAATGACGATCACTTTGATGCTCCGGCGGGCAATCTCACGCGCCGTGGCAAGCACGGCGGGCACAAGCTCCTGGTGATTAAGCAGACGGGCCGAAATGACAACCGCCGTAATTCTTTGGTCCAGATGGGCCGCAATCGCTCGGTTGAAGACGGCACACCGATGCGTGACGAGATGTTCGTCCAATACGGGACGGCAATCGAAATGGCTGGCTTCGATGACGTTCACGCCGGACTTAAGACCAGCGTCATGGAAGCCGTAGAAATAATTACCGACGAAGCTATCACCCCAGATCACGACGTTCGGCTTATCTCGTGAAAGTCGGAAACACCGTTCGAAAGAATAGTCGGGGCCATGGTTTCGGACGTAGCATCTGGGCAGCGCATTTTGGACGGTTCGCCGTATGGCTGCATTGCCATCGAGCGTGGCGTACACGCCCTGCACCGCCGGGGAAAATCGTCCGGGGAACCCCGCGCCGACGAACACCGCGATCCCAGCGCAGAGGAAGACGCCACCCCACACTGCCGCTGCTCGGAAGACGGTCTCTTTGCTGATGCGGTGCTGGGGATGTCGGAGCGGTTGCTCCACAAAACGCCAAGAGAAGATGGCAACGACCAGCGCAGCCAGGATGAGGATCACATATTCCGAGATCGAAGGCGCTTGCAGGCTCCAGCGACGATAGAACTCAAAGAGTGGCCAATGCCAAAGATAGAGCGAGTATGAAATCAGCCCCAACCCCACCAACGGCGGGGTGCTGAGCAGTCTGGCGACCACCGTGCTGTGCCGTTCATGCAGCGCGATCAGCAGCGCTGTCCCCAAACACGGCGCTATCGCATGAATACCGGGCCAGGGCGTTTCGCGGCTGTTGAAGACGACCGGTATCAGGATCGCCAGCAGTCCGACGATAGCCAGGATTTCCAGCGCGAAGGCTGGCAGGCGACCACCATTTGCAGACGCCGGTCCTGCCACAGGCGTTCGGAGTGCAACCATGGCACCGATGAGCAATTCCCAGGCGCGCGAGCCAGTGAAATAGAATGCTGCCGTGCCAGGTTCAAAGCCAGGAATGAGGTCTGCGAGCGCATATTTCGGAAGCAGTTCGGCAAATAGCTCTGAAAACCCGAGAGATACCACAAACAGTCCCACGAGCACCTGCAAACGCCGGTGCGCGGGCAGTCGCAAGAGCCACCACAGAAAGACCGGGAAAGCGATATAGAACTGCTCCTCGACACCAAGTGACCAAAGGTGCAGCAGCGGTTCCTCGTATCGTGGGGAGCAATAGTCGGTGCCCGCCATGAAGAACAGGTTCGCGACGAACGCCGTTGAAGCGATGAGCCCATCTGCAAAGTTCTTGAGCTCGTATGGAGAGAACAATCCCAGCGCCGCGCCAGTGGAGGCGGCAAGGACGACTACAAGCGCGGGGACGATGCGCCGAATGCGGCGCTCATAGAAGTGAAGAAGGCTTGGCCTGCCGAGGCTGGCGTCCTTCAGCAGGATGCCAGTGATGAGATAGCCCGAGATCACAAAGAAGACATCGACGCCAAGGAACCCACCAGAAAAGCCCTGTATTTGGGCATGGGCCAATACGACCGAACTGACCGCTATCGCGCGCAAACCGTCGATATCGCGCCGGTACAACGTCGTGCGGACGGCGGGACCATTCCCGCCCCGCACCTCCGCCAGAGGCCCTCTTACGACCGCGCTGTATCCCAAGCCCCGCCCTGGCAGCGGTCTTGGTTATCCCCGCCTTACCAGCCTCTGAACAGAATGAGGAATTCTGTTCAGCGGGAGATATTCGCGTCTGAGCTACCCGGTCGTCGCGGCTATGTCCGATGTCAGACCCACATTTCCCGTGGAGGGCAGGTCGCAAAAGCGCCACAACACGACAGTTCTTGGACGCCACTTGGCCCTATGCCAGCGCACCATCACCAGCGTGCACAGAGCCCTAGCAATTGCTCTACGAGGATTAGTGATTCAGTACTTCATCGAATTGTTTTCGAACGTCGTCTATTGATTGAACTGAAAGTCTCCCCCACCCGGTGTCCACCTCGTTATATCCAACAGGCAGAATAATCTTCAAACTCAACCGCTTCTTTTTGAACGGAATTACCTCCGATTCACTTTTCTGATCGACCGTGACATCTACGTGCCAAGGCAAATGCACCAGTTCGCCTCCGCTCTCATCTTGTCCATTAATAAGCGGAAAAAACCATAAGGTCTGTGTGTTAGCTAGCATTTGTTTTGAAGAGACTACGACACCATACTGCACCCTGTCGGCGATGCCGAGCTTAGCAGTTATTGCGTTGATTCGAAACTTGACGACTTGCCAAACGAAATCGTCGTACTCGCTCCCATCGGCGCTATCATCCTCCGAAGCAGATAGGAACGGAAAATAGCGAATGATCTTTCGTTGATGGGTAGCCAGTCGTTTGACCTTTTCTTCAAGGTTCTGCACATGGAGTGTGCAAGTGTCGGATCGCCCTTTTTCGATCAATAGCTTTTGATTTAGCTCTTTGATCTGCTCCGCAACACGTTCCTCGACCAGCTTCGATAAATGGCTGGACGGTCTAAATTTCCTTCGATAAATCGAACGAACGATGAATGTGTAAATGGTTGCCACGACAAGGAAGAGGCAAGCAAGCAGTTCTTTCGCGGCCGAAAGAAACTCGATTTGTCTCCACCACCATTGCTCGGAAAAAATAAGCGCAAGGTTGTTCGGGATCATATTCCGCTGCCCCCAAAGTGAATTGATAGCTTAGCATGTCAAGAGGGAAGAAAATAACGGTGTTAGGAGTCCAGCCACTAGATAGTGGGGTGGCATCCAGGTCTTGGCGTAGCCATCGGTCTTGCTAAGTCAAACAACGGCGCTGCCGCCCCAAATATCAGCCTTCTGGATGTGACTCCCCTCAGGAATTGGTATTGGTCCTTCATTTATGGCACTCAGTTCGATTGGCTACCCCCTCGCAATCTAGGGCATTCCCTTCCACATCCTCTTCGCGAGCGCGCGTTCTTCGTCGCCGACCGCGTTGGCATAAATTGCTGTCGTTTCAATCCGCGAATGCCCCATCCACCGCTGAATGAGATTAAGTGGGACGCCCGCCATCGTTCCCCCGACACCGAATGCATGGCGTAGAGACTTCGGCATCGCCTGCTTCCTCGAAATTTTCGCCACCGCCATGATGTTCTTCACGTATCCCCATGCGGTCGTACGGCTCCAAGGCCAGAGACGTTGATCTGCAAATTGGGACTCTCCAAGATGATGAACCGCCGTCAGTCTTTGGAGAAGATCATCTGGCACGGGCACCGCCCGGAACACGCCGGTACGCCGCTTCTTAAGGCTCTCAAAGATGATGCAATACGCCTCGCGGTCTATCCGCTTTGGCGTGAGTGCCAACACTTCAGAAATCCGCGCGCCGGTATACGCCAGCGTCAGACAGAAGGTTTCGATGTGTGGTGAGGAGCGTTTGGCGGCTTGGATAAACGCCTGCCGTTCGGCTGCGGTGAGGTATTTCCGCGTACCCGTTTGATCAAAAAGCATAAATCAGAAATGCGAGGGGATTGGTAATCAGCAAGAAGAAAGCAGTTGACCGGGTAGTAAATACTGAACACTATTCCTCATTTTGTTAATTGAATACACTAACAATAATGATGACGTTCTGATTGTAACGAGTATCTGCTCGGCGGTCTTTGGATCTTAAGATTCGCGTCGCCAAATAGTATACACCATAATCGTATGATATACTTGCAGCGGGGCGGTTCGGGGAACGTTGTAGTGGCTATTCCAACTGGCATTCAGGACATTTGGCAGTGCCAGCATCACGGCCTCGACGAAGTTCTAAGGCAGTGTGGAGTGCTCGGAGCATCGCTGGAGAACATTTCTATAGTCGCGGGCCTATTGGGCATTTCAGTGTTCGGCCTTCTTTCATACCTCTTTTCTCGTAGCGTTTTAATTCCACTTATGAAATTTCCAATTTGGATCGGCCTGATACGTCATCACGCTGTCGGTATTGATAATACGCCCCGTGCTAATCGGTTCGTTCATGGGCGCGCAAATGAACTAGATCAACTTCATAAAATGTTTCGAAAGCACAACGCTGCTGCAATTGTGGGGAATATTGCCACGATACGCGCGCAGGGTGGAATGGGGAAAACCACTCTTGCTGAGGAGTATGCTCGGCAATATCGCAAAGAATATGCAGCAATTTGGTTCGTATCAGCAGTATCGCCAAACTCTATTGCCGGTGCCTTTAGTGCCCTTGGAAGACGGATCGGAATTACTAGAGACAAGCGGATTCCAATTGTCGAGTTTGCAACCGAAGTTTTAAACGTCGCCCTTCAGCACGGCAAACCGTGGCTAATTGTGTTTGACAATGCACCAACGCCTGACAAGTTACGGCCATTTCTTGAGTCGCGCGAAGGCGTGCACTATATCATCACCTCGCGTTACTCCGACTGGACTAACGTAGCGCAAACAATTGACGTTGGCGTTTTACCTGCTCTTGATTCACTAGCTCTATTGGTCCAAGAGGCACAGTACCAAGATGGGGGCTTCTATCATCTCGCTGTGGACGTACTAGGTTGTTTCCCATTAGCACTCGTGGTTGCGGGAGGATATTTGAGGCAAACCCGCGTGAGCTCGAACGACTACGAAACCGCTTTGGCACAGCACTTGGATGACGTGCCTCTAAACGACAAGTATGAGAATTCTGTGCTCCGCGTCGTATTGCAGTCGTGCAAGGATATATCCCCAGACGCGTTCTCGCTGTTGTTGCTACTCGCGTACTTTCCACCAGACGCGATTTCTGCCGAATCCATCTTAAAGACGGCAAGAGCCACTGCCGAATCGAGCTTTTGGGACGATGCCCCAAAGATACTTCGGGATATTCTTCGCAACCCAATCAAGCTCGGAGAGGCTTTTGCCGAACTTACCCGATTTTCATTACTTGTAGAAGTGCAAGCAGACCCGACCATGTTTGAAGCGGGGGAACGTGTATTGGCGATACACAGATTGACGCAGTATGTGCTGCGCGCGCGAATGACAAACGAAGAGCGACAGTTTTTTGGTTCACTGATAGTCAATATAATGAGGGGAATGGTACCCGAGAAAAAGGGGCTTCAGTATGAGACCGACTTATGGAGTAGCTACGAGAGGATTGTGCCTTTCGCACTGAACCTCCTGAACTTCGACAGCTATCTCGATATGGGTTCCGCCGAGCTGGCGGCGAAGCTCTGCAATTCATCAGCTATCTACTACAGGTTTGTAATCGGCGATCTCAATTCTGCCCTATCTCTTATTGAGGGCGCCTTGCGAATATCAAAGCGAGCGTTCGGCCTTGAGCATAAATTCACAACGACTTGCATGGGGAATATGGCCGATATCTTGGGGGAGCTAGGCTTTGACTCCGATGCAGAGTCCATCTTTGAGAAGACAATAGCGATACGGCAGAAGAGCCTTGGTGAGTTTGACGCGGCCTTGGCATTCACGCACAACAATTATGCTGAATTTCTTAAGAAGCGCGGCAGATATCGCGATGCCGTAGAACATTTTGGAAAAGCTGTGACAATCCGCGAAATGAACCAGTTGCATGGAGATCGTTTGACCGTCATCTCGCGTTCTAATCTCGCGGAAACAAAAGCCTTGCTTGCTTCTCTTGAGGCCAATAAGGCAGCATTGGCAGCCGCTCGTGCTGATGCAGAGAAGGCACTGCATGACTTAGGTAACGAGACAAATGTTGAGAGCGTCGCCTCGTCAAACACACCAGCGATAGCTCTCTGCGCAGCTCAGTTGGCGTCCGTTCTTAGGTTGAACGGAGACGTGCTCGGCGCCACCGCTGGTCAAGAACGAGCGTTTAGATTGTATCTTAAGCTGTACGGACCGAATCACCCGGACGTTTGGGATGCGTCGGGTCGACTCGCCGAGTACTTGGAGGAGGCAGGTGAGCAATCCCGTGCCCAAGCGATTAGGTCGGGTGATTTTTCCAATTATCAGTAAACACCATCATTCATATTTTTTGTCGGTGTGATGCTACCAGCTGCCCATTTGCGAGCCAGCTTGCCGAAAGAATGTGGCGATTGTTGTGGGTGTCGTGTTTTTGTGATGAATTGAAGTGGGCTGCTGGGGGAATCGGAAATGCCACTCCTAGACTTCTTTATTGACCTCGCAAAATCCGGAGGGGAAAAGGCATTTGCGCGAGCGGGGCAGCGAGTTAAGGTTTCTATACTAGAGCCAAACAATCACCGTGACATTTCCGAAATTGTTGACCTGTACGAGCGCAGAATCGACCAGTCGCAGCAATACGAAACTCACCAATTCATCGAGTGGATTCAGGATGCGAGTATTCGAAAAACACTAAATAATACGGTATTTGTCGCGAAGCATGATCGTCACGTGGTGGGATTTCTTCAATTGATGATGCCGAATGATTGTAAGCATCTTTTTGCGTCGTATTTTGCAGTCGATGAAACCAGCGTTCACGGTCGTGTGGAGGCCGCCGAGGGCCTCGTGTTCAGGGCAATGTTGTATGCAACTAACCTTTTGCGGCAACCATCCGTTATTTTTGAAGTTGAACGGCCTCATCCCGATAAGGATGCTGTGAAAGCGCAACACGATTTTGCGCGAATACGTCGTTTTAAGAACCTGTTTGAGAGATTTGGCTATCGGGCGTACGAACTGGCGGCTCCCTATATCCAGCCGGAAATGCCCAACGATGCTGGATATGCAAATCGCCACGACATGCTTCTGATGATGGCGACGGATAAACAATTGAACGCAATAACGCGTGTCGAATACGACGAGATTGTCGGCTTTATCTATGATCGAATATATGGGCTTACGTTTAAAAACGATCCCGAGCTCAGAACGATATACCAACAGGAGCTTACCGAGACCCGAAAATACATAATATCGCAATGCCCTGACCCGGTGCCGCTCCGCTAGCGCCGAAACTATTCATGCATGTCTCCCAACATTGGGCGCACTATAATGTTCTCGACAACTGCCTGGGTGCTAAGGTCAAACAAAACGCCTACAACTTTGCCAATGTCCGACGGACTAAGCAGACGATTTGGTGGGAGCTCTTCGCCAGCCCATAAGTCTGTTAATGTTCCTCCTGGCGTGACGAGTGTGACGCCAATCTGCTTCCTCTTGAGTTCACTTCGCAAATTGCATGCGAGACCATTTACGCCCCACTTTGAGATCCCGTAATACGGCCCGTAAGCATACGGCTCTAGCGATGCAGTGGAACCTATCAGGACAATCCTTGGATATTTTGATTTTTCAAGCTTTGGAACCAACGCCTTAACCAGATGCACTGAAGAAATGAGATTCACTTCAAGGGTTGTACGCAGTTGGTCAAGTGGCGCATCCAGTAGTGATCCCTCGTAAAATACGCCAGCATCAAGAATAAGTGCGTCTGGCATGAAGTGAGACTTTTCGATGAAGTCCAACAGGGAGTTGATGGATGCAGGCTCCATTAGGTCTGCGGCGCATGAGATGATCTTCTGAGAGCCGATATTCTTTAGTTTTGCGGCAGCTTGCTCGAGTCCATCTGAATGCTTTGCAGTCAATAGGCACTCAAATCCTTTTCGGACGAGCTCCTCTGCTATTGCATAGCCAATACCTCTGCTTGCTCCTGTAATCAGCGCTTTCATACGTTTCTTCCAGAATTGCAATGTGGTTACCCCCGAGGGAGCTTCGGCGATAGGCGAAGCCTCGACATTATACACTCTTTTGAGGATTGAACGAGCTGTTCGTGAGTTGCGTTTCCGTTGAGCACAGCCACCTCCGAACTAAATGTTCGTACGCATTCCAGGTAACTCTCGCGGTATCGCTCTAAGCTCTTTGTATCTTCTTCCCAGTCCGGCCTTCGTGCTTTCAATATTCTTTGGTGGGCCACGGTCGCGTCTGCATCGACAAGAATTGTTAAGTCTGCGCTGGGCGCAATTTCTAAAGCTTGCTGTGCCACCTGTTTACATTTCATAAAATTGGCATATGCATACAAACAGAATGTCCATCGGTCGAACAGATACACGTATTTGTCGACCAAATTATTGTGGACGTAGCGCTGTTTGTATTCAAGTAGATCGGCCAAGTACGCTTCAGAAAGGCGTTGACCAAATTCGCTGCCGACTGCTTCCCATAGCGCGCGTCCTGTACTTCGATACTCTTCTTCGACTTTAACGTACCGTCGGCCGACCTTTTGCTTTCGGTACCTCCATCCCATCGAACGCGTGATGGTCTGCATGGCCGACGTTTTTCCTGCGCCATCAATTCCTGAAAAGGCGATGATCGTTGGTCGTTTCATCGTTTTGGAGCGAGCCCAGCCAGCCTAATCCGCTCGTTCAAGAACGGCGTGAAGTGCGGATAGTTCAATTCTATGACGTTCGGTAGTCGCCAATCTGTGCCTGTTACTATGTGGCGGCAGGCCGTTGCCCCACAATTACAGAGGCGACTCATGCGGTATGAATCGTCGTTCAACCAAATCGCATAGTCAGCCACAAGCTCTTCATTTGGAGTAATTGCGCGGTTGGCGACCAGTGTAACCTCATCCTGCATCCATAAGTTGGGCTCGCAGGAGTGGTTCATAAAATCGTCGACAGTCTTTTCAGCCCCCAAAGGTGTGGCAAGGCATTCGGCCTCTGAGATCGCTACGTGTGTGTGCTCGGTGCAGCGCCCTTTTCGAACGTCTTCGAGTGATAGAAGTGTGCCGCCCCAAATCACGACGACTTCGCCTGGCGAAATCTCTCGAGAGGCAAATACACCTGTTCCGTGAATCCGAGACTCCGCTAAGTGTAGTTTAGACGATACCCAAGATTCTGGTCTGTATATGCGGGAGATACTCACTGACATCCCCCTTCAAATGTTCAGTTTAGAGTTCCTAGTTATTTAATCTACGCGATTCGGCCGCAACCACAGTAGTTGTTTAATGAAAATGTCCAACTCTTCCGGGGGTTATTCATAAATGATGAGAGTGCAAATTAGTAGATGTTGAACAGAATGCACCATTCTGTTCAACCATTTGGGAATGATCTTCCGTTGCGCCTAAAGGCCAAGAAGCCTCTTCACCCGCCCCCACAATGTGAGACTGCTACTGTTCGCAGGGGCGGCAAGTTCGGCCTGAACCTTTGCCAATCGCATCGCTTCACACAGCGCATTGAATTCGCGCACATCGAATAGCGGATCGCCTACTTCTTCCGCCGGATGGTGTGGGCAGACCTTATCGCGCAGCAACGCCATGCGGACGTTTGGCAAAAGCGTGCCGCGATTGCCATCATAATCGAGGTAGACAAACTCCGGCGCAGCGTTGAACCACGGTGTCAGAATCTGCGTGATGAGCCCGACTGCCGTTGAAGCCAGAACGCCGTTCGACCAAACGACCTGAGGGCGGCTTCCTGCCGCGCCATAACGGTTGGCTTCCTCCGTTAGCCGCTCATCCGTTACCAATCCGCAACAGCGCAGGCATGGCCTTCCGGGCAAGGAAAGGATGACTTGGCCCGCTATTAGGAATTTCTCGTTCCCCAATTCGTGCACGTCCATTCCAACATCAATGTACGGGATAAGGTGTCTGCGCGCGAAGCGCTCAAGTTGCTCACGCTCTTTAATGGAATCGATGGCGCCCACGATAATGTCGCAGCGCTTCAACTCGCTCGTTGCGTTGTGCCAACTATCGCAGATTGGAATAATGCGTGGCTTCTCCTGAAGCCCACGAATAAGACGCTCCGCAATCGCCACCTTGGACATCGCGGGAGTATTTTCGGTTTCAAGATCGGCCAAGATGCCGCCAATAAGACGGTTGGTATTGGTAACCGTGATGTGGTCGGGATCGACAACGACATAGCCGCCAATGCCGAGATGCGCGGTTTGCTGAATCACGTGCGATCCACCACCACCGAGGCCCACAAGCCCCATCGTTGCAGCATCCAGCGTGTTCTCGCTGTCCACGCCAAGGAAACTCTGACGGTCGAACCGGCTCATATGCCACTCCATGCATGAAGGGGGGAGCCCACCTCGACGAAGCGGGTGATCGGTTCGCCAGGCCTTTTGCCGTCCAGCCAGATATTGCCGTAGGCCGAGTTGTCGCTCAACACCAACACGCCGTGCGGACACTTGCGTGTAATCTGAAAGAAGGTTGTTACGAGCTTGGCTTGCTCCGTGAGATCAATCCCGCTGAAACCCGGTCGCCCGTAACCGCCGTGGGTGTGAACATGAAAGATGGCGACTCCGTCCGACAATGCCCATTGGAGTGCCTTGCGGATAGCCTCCGGCCCCATCATCGCTCCGACCGATGGATCGGGCAGATATTCGTCATCAGCGACGGGCCTATAGGTACGAGCAAGGACCAATAGGTCATTGCCTGCCAATGAAAGGCTGGCAGAGATGAACCCGACGCGCTCATGCGCAAAAGCATGAGGCCGCGCCAGATCGTGCCGGATGGCTTGCAGCAACTGGCGCGTAATCTTGAACCAGCTGGTCATGCGACTGCCCGAAGATGTGCGCAAAGCATTCTGACCCAAGGCTGCGTTGCTACAACATCTTTCCATGAGGGAGCCCACCACTTGCGGCTGAGCACCATGTGTTCGGTCCAGTTCTGACTTTGGCCGGCACCTTCCAACCGGCGCTCGAAAAACAACCGGGTAACATAACCGCTATGCTCAAAAGGAACGAGGAGCAGGGCCATCTGCTCCATTTTTCCTGCCACGCTGAACTTGGCCTCCGGCATGAGCACCACCGCCTTGCTACCCTCGGTCTGGATCGAGGCGGTGGGGTATATTGCTCGCAACGATGCGAGATTGTTTGTGTCCGCCTCCGTCATGACGAGGCTCCGCCCGGCGGCTGGCTGGAGAAGTGCATCCCGTCCTTGACGTGGATTTTCTGCCCCGGCTTAAGCGTTACGATCGCCCCGTCGTCGAGGAGATTGAGCAAATAGCCCGCCTCGATGGGGAAAATCCCAATCAAATCTTCTGTCGTGTAGGTCCCGGCAGGGATATGGAAGGGCTTATCGTCAATCCCGAAATAGACGGTCACCAGACGTTTCTTGATGCGCAGGTGTTCCGTTCCGGCTTTGGCCAGATCAACCTCATCGTCAGGGCCAAGCACCTTATCGGGATGGTCGTCCCGTTCTAGGACCAGAGCGTCCTCTTCTTTCACATGCGCAATGGCCCGCAGCATGGGCTCGTTGATGGTGGATGCACCCCATTCAAATCCGCGCTCGTCCACTGTGAAGCGGAAGACCCGATCCGACCGGAACGCCCAGAACGTCTCGATGCCGGGCTCGCGCAGATCGACCGTCTCGTCGAGACCCATTGCGCGCGTTCCGTGGGCAAACCCCTGCACAAGGATGCATTCGTCGGCAGGCATGAATTCCGCTGCATTCAGCATCTGCCGCACATCGGGCACGGGGTCGTGAAAATCCAATGAGCGCCCGTTCACGGAGGCAGCGAAGCCCTGAGGGGTTTTGCCCGCATCAGCAGTTTGATTGTCGATTGTCACTATTTGCCCCCATCGGAGATCGCCGCCAGCACCAGCGCTAACGTAAGTGCATAGTACATCGTGCGTGCTAAGTTTGTCAAGCACCTACTTTGCGTGCTTGACAAACTGAGCAATCCTGCGCTAACCTCCAATGAAAACAAGCATTTGGGGAGATACGGTGAAAGAAGCTGACACAGCAAAGGTCACGCTTGGTCAATATCTGGCGTCGATCCGGACCGACCGAAAAATGACGCTGAGACAAGTCGAAGAGGGCACCGGGAAGGATGTTTCCAACGCTTACCTCAGCCAGCTTGAAAACGGCCACATCAAGGAACCGTCGCCGCATATACTTTACAGCTTGGCCGAACTTTACGGAGTGGACTACGCAAGCCTGATGGAAATGGCCGGGTATTTGACACCCTCGAAATCCCGGACTGATGCCCAAAGACATGGTCGAGTGGCGACATTTGCAGAGCATAACCTCAATGCCGAGGAAGAAGCTGAGTTGATGCGATATTTGCAGTTCATACGAAGTAGGAAACCACACGGTGACAAAAGCTGACGATAGCAGTCTCGATCCCGATCAACGTCGGGCGGTCGAGCAGCGTGCGCATAAGCTCCTCGACCGCGCTTCTGCTTGGCAGCGCTTTCCGACTCCCATTGAGGATATTCTCGCGGCAGCAAATCTGAAAGTTGCGCCGCACGGCATTTTCGACCCAGCTCAGATTCTTGCATATCTCCGCAAGAAAGCGGTCGAAACAGCGACAACGCTCAAAAACGCACTCACCAAAGTGTTCGGCATTTACGATGCCAACGATTTTGTCATTCATATCGACAATTCGGTTGTCGAATCAAAACAGACTTTTCTAAAGCTCCACGAAACCGGCCATCACGAACTGCCCACGCACCGTAAAATTTTTCGTATCTTTCAGGACTGCGAAGAGACGCTCAAGCCAGAGATCTCAGACCTCTTTGAGCGCGAGGCGAATAATTTCGCGCGTTTCATGCTTTTTCAGGGCGACGGATTTGCCCGCATGGCGGCAGATTGCGCGTTTGAAATCAAAACACCCATGAAGCTTGCCAAGAAATTCGGAGCGTCGATCTACGCATCAGCACGTGAATATGCACGCACCAATCATCGGGCTTGCATTGTGTATGTGCTCGAACCAGTGCAGATGTGCGAGGAGATCGGTTTTAGCGCCGTAGTGCGGCGCATAGAACCATCGCCGAGCTTTGAGCAGCAATTTGGTCGGCCGGTTGAAACCGTGGTTACGCCCGATCACTATCTTGGCGATATTGTGCCGCTTGGGCGCAAGATGACGCGGCCAACTGCAGTTGTTCTTACCGACAAGAACGGCGTTCGGCATGAGTGTTTAGCCGAGGCATTCGATACGACCTACAATGTCCTCATCCTGCTCTATCCAGTAAAAGCCTTGACCGCGTCGACAATAATTGTTCCGTCGGGGTTCAAGGCAGTGGCTAACTTTTAGGGCGCGTGGGCTGCGCCCCGTCATCGGTGCCCCACGAGATATACAAAGCACATTCGACAAGCGGGCCGGCCGCAGCGGGTGTCGCGCCATACAACAGAGCAAGAACGACATAGAAAAATGCACTCGCCTTTACCTACGGGGCTGTCACGGATATCCGCGCGTCTTGCTCACCGACACAACAACGTTTATCAGTGATTTTTACAACCAGGGGTACCAATACCGCACGTGTAGCGCTATGTTGAGATTCGCAACTAACGATAACTGAGAATTATCATGAAGCCGGAGGATGAAACGGCCGTTCATGCCGGTCTTTTAGTCGAGCACGAGAAGCTACTGAGACGACTCGCTTTGTGGCGTTCAGAGACGACAATGTATCGCTGGCTCAATATTTTCTTTTTTATGTCGTGCAAGATCATCGTCCCAACTGGAGCGCTGGTTGTTGCGATTAACATGATATCGATCGTGATGAGCAAGCCGCTGCTCAGTGACACAACCTCAGCTGTAATAGCGATCGTCGTGACTTTTTTAGCAAGCCTTGAAGCGATGCTAAATCCGGGCGCTAAAAAACGACTCGCGTTCACTCTAAACAACGAACTGAGTTCGATTGAGTACAAGCTAAATCTAGCAAAGGTGTCGAATAGCAACGAGGGGCTTGAGAAAACGCTGAGCTGGGCTGACGGTGAGCTTAAGCGCCTTCTTAACAACTATTCTGAAAATGGCTACTAAGCGCGTCTTGGTGCAAGCAAATAAACTATGACCATGACTGCTACGATAATGGGCAACACGATCGGTCCGT
This sequence comes from Formivibrio sp., assembly GCA_031291275.1. GTDB lineage: Bacteria > Pseudomonadota > Gammaproteobacteria > Burkholderiales > Chitinibacteraceae > Formivibrio. The sequence goes on from JARLJJ010000156.1 coordinate 14,819, forward strand.
GTAGCATTGTTGCAATAACACTCGCGAACATAATCGTTGCTAGTACCCGCCAATCGGACAATGTCGCGAAGAACTTTAGTTGCCTTTTGATGCGCAAGGTCATGAATCGGTTGTCCGCCCCCCATTCAGGCCATTTCCTTGGGTGAAAAGATTTATACTTTTGCACTGCAGTCTGCCAATAGGAAATCTGGTCAACCGATAGCTGAGATTGAATTTTCCCCGCGATATAGCGATTCAAGTAAAGCCGATGCCCGAGGAAATGAAGAAGAGCAGATCGCCCTAATTCAAACTCGGCATAAATCATTCCGTTGTCGAAAAAGCGTACATGGAATTCTACAAGGTTATTTCGCGGGCTCTTAATAAGCCCGCCTATTTGACCCGGATAAACAAACTGCCAATAGGTTTCCCTGAACCCGACGTTTTTCAGAGCCCGATAAATTGCCTGCATAGGTTCGTAGTTGGAGGAGCTGCGATCCAGCAAAAGCCCAGCACATGGCTTACGCAGGAAAATGCCCCATCGCCAAGGTGGCGCAAACTCATTGCACTTTCTTGGAAGCATAATTCTCAGTTATGGGCAGTAGAATTTAGCCCGTGTGGTGTGGAACTGAGAATTAAGCCGAGTTTGCTATGCCCTCCGCTTCACGGAACGCGAGGGACACATGCGAGGGTTGAACAAGCTTATTGCTGAATACATAGGGATGTGCCGAGACGTGCGAAGATTATCGGGGCACACGATCAGCGCGTATGAAAACGACCTGTACCAATTCTCCGCCGACCTTCCCGCCAGCGAATGCATTACTGCCGCGACGATCCGTGATGGACTCACGAAGATCGCTGAGAACCGTCTCTTTGCGCCTGCCACCATCAAACGGAAAATCGCAGCGGTGCGGACGTTCTTCCGTGTAGTGGACGCAAAGCTTGCCCTAGAAGCCTTCGGCGATTGGCATTTGAAAATCAAAATGCCCGCGCGCCTACCCAAGGCAGTTCCCGGTAGGGAGCTTCGGATATTGTTGAAGTCGGTCAAACCCATAATGACTAATGCTGCTCGATGGGATGACTGCACGCACCTATGTCTGTCGCTACTCGCGGCGACGGGGCTTCGCGTATCCGAGCTATGCGCATTGCGCCAATGTGACGTTCGCCCCGACACTGGAGAAATGAAAGTCTTTGGCAAAGGTGCACGCGAGCGCATCGTCATCATCGCCAATGACACGGTCAGAAAGGAGCTTGGCCAATACATCCGCTCCCTCCAAGTGCCTTTTGACGAGAATGCACGCCTTTTTTACAACAGCCGGGGAAGGCCATTAACGCCACAGTGCCTACGGCTAAGGCTTCATTCGCTCGTTCGCCGAACAAAGATCGGCCACCGGACAACACCACATATGCTTCGGCACACAGCCGCCACGTTGTTACTCGAAGGCGGCGTAGACATACGGTTTGTGCAGAGGCTCTTGGGGCACGCCAGCATCGCCACCACACAGATTTACACCTATGTGACCGATATGGCGTTGCGCGCGGCTCTCGAAAAAGCAGATGTCATGAGCACCATCGTCTGAGAGCCACGATAAGCGCCAAAAGGCAGTAGCCAGGACGACAACCCTGGATTATATTGCGTCGGGGCAAATAACGATAACTAACAATTATGGGCCTAAGGGCATGGATTCCGAATGTGCTTTCGCTCAGCCGTATTCCGGCCGCGATCAGTTTTTTGCTTTTCTATAGCTCTAAGAACCAGCAGCAATACTTTATCGCGCTTGGGGTCGCATTTTTCGCGCTGGTAACTGATTTTGCGGATGGTTATCTCGCGCGTCGCTGGCGCGTGACAAGTGAGATCGGCTATTTTCTAGACGGTCTTAGCGATAAGATATTTTACGTCGCTATCGTGCTTGTTGCTATTCGCGAGGGTTTCACTTGCCTCAGCGTGGCTTGGCTCCTGATTGGACGCGAAATTTGTTTGTATGCGTTGCGATCAGTTGACAGTCATCGGATGAAAAATATCGAGAACTTGAAGCCGCTGTCCCTCGCCTACGCGTTGTTCTTGCGATTGTACTTCGGGTTTTTCGTTTTGAGGAGTGGTCTTCTCGTGCTTGGTTTCGATATTCCTGTCGCATTGGAGTACGGCAATCTATTTGCGTATGCGGCCATAGCAACTGGCTACATCTCTCTAGCTAAGTTAGTACGTGAAATCGCTCGAGTATCTTGATGGCGACGGTGATTATCGGAATTGAGCGGAACGCGACAAGCACGATCTTCGCCTTCTCAGAATACGGAGATGCTGTTGCGGTTACGAAGCACAATCGGGCCACGGTAAATTCGATAGTGTTATCTGTATTCTTTGCACGGATGGTTTCTGATTGACGTAGTAGCTCTTGGAAGGTTGTGTCCTTAACCTCCTGAAGTAATTTGTAGGCAGGCATTAGTACAATATAGCTCATCGCAAGAAAAACGACCGTCAGACCCACCAACGGAAGCAAGATCGACTCGTAAAGTCCTAGCGTAGCTATGATTGTGAACATCAGTGCATAGGTCAAAAGATATGGCGACAGAAGTGCAATGTTCAAACTTCCGACATCGCGGAAGCCATAGCAGTTGTCAGGATGTGTTACGTGGGGCCTAATGATTTTTGCCTTCCATGCGCGCTGAAGAACCACGTATGTTGATATTGACATGGAAACCAATAAAAAACCTGCGATTGGATAGACTATAACCCAAGACACGAAGAGACAGATCTTATAAGCCAAAAATCCGTAAGGATGAGACAGCGAATCGAACACTTCATGATGGTAAAACGGCACCGCATCAATAGTTTGTCGAATGTTATTTAACCAGCTTAACGCCCCAATCGAAATACATAGCAGGTATGTGAAGATAGCACGTCCTTCACCTGCGATGAATTTGAGAAATGGGGATACCAACCGCAGCAACTCCCGTTGACTGTCGGTAGATTGCCTCACAGGCAGACGTGTCAGAGTCCGCCTAAATTTGTAGTGGGCATAGCCGGTCGCCACGATCAGAAGGGGATCAGTTATAAGAACAGCCGTACGCCTCCGGCCTGGGCCGCAGGTAAATGGCTTGCTAATCGGAGTGCTTGAGCCAGCGCGGGGCGTCTTTGCGCATGCGGACGAGATCCCTAAGGTTGTCGATACCATCGTCCGTGAAGGCTTGGACCCCGTCCTCGCCGATGCCGTAGACCCAGATGTAGCCGTCTTCGATGTCCATTTCGTTGGCAACTTCCGCCAGCCAATCTTCGTCCACGGCGAAGTCCTCGGCCACACTGTTGATCGTGGTGACGTGGTGAACCTTGTTGACGTGCATGGTCAGGCCGCTTGTTCGGAGATCGCCATTGCCTGCGGGGACCAGTTCCAAGGCAAGAACTCGTCTAGCCGATGGGCTGGATGGGAGGCAATTCGGGCGAGGACATCGGCTAGCCAGGCTTGCGGATCGATGCCGTTCATTTTGGCCGAGACGATGAGGCTGTACATCGAAGCCGCCCGTCGTCCGCCGCGATCGGACCCGCAGAACAGCCATGACTTTCTTCCAAGAGCGATGCCTCTGAGGCCACGTTCGGCGGCGTTGTTGGACAAACACACGCGCCCATCTTCAAGGAACAAGGTGAAGCTCGCCCAGCGCTTCAAGATGTAGTTGAACGCCTTGGCGAGATCGTGACCGCGAGCGAGCTTTGCAAGCTGCTCCTGCATGTAGAGGTGCAAATCCTCCACCACGGGGCGGCTCAGATTCTGCCTAACTTCCAGACGTTCCTGCGCACTCTTGCCATTGATAGAGCGCTCGATCTCGAACAGGGTATCGATTCGACGTACGACCTCAATTGCGATTGGCGACAGCGCAATCTCCCTTTTCCCGCTGGCTCTGCGGCGTGCGTTCTCTTCAATATCGGCCATAGCAAAGAACGGTCGCCTCGCGTGCGCCCAACAGGCAGCTTCATAGATCGGCCCTGGCTTTCGTCCCGGCAAATAGAGCTGGTTATAGCCGTCAAACGCATCAGCCTGCAGGATGCCGCTATACTGGACCAGATGCGCCTGCGGGTGCTCGCCCTTGCGATCGGGCGAGTAATAAAACATCGCCGCTGGTGGATCTGCCCCACCAAATGGCCGATCGTCCCGGACATAAACCCAACATCGTCCCGTGACCGTCTTGCCCTTGGCCAGGACGGGAACCGTCGTGTCATCGCCATAAAGACGTTCGGCGGCGAGAACATGCGCTTCGACACGCCGCAGGAGTGGTTCCAGCGCCGAGCACACCGAGCCGACCGCATCGGCCATCGTCGACAGCGCGATCGGCACGCCTTCGAGCGCATAGCGCTCGCATTGCCGGTTCAACGGCTGATGTTGGCCAAATTTCTCGAACATGATCATGGCCAGAAGACTGGGACCGGCCCAACCTCGCGGCACGGCATGGAACGGGGCTGGCGGCTGGCTGATCTTCTCGCAGTCCCGGCAACTGAACTTCTCGCGTACCGTTTCGACGATCTTCCATTGCCGGGGCACGCATTCCAGAGTGCGGGTCACGTCTTCGCCGAGCTTGCGCAAGCGGTTGCCGCCGCAGCATTCGCAAGCCGTGGGTGGATCAATCACTACCCGTTCTCGCGGAAGATGCTCCGGGAAGGTCTGACGCTCGGCCCGTGTTCGTGTGAACCCGCACACCGTGGTGACCTGGGCGACCGCCCGCTCGGCGACCAGTTCGTCTTCCGTCGCGCCAGCTTCAAGTTCTTCGAAGGTCAATGCCAACTGCTCGATCAGCCGCGCCGAACGCTCCGATCTTTGGCCGTAAATCTGACGCGTGAGTTTGGCGATCTGAAGTTTCTGATGCGCAATCAGTGCATCGTCTTGCGATCCCTTGGCGCGAGCGACCGCAAGTTCGGCAGTGACTTCCAAACCTTTCGCGCGCTCAGCCGCCAACGCCTCTCTCAGAGAGGAAAGCTCGGCGGACATCGCGGCACGATCAGCTTCCATGTGATGCAGTGAATCACAGTTCGTGGCGTTTGTGATTACCAAAATGCAGTCACAGCAGCGTTTTTATTCAGCCCGCGCTTTGCGGCCGCCAAGTCAGTTGCGGATTGCGCCAGTCAATCCCTTCCAGCATGTATGCCATTTGTGCCGCCGAGATCGACACCACGCCACCCGCCGCCGAGGGCCAGATAAACTTGCCGCGGTCCAGGCGCTTGGCGTAGAGGGATGTCCCAAGGCCGTCATGCCACAGGATTTTTACCAAATCGCCGCGGCGGCCGCGGAAGATGTAAAGATCGCCCCCATGAGGGTCGCGCTTGAAGCTCTCCTGGATCTTCAAAGCCAAGCTTTGCATGCCGCAGCGCATGTCGGTATGCCCGGTGGCGATCCAAACCCGGCCGGATGGAATGGCTATCATCGCTGCCCCAGAACATCGAGCACTCGCCGCAACGCCGTCGCGTCGACATCATCGCCGACGATCACGCGACAGCCGCCGGATAAAACAATCACCATTCGGCCGCCGTTCGGGCGCGTGGCAGGATCATCGCTAGGGGGCAACTTCGTCTTCGCAGACGCCGCCGCGCGAGGACTGTCTGCTGCGATAACCGCCGGCACAAACTCCGGCACGTCCTCCCCGACCAGAGTGCCGTCGCGGGCCTGTCGCCGCCAGGCGAACAATTGGCTGGTCGAAAGACCGTGGCGACGAGCCGTCGCTGATACCACGCGTGGCGCGCTGAAACTCTCCGCAACGATCCGCTGTTTCTCCTCCAGCGTCCACCGACGGCGCGATCCAGTCTCGATCACCTCAAGCGTCGAGACCTTTGGCATAGGCGTATGACTAGGCATACGCCTATGTCTTCACGCCTCACCCTTCACCGCAAGGCGGCCGCTCCCAGAGGCGTAC
>JARLJJ010000157.1 GCA_031291275.1 Formivibrio sp.
TCGTTGCCGGTGTCGTAATCGGGGGGACGATCAAAGACAGTTGCACCGATAACGCGTTCGCGCAAGAGGTCATCTTGGTGGGCAATACTATGATCCACGATATAGCGGAGAAGAAACTGGCATTGCTTGCTCGACCGAAATATATGACTATCCAAAACTTCTGAAAGGGCATGTTCGATGAGTTCTTTCTCGATTTCGTCCGTTGGGCCTTGCACATCCATACTCGTCCCCACGATGTAAAGAATATTGCAGTGATTATTCATCGTTTAAGTGGGCTTGTCCACAATCTCAATCGGCTTCACGGGCCAACTGGGCTATGGAGCCCGGTCGATCGGCCAACCACCCTCTGAATGAAATCAGAGCCTCGATTATCCCCTCTGAGCCATTCCTGACTCATGCCCGTTTCCCCCTAGCACGCCCCGTATTGCACCCCCCCAGCTGGCTAGGGTCGTCCTGTACAGTACCCCAACATAACGTGTTGCTTATAAACATCTTGTTATCTTCCAAGTTCGACGCACCGTAATTTACCTTACGGAAATCTGCTCGATCCGGTTTTATTGATCTCGTTTTGGACGGCAGCTTATCCAGGCGCGGGAATGTCTCGACGCTCAACGATGGACAGCGTAGCGGATTCAAACGGAATGTCCAGTGACGACGCAGGCCAAGTTGCCGGGGATTAGAAAGTCGGACAGAAGACCAAGTCCGCAGGTTTGAAGCGGACAGATCGATGGAAAAGGAGAACGCCAGTGAAGAAAGAGTCCGGGGAAATCAAGAGCGGCAGCGATCACAGCCCCTTATGCTACTCAGTCTTACCGTGGCTAATGGCCACGGAGTCTTCTCTTGAACACAAACGATTGGATAAAGGCATAGCTATGAAGAATTTCACGTGTACCTTGTCTAGACAGGTGCGGTACGCCATTTTGTTCTTTCTCTGCTCTTTTCTCTGCTTACATGCAAACAATTCGTTTGCGCAGTTCCTTGATCAAGGCGCTATCACCGGAACCGTGCAGGATAACACCGGCGCCATTATTCCCGGTGCTGTGGTGACACTCGAAAGTCCTGATACTGGCTTCAGGCTAACCGCAATTGCCGACGCGAGTGGAACGTACGTCTTCTCACCCATAAAGATTGGCAACTATACAATCAGCGCGTCAGCACCAGGATTCCAGAATGCAGTTCAGAAGAACATCACACTCTCGCAGGGCCAACGATTGGACATCTCGCCCAAGCTAAGGCCCGGGGCAGTAACCGAAACCGTGACCGTAACGGACGCTCCACCGCTGCTTCAGACCGAAGCCAGTTCCGTGGGCCAGGCGCTGAGTCCGCAAGAGATTGTGAACACTCCACTCAATGGTCGCAACACAATGTTTCTTGTGCAGTTGACGCCTGGCGCGGCACCAGCCAAATCTTCCCGTGCCACGAGCTCGGGCGATTTTGACGCCAATGGCCTACGCCCGGAGCAAAACAACTTCGTGATCGACGGTGTAGATAACAACGCTCTCACCATGGATTTTCTGAGTGGCACCAGCTATCTCATCAATCCGCCACCGGATGCGCTGGCAGAATTCAAAGTATCCACATCAAACTACAGCGCCGAGTTTGGACACTCGGCAGGCGCAGTGGTCAGCGCGAGCATTAAGGCCGGCACTAATCAAGTTCATGGCGCCCTGTGGGAATATTGGCGTAACGACATCTTGAGTGCCCATGACTGGACGACGCCAACGATCAAAAAAGGGGAATATCGCCAGAACCAATTCGGAGCAACGCTTGGTTTTCCAATCATCAAGAACAAATTGTTCTTGTTCGGTGATGCCCAAGCCAACCGCATCGTGATTAACCTGGCACAGCAGCCCATATCAGTGCCCACGCTGCTCGAGCGCCAAGGCGATTTCAGCGAGTTGCTCAACCCAGCCTATCTCGGTGGCTCGAAGCCGCAGACGCTCTACGAGCCGCAGAACAACCAGACCAAGATGACCTGTAATGGTGTTCAGAATGTGCTTTGTCCGGGTCAGATCAGTGCCTTGGCGAAGACCATCCTTAATATGTACCCGCTGCCGAACACGAACAACGGCTATGCGTATAACAACTACGTCTACGACTTGAAGCAACCTTCCGATACATTCCAGTGGGACATGCGCATGGATTGGGACATCAGTTCCAA
>JARLJJ010000158.1 GCA_031291275.1 Formivibrio sp.
AGTTCGAGAATTACGACCGGTAAGATGGTTATCTTCGACAGTTCGGTTCTCATCGATCAATTTCGCACCGGTCGCCACAGTGAGCGCTTTGAAGTTCTGGATGAACTGGTGCGCACCTCCGCAGTTGTTCTTGCCGAGTTAGGAGTTGTCCATAAATAACTGCTTCATTTTGGCGATATGGTGTAGTTCCAGTCGCCATGGAAATCATGGCGCTGGATTTGGATGGCGGCGAACTTCGCATCGGAGATTTTCACTCCCTTGGGATATTTGTTTTCATCCAATTCGGCACGCACTTTGAGTCCGGCTGTGTTGCTGGTGGCCGCGATCAGTTGAATGATGGTTTTGAAGCTGCGCAGCGGCTTGCCGCGCCAATTGATGGTGATAAACGAAAACAGACGATGCTCAATCTTATTCCACTTGCTGGTCCCGGGCGGCAGGTGGCATACGGTGATAGGAATGCCTAACTCATTGGCTAACTCGTGTAACTCGATCTTCCATAGACGCACACGATGGCCGTTACTGCCGCCGCCATCGGCGGTAATCATCAGTCGGCTGGCTTGGGGATAGCGCTCGCGCCCCATCGCCGACCACCAGCGACGAATCGCTTGGACGGCGAAACTGGAGGTATCGTGATCGGTGCCCACACTCACCCAACCCTTGTTATCGGCGATGTCATAAACTCCGTATGGCACGGCGCGGCCCAGCTTAGGATCGATAAAGTCATGCACATTGACCGCTTCCGGGGTCGCTTTGGGACGCCATTGCTGCCCGTTGTTCTTGTAGTTTCCCACTAACTCCTTTTTCTTGGTGTCAACAGAGATGACTGGCTCATTGGCGCTTAGAAATGCCGTGGCCTGATCGTTGAGATACTGAAACTGGGCATCCCTGTCCATATGTCCGCCGCCTTCCATGGTTTTGCGATTGGCCTGTAAACTGTAACCCAGTTCCCGCAGGCTGGCGGCAACCACCATCGGGCAAACCGAATGCCCCTTTACGGCCAAGGCCTGCGATAAGTGTCGCAGACTTTTGGATGTCCACAGCAGCAAGCGCATCGGATCGCCCCGCGTGGCCGGTTCCACCAGGTGCCTGAGATCGGCCAGCAAGGTAGAATCCGCGACGCGTTTCAGCTTGCGTCCACCTCCGGGCTTGCGAACCCTTCCGGTCTCAACTTCAGGCTTCTGCTCGATTTCTTCTACGCCACGAGCGATGGTACTGCGAGCCATGCCGGTCAGACGCGCCACCACGCTCACACCGCCGAAACCATAGGCGCGAGCCTCGGCAGCGGCAAACCGACGGCGCCCGCGTTCGTCCAAAACGGGGGACAATTCGTGGAAACGGCGAACAATGTCTGCCGCAGATCCTGCCATGCAAAAACGCTACTACATAGCAGACTCCAGTTGAAGTACTTATTTATGTACACTGCCTTAGGTTATGGATGCATGGGACCGCACGTGGAAAAGCCGCGCCCGGCTGGCGGGAGGCGCGAAGGCTGCGATGAGGACAGACCGCTGAGGCGGCGTGACCCGGTAAGGCGCTTGAACAGCCCGGCTAAGGCCTCTCCAAAAAGTGCACAAAAGACACGAAAAACCGGCTTGAGGGGGTCATTTTGCGCGTAAAAACGCCCTAAAATTGCTGAAAAACGACGCCCAGGTTACTACATGGTAACGGGGACACCTTTGTATCGTGTTGATTACATGCGTCTTTAAAAACGCGTGCACCATAATCAGTGCAATTGACGG
>JARLJJ010000159.1 GCA_031291275.1 Formivibrio sp.
ACGACTACATGGGGCGAATGGGCGAAGACGCGCGGGCATTGGCGCTGGCCTGGTACCTGACAGGCAATGCGACATACGCCGAGCGGGCTGCCCTGGTGCTGCGCACATGGTTTCTCGATCCTGCCACACGGATGAATCCTAACCTCGAGTTTGGCCAGGGGATTCCGGGTATCAACACTGGGCGCGGCATTGGGTTGATCGAAACAAGATTCCTGATTCCAGCGGTGGATGCAGCGGGACTGCTTGCCGGTTCGAGTGCGTGGAGCACTGCCGATCAGGAAGGTATGAAGACATGGTACACGCAATTCCTGCATTGGATGCGTGCGAGCGATAAGGGCAAGGCCGAGGACGCCGCGAAAAACAACCACGGAACCTGGTACGACTTGCAGGTTACGGATTTCGCGCTCTTTATCGGAGACCGGCAATTGGCTCTGGACACGCTCGATCGAGTAAAAACGAGGCGTATTGCAGTGCAGATTGAACCGGACGGACGCGAGCCGCTGGAGTTGGTTAGGACCAATGCCTTCAGCTACAGCATTGGAAACCTAGATGGATTGATGAAGCTCGCGTGGCTCGGACAGAAAGTAGGCATCGACCTATGGGGCTACAAAACCGCTGATGGTAGATGTATTCGCGCAGCGCTTGATTTTCTGTTGCCTTATGCGCTGGGCGCGAAGCCATGGGATTACCAACAGATTGGCGGGTTTCATGGCCGAGCACTACTTGAGGATGTGCAGCGAGCCGAAGCAGTGTATCACGACCCGAAATACGAGGTTGCAATTGAGCAACTGAGTGGGGACAGAAGCAATCCGGATATGCCGCGATAAGGCTGAACGAACAATATTCCATGGCAAATGGATAGGACAAGCAACGTCTTTTTTCAAAAGGCTTTTGCAACCACGATTTCAAAGGATATGAGATGCGTATCGCTGTAATGCACCGTTTACTGGCTCTTCCGCTTGTTTTCGCAGCCCAGATTGCACTGGGTCAGGTCTACGTCTCTCCGCAGGGCAACGATGCCCAGAAGGGAAGCGAAGCCAGTCCTGTGCGCACGCTTGAACGAGCC
>JARLJJ010000160.1 GCA_031291275.1 Formivibrio sp.
AGGCGGGCATGCAAGTGGTGGAAAACGTGGATCTGAAGCCATTCGCCGAAGCCACCAAGGGCGTGCGTCAGATGTTCATCTCCCAGTTTGGCGGTGCAGAAGAGATGAAGCAGATCGATGCGGTACGCGATACCAAGTAAGTCTATATGCTAACGTACCACGCAAGATTGTCGAGTGGTCGTCTGCTGTGCACTTCAGATACTGTGCAAACGGTATCTGAAGTGTTGTTCGCTTGATTCTCGGCTTCATTTTTATAGCTTTTTTCTAAATAAAGCTATTCGTTGCTGTCTCATAACTCCACTTGTTTTGTTAGGTAATAACGGGAGATATTTGAATGAAAAGCACATGCATTAAACAGATAGAGACAAAGCTATATGTGATTCCGCTGCCGGAAGTGCTTTCCGATGCCAAGCATGGAAAACATACACATTTTGAGTTGGTGACGGCTACTGTCACGCTGGACGATGGTCGTGAAGGTACCGGCTATACCTATACGGGTGGGAAAGGTGGGCATGCTATTTATGCGATGATCAAGCATGATCTGGCGCCGGCATTGATTGAAAAAGATGCTGAGAATATTGATGCCATTTATGATTTCATGGAATGGCATGTGCATTATGTTGGACGTGGCGGAGTGGCCGCTTTTGCCGTATCCGCAATCGATATCGCATTGTGGGATATACGCTGTAAATCACAAGATCGGCCGCTATGGCAAGTGGCTGGTGGCGCCTCCAATGTAACCAAGGCATATTGCGGTGGAATAGATCTTGGTTTTTCGACTGAAAAGTTGCTGGCAAATATTCATGGTTATCTGGATCGCGGATTTAATGGCGTAAAAATCAAGGTAGGACGCGATCATCTTGATGACGATGTCGCGCGTGTACGGGCGGTGCGTGAATTAATTGGTCCTGAAATTACTTTCATGGTGGATGCCAATTATTCCATGACGGTGGATCAAGCAATTCATGCAGCAAATGCGTTCAAGGAATATGACATCTTCTGGTTCGAGGAGCCGACGCTCCCTGACGATTATCCCGGCTATGCGCGTATTGCCGATGCCACGGGTGTGCCCCTTGCCATGGGCGAAAATCTGCGTACCATTCGCGAATTCGGTTATGCCTTTGATCAGGCAAAATTATCATATATCCAACCTGATGCCTCAAACTGCGGCGGAATTACCGGATGGCTGCGTGTTGCTGCGCTTGCCCGTCAATATGGCGTAACAGTTTGCACGCATGGCATGCAAGAGTTGCATGTTAGCCTGCTGTCGGCGCAGCCCAACGCTGGGTGGCTGGAAGTGCACAGCTTTCCCATTAATGAATACACGACCCGTCCCTTGGTGGTGGAAAATTTTCACGCGGTGGCTCCGGATATGCCCGGTACCGGTGTAATCTTCGACTGGGACAAACTCACGGAATATGCCGCTGAGGCCAGTATCACCAGCCACGCATAGCAAGTGCGAGTCGGCATTGCGCCTGATTGTGTTGCCATGGCCGTCAGTGATTGGATGAACGGTATGAGCATGAATTAGAACTATGAATCGATCTGTAAATGCCAATATACAGACCGATAAATAAAAGTTGAACCTATTGATTAAAATTGAGGATGTGTGTTTTTAAAATGAGTGAAAAGGCAAATTCTAATATTGATAAAACGTTGAGTGTGCTTGAAGTGATTTCAAAAAATTCCAAGGGGTTATCCCTTGCGGATATTGTGAAATTTGTTTCAATACCTAAAACAACAGCTTTTCGTATTCTTGAAATACTTACGGCACGTGAATATGTGACGTGGAATAAAGAAAACGAAAGATACTCAATAGGTATCAAGGCACTTGAGATCGGTATTAGCGGACTGATTGGGCAAGATATTGTCGATGTGTCAATTCCCTATTTGCAGGAATTGTCCATGAATGTTGGCGAAACCTCATTTCTGGCTGTTTACAATAATGGGGATGTGGTTTATTTGTACAAGGCTGAAGGAACCAGTTCTATTCAAACGACCGCCCGGTTGGGTAGCCGGCGCCCTGCATATTGCACTGCGCTTGGAAAAGTGATTTTGGCAAACTTGCCTATTGAAGAAACAGACCGTATTTTTGAGAAAAAATTGAGTAAATTCACCGAGAAAACGGTGGTCGAGCGTATCAAGCTGTATGAGGAATTCGCCAAGATAAGAACGAATGGCTATGGCGTTGATGATGAAGGTATTGAGTATGGGCTCTATTGCATGGCCGTCCCCATTTATAACTACACAGGTAATGTAATTGCTGCGATCAGTGTCTCCGGTCCAATCAAGCGTCTAAACGAAAACAAAGAAAATATCATTGAAGCGCTGACCAATGTCGGTGGGATGATTTCCAAACGCCTGGGATTTGTCAAAGCAATGAAATCTAGATACTCAGAATAGTATGATCACGGTTGGTCTTGAAGTCGGGAAGGAGTAATAAGTGGCAGCTTGATCACTTGCCTCCTTCCTCTGTCCATTACATCAATACCACCCCAGGCAAATTCAGTATGCTGACCTCCCGCATCGTTTCGATGAAATCGGCGACAAATGCGGCAGTTTCACGCCCCTTGGGTACGGCAGCATACAACTCGGCGACGAGTCCGTTGGGCGTTATGGGACGAGCGACGACATACCCTTTCTCCAGATAGTTCTGCACACTCCAACGCGGCAGGGCGGCAATGCCGCGCCGGCTGGCCACGAGTTGCAGGATGGCCACGGTCAGTTCGCTTGTGCGACGTTGCGGATTCACGCCGGCCGGTTTCAGTACTTTCTTCAGCAAATCCAGCATGTCATCCGGCACCGGGTAGGTGATCAGCGTTTCGTCAGTAAAATCAGCGGCGTCTAAAAAAGTTTTGGCTGCAAGCGGGTGATCTTTCGCTACCAGACCAACCATGTCGTAACGAAACAGCGGCAGGCATGCAATATCCGGGTTGTCTTCGGGTTCGGACACAATAGCCAGATCGGCGCGGTCTTCGTACAGCAATCCAACCGGATCGGCATGAAATCCGGAAACAATATCCAGTTCCACTTCTGGCCAATGGCTGCGAAAGGTATCCATGGACGGCATCAGCCAATCAAAGCAAGTGTGGCATTCCACGGCGATGCGCAACTGTCCCGCCTCGCCTTCGCGTAGTTGCGCAATGGTCCGTTCGGCACTGGCAACTTGCGGCAAGATCACATCGGCTAGCTGAGCGAGTTTGTTTCCGGCAGGTGTCAGTCGCAGAGGTGCACTTTTACGTGTGACCAGCGGCAGCCCAAAGTGGTCTTCCAGCAAGCGGAGTTGGTGCGATAACGCGGATTGTGTCAGGTACAGGCGCTCTGCTGCGCGCGTGAGGTTGCCCGAATCGCGGATCGCGGCAAACGTTTTTAAGTGGCGCAGCTCAAGAATCGATTGCATTGAGTAACTTTCATTGGTCTATTGAAAATTATGAGTTTGAATCATAGTGAACGGAACGGCATCATGTAAACACAATTCATGATACTGGAGATAAATGATGAGTGTTGCTCATGTGCTGGGATTTCCCCGCATCGGCCGTAAACGCGAATTGAAGTTTGCGTTGGAAAGTTTCTGGCGTGGCGAGATTGACGAAGCCGAGCTGAGCGTCGTCGGCCAGACGCTGCGCCGAGAAGCTTGGGGTTGGCAGAACCATGCGGGTTTGGATTTTGTCACGGTGGGCGATTTTGCTTGGTACGACCATATGTTGAATGCCTCAGCATTGCTGGGCTGTCTGCCGACACGCTTCGTTTTTGATGCACAGGCACTTTCTCTCAAGCAGTATTTCGAGCTGGCACGTGGCAATGCGGTACAGCCTGCGCAGGAAATGACCAAGTGGTTCGATACTAATTACCACTATCTGGTGCCGGAGCTCTCTGCCGAAACGCGGTTCGATGGTGGCGTTGATTGGTTGTTCGATGAAGTGGCCGATGCGCGTGGCATTGGTTACAGAGTGAAAGTGGCATTGCCCGGCCCGCTGACTTTTCTCTGGTTATCCAAAAGCAAGAATGCCGGTTTTGACAAGCTGGGTCTGATGGCGCGCTTGTTGCCGGCGTATGGGCGTATTTTGCAAAAATTAGCCGATCAAGGCGTGGAATGGATACAGCTTGATGAGCCGATTTTGGGACTGGAATTACCGCCGCAGTGGCTGGCGGCTTTTGCGCCAGTGTACCGTGAGCTTGCCCAGTCCCGACCGAAAATACTACTGGCGACCTACTTCGAATCGGTGAGTGATCACGCTGCCATGTTGCGCGATCTGGCGGTGGCGGGCGTGCATCTGGATCTCACGCATGCGTCAGAGCAACTTGCTGCGTTCTTGCCTGATTGGCCGCAAGACAAAATATTGTCGCTGGGTGTTGTTGATGGGCGAAATATCTGGGTTGCCGATTTGGAAGCCCAATTGTCTGTACTGGAAAAAGCCCATTCAGTGCTCGGCGAGCGCTTGTGGATTGGCAGTAGCTGTTCACTGCTGCACGTGCCGGTCGATTTGGCGCAGGAACACGAGCTGGATATCGAATTGCAGCGCTGGATGGCGTTTTCCCGGCAAAAGCTGGCGGAAGTGGGTGTGCTGAAACGCGGTTTGGAACTGGGGCGCGAAGCTATCGGCGCAGCGCTGTTGGCGAGTCAGCGGGGGGTAGAAAGTCGGCGCAATTCGTCGCGTATCCATAACCCGGCAGTGGCGCTGCGCCTGACAACGTTGCGGGATGGGGATGCCGAGCGAGATCACGATTTTCCTCAGCGTCAGGCACAGCAACGAGCGCGGTTCCAGTTGCCTTTGTTGCCAACGACCACGATTGGTTCCTTCCCGCAAACGCAGGAAATTCGTGCTGCCCGCGCGGGCTTCAGGCGGGGCACGTTGGATGAGGCGGGCTACCGCGTTGCAATGCAGGCAGAGATCCGTCTGGCGGTGGAAAAACAGGAGCAGTTGGGACTGGATGTACTGGTGCATGGCGAGGCCGAACGCAATGACATGGTCGAATACTTTGGCGAACAGCTCGCCGGTTTTGCCTTCACCCAATACGGCTGGGTGCAGAGCTACGGTAGCCGCTGTGTGAAACCCCCGGTGTTGTTCGGGGATGTCAGTCGTCCTCAAGCAATGACCGTCGCGTGGACGCGCTATGCTCAAAGTCTGACCAGCAAGCCAATGAAAGGGATGCTCACTGGCCCGGTTACGATTCTGCAATGGTCGTTTGTGCGCGACGATCAGCCGCGCGCTTTAACCTGCAAACAGATCGCCCTGGCGATTCGCGATGAAGTGGTTGATCTGGAAGCCGCTGGCATTGGCATTATTCAGATCGATGAACCGGCTTTCCGGGAAGGATTGCCGCTCAAGCGTCGTGACTGGAACAAGTATCTTGACTGGGCGGTCGAAGCTTTCAAGCTCAGTGCATCCGGCGTGCGCGATGAAACGCAGATTCATACCCATATGTGCTATTCGGAATTCAACGATATCCTGCCGCAGATTGCCGCACTGGATGCGGATGTGATTACGATCGAAACGTCGCGTTCGAATATGGAATTACTGGATGGATTCGGTCGTTTTGCCTATCCGAACGAGATTGGACCGGGTGTTTACGATATCCATAGTCCGCGCGTGCCGTCGGTGGCAGAAATGCTGCGTTTGATTACCAAGGCTGCCGAAGTGATTCCTGTCGAGCGGCTGTGGATCAATCCGGATTGCGGGTTGAAGACGCGCAATTGGCCAGAAACGGAAGCTACGTTGAGCAATATGCTGGTGGCGGCGAGGGAAGCGCGAAAGACCTTGGGTTGTTGAACCGCTTCGTGGGATGAAGGGAACGGCCGCTGCGAGAGCAGGGCCGTTCAATCCTAATAGCGGAAGGTCGAGAAAGCCAAGGTCAGGCGCATTTCTTCCATTCGACAATGCGATCCTGAGAATGCTGAACCGCGTCGCTAGAGAACTGATCCGGGTGTCGGGCAACCATCACTTCGAATGCGTAGTCTTCAAGACCCATTTCAAGAAGGGATTTATAGTTGGTGATCTCGGATTCGCTGTTCACCGCACGTTCTATGGCTTTGATAATGCCGTGGCGTTTGACCATCTGCCAAGTGTGCGTGGCGCGCGTCGTCTTGCCATTTTTGGCGGAGAGAACCGATTCGTAAGCGTATACCGCCTCAAGGCACTCACGCTCCAACTCCGTGTTGGAGCCATATTTTTGAGCGCGGAGTTCAAGCGCACGCTTTCGGGCTGCAACAGCAAGATCTGGACGACCAAGTTTTGTTACGTTCTTTTCGAATACGGCACAATCTTCTGGAGATTTCAATCTGGCGATTCGTTCAAGCATCTGCGGCACCCATCCAGGCGTAATTTGATAGTCCTATCGGCAAAATCTACTGGAATAGCTTGCCACTTTAAGCACCATCTTATGCTTATTCAAAGACATCATCAGTTCTATTGCATGCAAAGCTGATCCGCCGCATTCAAACTGGCAAATCAATCGGGTGAACCTGATGGGGAATTGGGGAGTCTGTCGCGAATGTGTGAGGCAGGATGTGGTGTCGTTCAGAAAGTCGCCTGGTAATCCCTCCATTTTTAGCTGCGGTCAAAAGTAGAGCTGGGTAAAAGTGCTGACTTCTGTTTTGGGGTCATGCCACCAAGTGCCATATTGGGGCGCTCGTGATTGTCCCCCCAAGGGGACTTCCTTCGGGGCGTAGGTCCACATCCACTGGGTTGCATAATCCTGCACCTTGTCAATCGACTCAAACAGGTAGTGGCTGAGCCAGTCATAGCGCACCGTCCGATTGTAGCGTTCGATATAGGCGTTCTGCTGCGGGTTGCCGGGCTGGATGTGATCCAGCCGGATACCCTGGCGTTCAGCCCAATTGAGAAATGTGCCGTTGATGTACTCCGGGCCATTGTCGCTGCAGATGACCGCTGGTTTACCACGCCATTCGATGAGCTGATTGAGTGCCAGCACGACCCGCTCGGACAGCAATGATTGAATACATCAGATCACAATATCAGCGGCGAACGTTGCAAGGTGAGCATGTGGAGAAATCACTATGTCACTTTTCAAACGCAAAGATTCGTCCTTCTGGTGGGTCAAAATCACCATCGATGGACGAAAGATACAAGGCAGCACTGGGACTGACGACAAAATCAAGGCTCAGGAATTCCACGACCGGCTAAGCGCCCAGATGTGGGAACAAAATCGGTTGGGGGTTAAACCTCGCCGGTCATGGAAAGAAGCGGTAGTACGGTGGCTGGAAGAAACCGCTGAGAAGGCAACGCACCACGAGGACAGGCGCAAGCTGATCTGGCTTGATACCTTCCTTGGGGGGCTTGTGCTGGATGAGATCAATTTGGACGTAATCGACAGTATTCGAGCGGCCAAATTCAAGGAGGCTTCCAAGGCGACAACCAACCGCTATCTGGCGCTGGTACGTTCTGTTCTCATTCGGGCAAGGGATGAATGGGAATGGATCGACAAAGCGCCAAAGGTTAGGCTTTTTAAAGAATCTGCAAGCCGTGAACGTTCTCTAACCCGAGAGCAGGCAGGCAAATTGTTGGATGAGTTGCCGGAACATCAGCGCGAGGTGGTTTTGTTCGCATTGGCAACGGGGCTTAGACAAAACAATGTCCTGAAACTCGAATGGTCACAGATCAATCTGGAACAGCGCCATGCGTGGATTCACGCGGCACAGTCTAAGAACCGGCACCCCATAGCCATTCCGCTTAACGATACTGCTTTTGCAGTGTTGCTAAGGCAGAAGGGAAAGCATCAGACGCGGGTCTTTATGTTTTTGGGTGAACCGCTGAACTCGGCCAATACCCGAGCTTGGCAGAAAGCCTTAAAACGGGCGGGAATCGAAAATTTCCGTTGGCACGATCTGAGGCATACATGGGCAACGTGGCAGCGACAGGCAGGAACACCGACCCATGAGTTACAACGATTGGGTGGGTGGAGAACTGGGGCAATGGTGGAGCGATATGCCCACTTGGCGCCGGATCATCTGGCCGTAGCAGCATCGCGGATGGATTCAGTCCTGGCTGGCTACGATTTGGCTACGGTAGGCTAGAAAAGGAAAGGGCCCCCATGCATGGGAGCCCTTGATATTCCTGGTGGCCAGTCGCGGAATCGAACCACGGACACGCGGATTTTCAATCCGCTGCTCTACCAACTGAGCTAACTGGCCGGGAGAGGCCGCATTAAACCTGATTCGGTTATGGGTGTCAACAGGGCTGTGCGTTTTGGTCGCCAAAACAGGTGCCGATGCTGAGCGGGTTACCAGCGAGAAACGCTGCGGCATCCATGCGTTTACTGCCGGCTTTTTGCAGTTCGGTGAGGATCAGGGCGTTTTCGCCGCAGGCAACGACAATGCCATTCCGGGAGGTGGAAAGAATCTCTCCGGGCTTTCCGCTTCCTTCGGTGGGGGTTGCGTGCCAAATTTTAACTGGAGTATCTCCCAGTCGGGTTTGCGCCGAGGGAAATGGGTTGAAGGCGCGGATCATTCGATCAAGGTTGGCCGCAGGCTGTTGCCAGTTGATAGTGGCTTCTTCCTTTTTGAGTTTTTCGGCGTAGGTAACCCCTGCGTCCTTTTGCTGAACGCGCTGTGCTTGCAGCGTGGGCAGGTCTGCCAGTGCTGCCACGATAGCGTTTGCGCCCAATTCGGCCAGTTGGTCGTGCAGGGTGGCGGCTGTGCTATTGGCGGTGATCGGCAATGTATGGATCGAGAGCATGTCTCCAGTATCCAGGCCGGCATTCATTTGCATGATGGTGATGCCGGTTTCGCTGTCGCCCGCCAGTATTGCGCGCTGGATCGGTGCAGCCCCGCGCCAGCGTGGTAGTAGCGAGGCGTGGATATTCAGGCAGCCCAGTCGCGGCATATCCAGAACAATCTGCGGCAGAATCAGTCCGTAGGCGGCAACGATCATGACATCGGCGTTGGCTGCGGCCACGGGGGCTTGTTGCTCGGCGGTACGCAGTTTTTCCGGTTGCCACACCGCAATGCCATGCTGTTCGGCTACTACTTTAACCGGTGAAGCAGTGAGCTTCATGCCTCGTCCGGCAGGGCGATCTGGTTGGGTGAGCGTAAGAACGATTTCGTGACCGGCAGCAATAAGTTGTTTAAGTGCCAGCGCGGCAAATTCCGGGGTTCCGGCAAAAATGATTTTCATGAGTGGGGCATTGGGCCTATTGTTGTTCGGGGCCGGCCTGTCCGGCATTTGCAATGCCATTGGCAGGCCTACATGTTTTTCTTCTGCTCTTTTTTTAGTTTCTGCACGATACGGTTGAATTTTAATCGTGAGAGTTTTTCCACGAATACTTTGCCATTCAGGTGATCAATTTCATGTTGAATGCAAATAGCCAACAGACCCTCGGCTGTCAGGTCGAAAGGTTTTCCCTGCCGATCCTGTGCACGAACTGTAATATGCGCGGCGCGAGTGATTTCCTCGTAAATGCCGGGCACAGACAGGCAGCCTTCTTCACCGACAATTTCGCCATCCATGCTTAAGATTTCGGGATTAATGAATACTTGCAAGGCATTCTTTTCTTCCGATAGATCAATGATTAGCATGCGAATATGGCGGTCGACCTGTGTTGCTGCCAAGCCGATTCCCGGCGCGGCATACATGGTCTCTGCCATGTCGTCGATCAACTGTTGCAATTCGGGGCCAAATTCCCGGACTTGACTCGCAATTTTGTGCAGTCTTTCGTCGGGGTAGTGCAAAATATTCAAAAGAGCCATGTTTTCTTGCCAGTACCGATGTTTAAATGCAGAATCAATTGAAAAATAGCTTGCCGCTGCTGTATTAAATGAATTATCAATTACAAAAGCGGTATTACTGGTCAACAGCCTGCGTAGCCAGGATTGGATGCAACTATGCGTAAGTTAATTATATCTCTGATTCTTGCCGGAAGCTTCATGAGTGCTGCCTGGGCAGACACGTTGCAATTGCAAGATCAGGTTCCAGATCGTTATGTGGTTGTTAAGGGGGATACGCTCTGGGATATTTCCGGGCATTTTCTCAAGCAACCGTGGCGTTGGCCAGAAATTTGGAATCTCAACAAGGCAGAGATTAAAAATCCGCACTGGATCTATCCTGGCGATGTGATTGTGCTTGACCGTAGTGGCGCAGAACCGCGTTTGAAATTATTACGGAATGAGACGCTGGGCGGCGTGGAAAAGCTATCGCCGCGAATTCGGGAATCAGCATTGGAAGGCGAGGCGATTGCCAGTATTTCGCCCGAAGCGATTGAGCCGTTCCTGAAACATCCGCTGGTGCTTGATCCTGAAACCTTCACCAAGGCGCCACGCATTGCCGCAGCAAATGAGAATCGGGTTATTTTTGGCGCTGGCGATACGGTCTATGCAGTCAACCTGAGTGCCCAGCAAGGCGAAATATGGCAGGTTTTCCGGGACGGCAAGAAATTGATCGACCCAGATACCCGGGAAGTGATCGGATACGAAGTCAACTATTTGGGTGATGTGCGTGTTGATGAGGCAGCTGATGTCTCTACTCTGAGCATTCTTCAAGCCAAGGAAGAAATTGGGATTGGCGACCGACTGATTCGTGCCAACGAAAAAGCATTTATTAACTATGTTCCCCGTTTGCCGGATCATGCCGTGGCAGGGAAGGTCATCTCGATCTATGGGGCGGTGGCGGATGCCGGATCATTTACCACGGTAGTGATCAATCGGGGTGCGGACAACGGTCTTGAGGTGGGTAATATCTTGTTTACCTACAAGAAAGGCATCCCGGTTAAAGGGGAGTCTGGCGAACCCAAACGTGTGACCCCGCCAGTAAAGAGCGCCAATCTGTTTGTTTACCGCGTTTTCCCCAAGCTTTCCTATGGTTTGCTGCTCAATGGAACATTACCGGTCAATGTGGGTGATGAGGCTAAGGCAACCCCGATCAATGAGCGATAGTAGTCTTGCCGCTGAATGCTGATGCAGAGACTTGGCTGCGCTTTGTCCTGACGCCACTAAGTTGCCGGATTCGCCTAAAGTTGTTGCGCGAATTCGGTTCTCCCCAAGCGGTGCTGGAATCGCGAGTCGGCCGATTGCAGGATATGTTGGAGCCAAAGCTGGCCATGATGCTGGCGGATGCCGGTTGCCGCAGCGAGTGGGCAGAGTTGGCCAGCCATCTTGCTTGGTTGTCTGAACCGGGCAATCGTCTTCTGACGCTGGCTGATGCAGCATATCCTGCGTCGTTGCTTGATCTCCCGGATGCGCCAGCAGTGTTGTTTATAAAGGGTGACCCTGCCTGGCTCTCCAGGCCTGCATTGGCCTTGGTGGGGAGCCGCCAAGCTACCCCTCAAGGTCTTGAGAATGCAGAAGCATTTGCGTCCAATCTGTCACAGGCGGGGTATACCGTGATAAGTGGCATGGCTGCGGGTATTGATGCTGCGGCGCATACGGGTGGTTTGGCTGGTGCAGGGTCAACGGTAGCGGTTGTGGGAACAGGATTGGATCGCGTGTACCCGGCGAGCAATCGGCAATTGGCGCATCGGATTGTTGAATGTGGGGCCATGGTCTCCGAGTTTCCGTTGGGTTATCCACCCAAGGCAGAACATTTTCCGCGACGTAACCGACTGATTGCAGCATTGGGCTTGGGTTGTCTGGTTGTTGAGGCTACGTTGGGGAGTGGGTCGCTGATCACTGCCCGACAAGCGGCAGACTTGGGACGTGAAGTTTTTGCTATCCCTGGATCAATCCATTCTCCGCAAAGCAAGGGCTGCCACCGTCTGATCAAGGAAGGTGCAAAATTGGTCGAATCCGCGCAGGATATCCACGATGAGTTGTCTGCACCGCTGTTACCTGGATTGAAGCCTGTCGCACTCAAGCAGCGAAACAATGAGGATCCAATTTTGTTACAAATGGGGTGGGACCCCGTGGATCTTGATACCTTGTCTACGCGTACCGGAACGGGGGCAGATGTACTTGGAGCGGTATTACTGACGCTGGAATTGGATGGTCTGATCGCTGTTTTGCCAGGGGGGCGTTATCAGCGTAAGGGTTGATCCCCTGTTATCTATTCCATTTTTACGCTATAAAGCGCGATGTTGAGTTTTTATTAATCGGTTTCATTTAATTTATTGTTCTGGACCATGCCAGCCAACCTGCTGATCGTCGAATCGCCTTCCAAGGCAAAAACACTGCAAAAATATCTGGGAAAAGATTTCCAGATACTTGCTTCCTATGGTCACGTGCGAGGATTGGTGCGCAAGGATGGCTCGGTTGATGTCGATAACGACTTCAAGATGAAGTATCAAATCATCGAGCGCAACAAGAAGCACGTGGATGCCATCTGCGACGCCGTGAAAAATTCACAGCATATCTTTCTGGCAACTGACCCGGACCGCGAAGGCGAAGCGATTTCCTGGCATATCATGGAAATCCTCAAAGGCAAGAAGCTGGTTGGGGGTGATCGTACCTTTAAGCGCGTGGTCTTCCACGAGATTACCGAATCCGCTGTGACCCATGCCGTAGCGAACCCGCGCGACATTGATTTTCATATGGTGAATGCCCAGCAGGCGCGCAGCGCGCTCGATTATCTCGTGGGCTTCAATCTTTCCCCGCTGCTCTGGCGCAAGGTTCGTCAAGGACTGTCGGCCGGTCGCGTGCAAAGCCCGGCGCTACGCCTGATCTGCGAGCGTGAAATTGAAATCCGCGCGTTTACTGCGCAGGAATACTGGACACTGCATCTGGATAGCCATAAGGGGCGCCAGAAGTTCACTGCCAAGCTCAATGAATGGCAAGGCAAGAAGCTTGAACAATTCGATTTGCCCAACGAAGTCAGCCAGGCCGAAGTGCTCAAAGGGTTGGAGGGCAAGTCTGCGCAGGTCGCGAATGTCGAGAAGAAAAAGAAATCCCGCAGCCCGGCAGCGCCATTCACCACCTCGACGTTGCAGCAGGAGGCCGTGCGCAAACTTGGCATGACTACCGATCGCGCCATGCGCACTGCGCAACAGTTGTATGAAGGTGTTGATATTGGCAGCGGCACGGTGGGTTTGATTACCTATATGCGTACCGACTCGGTGGCGTTGGCCAACGAGGCACTGATCGAGTTGCGCGATTACATTGGCCAGAATTTCGACAAGGACTACCTGCCCAATGCGCCGGTGGCTTATCGCAACAAGGCCAAGAATGCGCAGGAAGCGCATGAGGCGATCCGTCCGACCTCGATTTTCCATACTCCGGAGAAGGTAAAAGCCTTCCTCTCGCCGGATCAGTTCAAACTTTATCAGATGATCTGGAAGCGCACCCTTGCTTGCCAGATGACAGCGGCCAAGTTCGATACGGTTGCCATCGATATTACTGTGGGTGCCGGAGTGTTCCGTGCGACAGGACAAACGCTGGTTTTTCCAGGGTTTATCGCTGTTTATCAGGAAGATGCTGATGATGCCGAGGATGAGGATGACGAGGCTCGTCTGCCGATAATGGAGGTGGGCGATGATCTGCCAACGGATAAATTATATGGCGACCAGCATTTTACCCAGCCGCCACCACGATATACCGAAGCCAGTTTGGTGAAATCGCTGGAAGAGTTTGGCATAGGTCGACCTTCGACCTATGCCTCAATTATTTCCACGCTCAAGGATCGCGAATATGTGATTCTCGACAAGAAGCGCTTCACGCCGACCGACACCGGTGAGGTGGTCAACAAATTCCTGACTGACCACTTCACGCAATATGTGGATTACAACTTTACTGCCAAGCTTGAAGATAAACTCGATGAAATCTCGTTAGGCGAGCGTGAATGGGTGCCGGTGCTTGATGAGTTCTGGGGGAAATTCCACAAGCTGGTTGAAGAAAAACTCTTACTGTCGCGCAAAGAAGTAACACAGGAAGAGATCGATGAGGCTTGTCCGAAATGCGGTAACAAGCTCGCGATCCGGTTGGGCAAGCGTGGGCGTTTCATCGGGTGCACTACTTATCCGGAGTGCGATTACGCCCGGAATCTGAATGACGATGCATCCAGTGCGCCGCTCGAACCGGAAGTGGTTGAGGGGCGTACTTGCCCACTTTGTGATTCGCCGCTGCATATCAAGGTTGGGCGCTATGGCAAATTCATCGGCTGCTCGTCCTATCCGAAGTGCAAGCATATCGAGCCGCTAGAGAAGCCGCGTGATACGGGGGTAGAGTGTCCACTGTGTCACAAGGGCAGCCTGATCGAACGTAAAAGCCGCTACGGCAAGTTGTTCTATTCTTGCAATACCTATCCTAAATGTACTTATGCCACTTGGAACCCGCCAATTGCCGAACCATGCCCCAAGTGTGCTTGGCCGGTAATGACCATCAAAACCACCAAGCGGCGGGGAACAGAGAAGGTCTGTCCGCAAAAGGAATGTGGTTACAGTGAAGTGATCGAACCGCCTGCCCAGGAGTAAGTATTGCATGCTTGCTGATCCTGTCCTGCTTCGCCGCGAGGATTTGCCCCTTGGGCAGTCCTTGCTATTGCATCAACGATATTTTGATGCTTTTGAGGCAGTGGTGGCGACGCTGATGGAGCCGGATGCTGCTGATGCGTTGTCTGAAGCACTAGCCATTCTGGTTGCGGCTTGCAACTGTTCTGTCGGTGCCATATTCCTGGATGAAGCTGGTCACGTTGCTGCTCGTTTAGCCTGTTACCGATGGCATCCGCAATCTGGCGCAGGCAAGATTCCACCCGCGTTGTTTCACTGCATCCGTTATATCGATTTGCCGGGTCTGGCAAATATGCTCGAAGTGGGCATGGTGATCAATTCCCCATTGCAAAATTTGGCGCCACTCGCCCAAAACAAACTTGCCCCGTTCGGGGTACAAAGGTTGATTTGCCTGCCTTTGTTGGAGCGCGGGGAAGCTTTTGGTTTCGTGACCTTGCTTGATATCGATCGCACGCCGCAGCGCTCCTCGACCGAACTGCATTTCCTGGCCATGTTGTCGAATGTATTTGCTCAAGGTTTGCTCAAGCAGCGTGCCGAGGCTGAAATGCATTCGAATCAGCAACGGCTTCGCGCTCTGGTGGGGGCGACGCAGGACATGGTTTTCGAGATGGATCACTCAGGCAAGATCGTCCAGGTCTGGTCCGGGCATCCCGCGTTGCCGCCAGCCGAGTTGCTGGTGGGCAAACAACTTACCGACGTGTTGCCTTTTGCGATGGCTGCAGAGCTTGTACAAGCGTTGCCGGCCGTGCTGGAAGAGTCTCGCAATATCCAGGTCAATTGTGTGGTGCGCGGTAACGCAGAGCCGGTGTATCTGCTGGTTCGTCTGAGTCCGGTGCAAGCGGCTGAACAGGTGCACGCGGTGGCAATGGTCCATGATGTTACGTCAATAATGCAGGATACGGCCCGGCGTAAAACTACTCTGGATACACTCAATTTGCTCGAAGAGGCCGTCATCGACTTGTCGCCGGTTGGCGAGTTGATTGAAACGACGCTTGCATGGGCGCGGCTGCGTGGTATTGATCCGCATCGAATAAGTGCTGATATGGGCCAACCCCTGCTGACCTGGGTGCTTGAAGACGATCGTGAGTTGCTCGCCGAAGCATTCTGCCGGTTGCAGGATACGGATGAGTCGATAACGCAACGTTTTCGCTTGTTGCGCCACGAGGCTGAACCAATTTGGATTGAAGCTCGGCTTATTGCCCATTACTCGCCCGATGGTGTTGTCGAAGGGCTGCGTGGCGTCTTGCGCGATGTCACGGAGGCGCATCTGGCCGAGCGGCACATTACCCAGCTTGCTTTATACGATGGGCTCACGCGCCTTCCCAATCGTCTGCTTCTGGATGATGAATTGCACCAGGCGATAGAACGCGCACAACTTTCTGGGTCTCAGGTTGCATTGGGTTTTATCGATCTGGATCACTTTAAGGAAGTGAATGATGCCTTTGGGCACAAAACCGGTGATGAAATGCTGGTGAGTGTGGCAAAGCGGTTGTCCGGGGTATTGCAGGGTACAGGCATGCTGGCGCGCTGGGGCGGGGATGAATTTATTGCAGTGATCCCGGATTTGACCGATCTTAATGCGCTACGTGAACTGGCAGAGAGCCTTTGCAGTGCAGTGCAACAGAGCATCATGCTGGAAGGTCAGGAGACGAGTCCGACGGTCAGCGTGGGTTTTTCGGTCTATCCACAAGATGCGGATTCGGCTGATGAGCTACTCTCTGCTGCTGACCATGCTATGTACCATGCCAAAACGATGGGACGAAATAACGTCTGTTTCTACGCGGATATCATGCATTTCAAGGTTTTTGGCCGGGAAAATATGGCGATTCAGTCTCGGTTGTCGGGCGCAATCCATGACGATATCTTGCAAGTGTTTTACCAACCGATTGTGGATGTGAACAATGGCGCGGTCCTGGCTCTTGAGGCGCTGGCGCGTTGGAAAGATGGTGCGGGCGGTTGGGTAAGCCCGGAGCTTTTCATCCCCATGGCGGAAAAAACCGGACTGATTCAGGGGCTTTCTGAGCGGATCATGGAGCAAAGTTTTGCCCAATTAGCACGCTGGCGAGCTGCGGGTCTACAACAGAAATTAATGCTCAATATTTCACGCAACCAATTGTATTCTCCCTGTTTTGTTTCCCGTGTTGTGGCGTTGTTAGCACGTTTTGACCTGTCTCCCCAAGACGTTGTTCTTGAAATTACTGAATCTGTCGCGTTGACGGACTCTGCTCGCCAGATCAAACATTTGCACCAAATCGTGGTCGCGGGTTTCCAAGTGGCCATCGATGATTTCGGAACGGGGTATTCATCCCTGTCTCAGTTGCATGATATGCCGGTACAGTTCATCAAGATTGATGCCTCGTTTTCCCAGCGAGTGCACACTGAAAATGGCCGTGGCGTGATGCAGGCAATCGTGAAACTAGGTCAAACACTTAATCTCGAGGTCGTGGTTGAAGGGGTGGAACAGCTGGAAACCGCTGAATACTTGCGTGGCATTGGCGTGACCCGGATGCAAGGGTTCTATTTTAGCGAGCCGGTGCCACCAGATGTGGCAGAGCGAATGTTGCGTTTGGGCGTGTTGCCAGCCACCAGTTCGCAGATACATTAAAAAACGCCCGGAAATGCCGGGCGTTTTGCTAAGTTTTTGTTGTTCGCGTTATCAATGATTCAAAATCTTCGACAGGAACTGCTGTGCACGCTCAGAGCGAGGCGCGCCAAAGAATTCTTCTTTACTTGCATCTTCAATGATTTGTCCCTGGTCCATAAAAATAACGCGGTGGGCTACTTTTCGGGCAAAGCCCATTTCATGGGTAACGACCATCATCGTCATGCCTTCTTGAGCCAGTTCGACCATGACGTCCAGCACTTCGTTGATCATTTCCGGGTCCAGTGCCGAGGTTGGTTCGTCGAACAACATGCAAAATGGATTCATTGCCAGTGCGCGGGCGATGGCAACACGCTGTTGCTGGCCACCAGAGAGTTGTCCAGGGAATTTATCGGCCTGTGCTGTGAGTCCTACCCGTTCCAGCAGCGCCAACCCTTTCTCCGCGGCTTCTTCTTGGCCGCGACCAAGAACTTCAACTTGAGCCAGTCGCAGATTATTCAGAATTGACAGATGGGGGAAAAGTTCAAAATGCTGAAACACCATCCCCACATGGCTTCTGAGTTTGGGCAGGTCTGTTTTGGGATCGCCTACCGATATCTTGTTGACGAAAATTTCACCTTTCTGAAAAGGCTCCAGTGCATTGACACACTTGATTAAGGTGGATTTCCCTGAACCGGAAGGGCCGCAGACCACCACGACTTCACCTTTGCCAACCTTGGTGGAACAATCGGTCAGCACCTGAAAGCTGCCATACCATTTTGAAATATTGCGGATATCAATCATTTCAATACGTCCTTAATTCTGTCCTACGGAGAGTTTCGACTGCAGGCGAATTACAATGCGTGAAGCGACAAAACTCAGTACGAAATAGACCAAGCCTGCGAACAACAGGAATTCATGCAGTTGGCCGTTAATGTCGCCACGGGAGCGGGCGGTATTGAGAAAATCCATCAAGCCCACGGCATATACCAAGGCGGTGTCCTGGAACAGGATAATGCTTTGTTGCAGTAGCAGAGGCGCCATTTTGCGGAAAGCTTGCGGCAGAATCACTAGTCGCATTGCTTGGCGGTAGTTCAGCCCAAGTGCATATGCGGCATTCACCTGACCTTTTGGAATGGACTGGATACCGGCGCGCACGATTTCGCAGTAATAGGCGGCCTCAAACATCATGAAGGCGACAAGGGAAGAGACAAAAGCGCCAACGGGATACAGTTTTCCCGTAGCCCAGGCGATCATGAATGGCACGATGAAGTAAAACCAGGTGATCACCAGTAGCAGTGGAATCGAGCGAAAATAGTTGACGTAACAGCCGGCCAGAAAAGACAGGATCCGGTTGCTCGACAGGCGAGAAAGCGCCAGTAGCGTACCGAGTGCAATACCACCGGCCACTGCGAAAACCAGTAGTTTCAATGTCAACAGCATGCCCTGCAGCAGGCTGGGCAAGGCGGAAATAATACTGGAGAAATCCATTATTTGCCTCCCAGTGCAATCAGGCCAGGCACTCGGACGCGTTTTTCTATCCAGCGCATCATCAACATCAGGCTCATATTGAGGGTGAAATAGATCAAAGTGGATAGCGTGAACGCTTCAAACAAATTGGCGGTAAATTCAGCAGTCTGCTTGGTCTGGGCTAGGAGGTCCATCAAGCCGATCAACGATGCAACCGAGGAGTTCTTGAAAATATTAAGAAACTCGGAAGTTAGCGGCGGAATGATGATGCGAAAAGCCTGTGGCAATAAAACGTGGCGATATGTTTTCCATGGCGTAAGTCCAAGGGCTCGTGCTGCATTGACCTGACCCGGCGGCAAGGCCTGGATGCCCGTTCGAACTTGCTCGCACACGCGCGCTGCAGTAAACAAGCCCAAGCAGATTACAACGCTAATGAAGGCTGAAACTTCCGGTTTTATCCCTAGTTTGAACCAGGTCTGGATCGGCTCTGGCAGATAATCAGGAACGATGAAGTACCAGATAAATAGTTGAACCAGTAACGGAACATTCCGGAACAGATTGACATAGGCAATGCCAATGAACGACAGCCCGCGATGCGGCAGCGTACGCAGCACGCCCAGCACAGTACCGAGCAGCATGGCAATCACCCAGCCGGTAAGTGAAAGGGCAATAGTCCAGCCCAAACCGGTAATAAACCAGTGCAGGTAAATTTCCTGGCCAATGCCGGTGGATTTGAAAAAAATCCCCCAGTCCCAGTGATAGTTCATTTGGCTACTCCGCAAAAAGGGCAAGGAGTGATCCTTGCCCTGATCAGTTGCGTGGATTTACATTTGTTCTGCAGATTTGTCGGTCGGGTGGGCAATCAATTGTTTCAGGCCTTCACTCATCGGGAAATTCATGTTCAATCCCTTGGGTGGAATGGGTTGCTGGAACCATTTGCTGTATGAAGCGTTGACGAGCCCACTCTTGTAATAATTGACAAGTGCACGATCAGCGACGGCTTTGAAGGCAGGGTCGTCTTTACGCACCATGCAACCATACACTTCATAGGATTGCGGCGTGCCGACGATAGCCCAATCACCGGGATTCTTGGCCTTTGCCATTTCACCTGCCAACAGTACGTCATCCATCATGAAAGCCACAGCGCGGCCAGATTCGAGCATCAGGAAGGATTCGCCATGATCCTTGGCACTAATGATATTCATGCCAAGTTTCTTTTCTTCATTCAGCTTTTTGATCAGGCGTTCAGAGGTAGTCCCTGCCGTGGTGACCACGTTTTTGCCGGCAAGATCAGCAAAATCTTTTACACCGGAAGTTTTCTTGGTCAGCAAACGCGTGCCAATCTTGAAGAAACCATCCGTAAATGCGACTTGCTGCTGGCGTTCAATATTATTGGTGGTCGAACCGCATTCCACATCAACCGTACCATTCTGTACCAGCGGGATGCGGGTTTGCGAGGTGACGAGGTTATATTGGACTTTGATTGCCGGTAGACCAAGTTCTTTCTTGACCTCATCGACGATGGCATTGGCAATGTCCATCGAGAAGCCAATGGGTTTGCTGCCATCGGCCAGGTAGGAGAATGGAATCGACGAATCGCGATTACCCAGCACAATCGTACCGGTTTCCTTGATTTTCTTGAGGGTGCCGGTCAATTCGGCAGCGTGGACAGTGGAAAACAGGCTGGCAATGGCAAGTGTAACAAGCAGGCTTTTCTTCATGGCTAGAGTCCTATTGGTGAAAATAGTTGACCAGTATTGCTCAGCAATTATCACGCCAGAAAGTATTTGTTATGTGTTTAAAAAGGGAATGTTGGGGAAAATCCCTACATCGTGGCAAAAAATCAACCATCAGGCGGGCGAGTTGTTATTTTAGCGAACGTGGTTGGTAATTAATTAGAAAGGAATGTGATGTTTGGGGTGTGATGGCTTCCCAAAGGCAAGCCTTGCGTATGTACGTTGGCTCGCCTTTGGGCTTTTTGGTGCGTAGCGGTGATCAGGGACGGTTTGCTTGTGCTGCTTATTGGTGCATTGGTGCAAGAATTTGCCGCAGGAATTGCTGGGCTCGCTCATGTTGCGGATTGGTGAAAAAATCATCCGGTTTCGCGTCTTCCAGGATTTCACCATGGTCGAGAAAGATCACTCGATCGGACACTTCGCGAGCAAAGCCCATTTCGTGAGTGACTACCACCATGGTCATGCCGGATTCTGCCAAATCCTTCATGACCTTCAGAACTTCGCCGATCATTTCAGGATCCAGTGCTGACGTGGGTTCGTCAAACAGCATGACTTTGGGACGCATTGCCAGTCCCCGGGCAATAGCAACACGCTGCTGCTGGCCACCAGAAAGCTGGGCTGGATAGCCATCCTTTTTATTAAGCAGGCCAACGCGTTGCAGCAGCTCTATCGCCAATTCATCCGCGGCAGATTTATCCATCTTGCGGACCTGAATAGGTGCGAGAGTAATGTTTTCCATTACCGTGAGATGCGGATAAAGGTTGAAATGCTGGAAAACAAAGCCGACTTCTTCCCGCACCTTGTTGATGTTGGTTTTGGGGTCAGTAATTGCGACGCCATCGACAAGAATTTCGCCATCGTTCACAGGTTCGAGCTGATTGATGGTGCGAATCAGGGTGGATTTCCCCGAGCCCGATGGCCCGCATACCACTACGACTTCACCCCGTTTGACCTCCAGTGTGATGTTTTTCAGGACGTGATGGTCGCGACCAAACCACTTATTGACTTTGTTGAAGCGGATCATTGTCTTGGAAGTCTCTGGCAAAAAACACTGTCATTGTGCTTAAAGGGCTGCAAGTCGACAAGCGCGGCTATCCCGTAGGCATAACATGCAATTGCACCAAATTGGGTCGCATTAAGGCGAGATGCTTTATGTTGGGTCACTGGCCGGCGCGCGTGGTCAAGTGATTTGCCAGTGCTACATATAATGCAACGCTGACATTCTCAGCTCGACATCCTGGATCAATACCCAAAGCCTCAAGCTCTGCATCGCATGCCACGCCTTTTAGATTGTTACGCAGAGTCTTGCGACGTTGTGCAAAAGCCGTCTGGACTACTTCTTCGAGCAGGTTTTCATCGCGTGCAATATGCGGCAAAGTCGGCCAAGGAATCATGCGGACCACTGCGGAGTCGACTTTGGGTGGAGGGTTGAATGCGGCAGGCGGAACGTCCAATACTCGATCCATGACAAAACGATACTGCAGCATGATGCTGAGCCGACCAAAGTCCGGCGTACTGGGTTCGGCCACCATGCGATCAACCACTTCTTTCTGCAGCATGAAGTGCATGTCGTTGATGACCGTGCTGAAGCTGGCGAGATGAAACAACAGAGGCGTGGAAATGTTATAGGGCAGGTTGCCGAGTAGGCGGATTTGCTTGCCAGGGGCAATTTGCTCTGCCAGTGCCCCGAAATCAAAATCCAGTGCATCGACATTGTAAACCGTCAGCCGTTCCGGCGAGAAGCGCTCGGATAGATGGGCGACGATATCGCGGTCAATTTCAACAGCATGCAAGTGAGAAATGCGTTCCAGCAGCGGTCGAGTCAGTGCTGCAAGACCTGGCCCGATTTCGACGAATATGTCGTCTGCCTCAGGATTGACTGCGTTGAGAATGTCGGCAATCACATTTTGATCTTGCAGGAAATTCTGACCAAATCGTTTGCGTGGGATGTGCGTTTTCATGCGTGGGTTCTTCCGGCCAGTTCAATGGCAAGTTCAATGGCGGTAAACAGGCTGCCTGGGTCGGCCTGGCCTGTGCCCGCAAGATCCAGTGCCGTGCCATGATCAACTGAGGTGCGGATGATCGGCAGGCCCAGCGTGATGTTTACGCCGCCACCAAAACTGGCAAACTTGAGCACCGGAAGTCCTTGGTCGTGATACATGGCCAGTACGGCGTCGCCCAGCTTGAGTTGGTGCGGTGTAAACAGCGTATCTGCTGGCAAGGGGCCAATCAAGAGCATGCCTTCACGTCGAAGTTGATCCAGTACTGGGTTGATGACGGTTATTTCTTCTTTGCCCATGTGCCCGCTTTCTCCGGCATGCGGGTTGAGCCCTGCCACCAGAATGCGCGGAGACGTAAAGCCAAATTTATCGTGCAGGTCAGCATGCAATATTCGCAGTGTGCTGGTCAGGGAATCGGCTGTCAGTGCCGTAGGCACCTCTTTCAGCGGCAGATGAGTGGTGGCAAGCGCGACACGCAAACTGCCGCCAGCCAGCATCATCACTACCCGTTCTGCGCCGCATTGTTCAGCGAGGTACTCGGTATGGCCGGAAAAGTGCTGGGCAGGAAATGCATCATTGATCACACCCTTGTGGATAGGAGCCGTAACCATGGCGGAAAATTCCTTGCTGCGACAGCCGATAATCGCGCGATCAAGCAATTTCAATACATAAGCAGCATTGGCAGGATCAAGCTTGCCCGGTACGCTGGGTGTGGTCAGCGGTAGATGCAGAATGGAAAGCGGGGCGGTGATGCCAGGGGCATAATCAGGTAAGTCAAGATTGATGCCGATTGCATGGGCGCGTTGGGTTAATAAGGTGCGGTCGCCGAGCAAAACAAGTCGGGCAAGATAATCTTTTGTTACAAGTCGGGCAGCCAGTTCGGGCCCCACGCCGGCGGGTTCGCCGGTGGTGATGGCCAAAACGGGCAGATTAGGTCGATCAGGCATGGTGTTGTTTATTCGTCCTTCAAGCGGATGGAAACATAAGCTTTATCGCGCAGCTGGCGAACCCAGTCGTCGTATTGTTCTTCTGCCTTGCGCTGGCTTAAGTCTTGGCGTACCTTGGCGCGGCGATTATCCAGGGTCGCATCATGGTCGCGTCGTTCGATAACTTGAATCAGGTGGAGACCGAACGGTGTTTTGACCGGCTGGCTGATCTCGCCTGGTTTAAGTTTGTCGAGCGCTTGTTCGAATTCCGGTACGGTTTCGCCTGGGGATATCCAGCCCAGATCGCCTCCGTTGCTGGCACTGGAGTCATCGGAATAGAGACGAGCCAGCTCTTCAAACTTCGCACCCCGATTGAGTCGATCCCGTATTTGAGCCAATTTGTTATAGGCATCGGTTTCGGACACAACTTCATTGGTTTTAATCAGAATATGGCGTGCATGTGTCTGGTGCACTACCATTTTGTCGGATTGCTCGCGTTTTTCCAGAAGTTTGAAAATGTGCAGTCCTGCACCACTACGCACAATATCAGTGATTCCACCTGGTTTGAGTTTATCCAGCAATTCCGCGAATGCGGGAGCAAGTGCTCCGGTAGGCCGCCATCCGATGACTCCGCCGTTGGCTGCATCGGACGAATTGGAGTAGGTGGCAGCGACAGCAGCAAAATCTTTACCCTCACTCAACTCCTGTCGCGCAGCCAAAATTCGAGCTCGTTTTGCTTGGATCTGTTCTGGCGATGCATTCTCTGGCAGGCCAATAAAAATCTGGGCAATGCGGTATTCCATCTGCGGTTTGTTCGCGCTAAAGCGCAGAAATTCATCGACTTCTGCATCGGTGACAACGATCTTGCTGTCGATTTCGCGATTGCGTAGCTGGCTGAGTGTCATTTCCTGGCGAATGTCATCACTGAAATGGCGCCAGTTGATACC
The DNA here is from genome assembly GCA_031291275.1 of Formivibrio sp. Classification (GTDB taxonomy): domain Bacteria; phylum Pseudomonadota; class Gammaproteobacteria; order Burkholderiales; family Chitinibacteraceae; genus Formivibrio. The sequence goes on from JARLJJ010000160.1 coordinate 24,049, forward strand.
GTCTGCTTCCAGGTTTTTGCGCAACTCAGGCAAAGATAAATGATTCTGCTGCGCGATTCGTGACAGTGCCACTTCCAGCTGGTTGTCATCAATGTGGATACCAAGGTTACTGGCCTGTTCGAGCATCACTCGCTCGGTAATCATGCGCTGCAAGGCTTCGCTTTCAAGGATGTCAGCTGCAGGAGCCTGAGCGCCTTGTTTGGCCAAATTTGCTCGGATGGAAGCAATGCGCTCGTCTAGTTCCAGGCGCGTGATAGCACTGCGGTTGACTACGGCAACAATCCGGTCGACCGTGACAATTGCCGCATATGCTTGGGATGCAAGCAACAGGGAAAGTAAAACAAGGGTGCGGAGTAAAGACTTCATGGCGGTCCCTTAGAAGCGTGTCGGTGAGTAAGTGTTGGAATAACCCGGAATGGATTGACGAATGGCATCCAGCGGATTGTTGCCAATGCCGGCAATGCCGCCCAGTTCCAATACGGCAAAGAAGGCGGTGTGAGTGTCGGTTGTACTGGTTGCATAGCGCTGTGCTGCGAGCCTTAGCCCCCAACAGCCCGCGTTGTATTCCAGGCCACCCAGAATTTCCAGGGCACGGCTATCGGTCAATGAATAGTTGTAGCGTCCCATAGCGTACCAGCTATTACCGAGTGGCCATTGGCCAGAGATGTCGGCCTGGCGAGTATTGGCAATGCGATTATTGACATAGCGCAAGTTGAGCAATTTGTAATCCCCTGGGCGCCAAGTCATGGAAAAGTCCGCACGCCGCAGCGAACTATCTTGCTGGTTGTACTGCATGGCATAGCTGGTGGAGAAATCGTTCCAGATTTTTGCGCTGACTGTCATCAGCCAGTCGGAACGTTGTGATGATGTGTTGGACACACCAGGCGAACTCAGCGTGACACGTTGGTCACTAAAATAAAAGCGCTGACCAACGGTAAAGTTGAGGCGCTCGGCACCAGAGTCCCCTTCGAACAGACGACTAGTCACAGCTAAGGTGACTTGATTGGCATCATTGATGCGGTCTTGGCCAGAAAACTGATTTTCACTGAATAGCTGTGTGAGTGACAAATCGGTTTCCCCGGAATCGAACACTGGCAGATTTGATTGGTCACGATACGGAATATAGAGGTAGTAGGCACGTGGCTCCAGCGTTTGAACCATATCCGTACCGAAGAGATTGGTTTCCCGTTCGAAGTAAAGACCTGTATCCAAGCTGGCGATAGGAAGGACGCGTGAATAATTGGTATTCGGTTGATTGTCCTGATGCAATTGATAGGATGTGGCATGCACACCCACCTTGGGGGTGATGAAGCCCCAAGATTCAGTAAATGGGGCGGCAATGCTTGGATAAGCCCAGGTGCGCAAGCCCTCGGTTTGGGTTGGGTGGGTAAACTCTGTCAGCTCCCCGCTGGCCGTCGTGACCAAGCCAGGTATCAACTGTGGCTGTGCGGTGAAATAGATCTGGGGTGCCCGATCATATGGAGCAGTAACGGGATTAGTTACGGTGCTGAGCGTTTGAAAACGCTGCCAGCGGATAAAGCTGCTCCAACTATCTCCCGTATAACTCAATGTTCCTTCGCGCGGCAGAGTGCTTTGTGAGGTCACGGAAAGCCGATCACCAAAATCGGAGAGGTATTCGCTGTCCGAGGTTTTCTGGATATTCAGATCCAGGCGCAGGTGAGGCGCAAGTTGCTGGGTGTGCTGTAAAAACAAGCTGCTTCGGGTTTTATCTTCAACTTTGTCATTGATGCCTTCCATACGTACCACTCCGGAGTAATCCGGTTCCAGGTAGCGGAATTCTCCGCCCAGCATCAAGCCACGCTTTGTCATTAAATTGGGTGACAAGGTCGCATCGTAGTTCGGGGCAAGGTTGAAATAATACGGCGTGAGCAGTTGCAAGCCGTTTTTGCTGTTGTAGCCCAATGTGGGCGCCAATAAACCGCTCTTGCGTGAGTTATTAAGAGTGAAATCCATCCACGGAAAGTAGACAATCGGTGTGCCCTTGAATTCGATCCAGCCATTCCATGCCTGACCAAGGTTGGTGTTGTAATCGAGATCCAGAGTGCTTGAATGCATATACCAGTCATTGTTGCCGACTTCGCAGGTCGTCATGCGTCCGCTACGAATGGTATAGCGGTTCGGACCTTCAAAGATCAACTTGACGGCATCGCCCCGTGCAGCGCCCTTGGCCATTTGATAAACAGGATCAAGCAGATCGCCCTCGCGCGTGCCTAGCGTCATATCCAATTGAGTCCCGACTAATACATCCCCGTCCTTATGTACGGTGATCTTGTCGCCCGCGAGTAGCTGGTCTTTGGGCTGGTTGTAACGTGCCCAGTCACTTTCAACTTTAATATTGTCCCGAGTAACAATCACATTGCCGCGTGCTTCGGCGAAATCACTTTCGCGCGCACTGGCCTCATCGGCTTGAATGAAGGTGGTCGGTTCTGGTTTGCTCGCGGCATCAGCCAGCGCGAACACAGGTACACCGGCAAGCAAGGCAGCTAGCAGGGAGAGTCGGCAAGGTGGGTAATAAAACACAGGCATGGGGCCAAGGCGGCTCGCTTGATACAATGGGCGGATTCTAGCAGCAATTGATCGGACTATGGCATGACCCTTTCTCCCAAGACTTCTTCAGATAACCGTTTTGCGCTAATGCAAGCGTGGTTGCAACGCTGCATTTCTTCGCCCGTGCAGGACATTTCGCCGGCCGCAGCGGATGCCAGTGTTCGCCGCTATTGGCGCATCTGTTTCGCCGATGACCGCCGCATTGTGATGGATGCGCCTCCTGATGGTTTTGATTTTGCTGTATTCCTTGCACAGCATGCTCGTCTGTCGGCAGCCAATATCCCGGTACCAGCCCTCTACGCGTACGACGCTGAGCTTGGGTTTGCCTTGATGGAAGATTTGGGCAACGAGACGCTGACACCGCTATTGACGCTGACGGCGGCCAAAGACTGGTACTTGCAGGCGATTGATCTATTGGTCGATATGCAGACCCAGGTCGATGCAACAGGCTTGCCGCCCTACGACGCTGCTTTCCTGCAGCGCGAACTTGAAATTTGTCGGGAATGGTACTTTGGCCGACAGCTCGGCGTGAGTCTGTCGGCGGATGCATCGGCAGTATGGACACGCAGTTGTGCATTGATCGTGGCGCGCAATCTGGAACAGCCGACTGGATTTGTGCATCGAGACTACCATTCACGAAATCTGATGGTGAAAGCCGGAAAATTACGCCTGATCGATTATCAGGATGCGGTATTGGGCCCGTTGAGCTATGACTTGGCATCCCTGTTGCGTGATGCTTATATCGACTGGGACGAGCCCTTTGTTCTCGATCTGGCAATTCATTATTGGACAGTTGCCCGTGCGGCCGGCTTAGCGTTGACAGATGATTTCGGAGAGTTTTACCAGGCCTTTGAATGGCAAGGTTTGCAGCGTCATCTGAAGGTGCTGGGTATTTTTGCTCGCCTCAAATTCCGTGATGGCAAGGAGCAATACCAAGCAGATATTCCGCGAGTGCTGGCCTATGTCATGAAAGTCTGCGAGCGTTATGCTGAATTGGCTGCCCTGCGCCGTCTGCTGGCAACGCTGCATCGGGAACAGATTGCAACGGGGTATACCTTCTGATGCGCGCCATGATCCTTGCCGCAGGGCGCGGCGAGCGCATGCGTCCGCTGACCGATGCGTGCCCCAAGCCGTTGCTGGATGTGGCAGGTACGCCACTGATTGGTTGGCATCTGAAACGGCTGGCGACGGCGGGCATTCACTCGGTAGTGATCAACCATGCTTGGCTCGGCAATATGCTGGAGGAGCGGTTGCGTGGTGGTATGGAATATGGGGTGGAGATTGCCTGGTCGGCAGAAGGCACTGCCCTTGAAACCGCGGGAGGTATTGCCCGGGCGTTGAGTCTGCTTGGCCGTGATCCATTTTTGGTGATCAATGGAGATATTTTTTGCGATTACGACTTTACCTGTTTGCGCGATGTTGCTATAGAAATGGCTGCCGATCCAATGCGGCTGGCGCACCTTGTGCTGGTGCCTAACCCTGACCACCATCCGATGGGGGATTTTGTCCTGGCTGAGGATGGCAAGGTGGCTGCTACAGGGGAGGGCAAGCTGACCTTTAGCGGAATTGGCCTCTACCGTCCGGATCTTTTTCTGGGGATCGACCCTGATCGTCCGGCAAAACTGGCGCCGCTGCTTATTGCCGCAATGGCGTTGGGCAAGGCCAGTGCTGAACGCCACGACGGACTCTGGATTGATGTGGGTACCGTTGATCGTTTGGAACAAGCGCGCCATTGCGCGGCAGGAAGGTAAAGGCGAAAACTTCGTTGTGATTTGTTGCATTGCAACCTAGACTGTAGATGATGCAATGCGGTTGCAGATTCATCCGTGCTTGGGGGGCAAAATGTCAATCAAACATTACTTCGAAGAACAGACCGTGCGTAATTCTGCTTTGCAGCACGAGTTACGGCAGGCGTTTGACCCGTTCGGTCTTGGCGCTACTTGGCTCAAGGCGCAACAGGCGTGGGCTCAGAATCCAGATGCGCTCTCCTCGGCAATCGGGCGTTACTCCGAAGACGTTCAACGCTGGCAGCGGTACACCTTCGGCCGTTTCATGGGTAATTGCGGCCCGGAGTGTGATGTCTTTCCACCCAATCCTGAAGATACCCGTTTTGCAGATCCCGTATGGGATGAAGTGCCGTTTTGGGACTCCCTCAAAGAATGGTATTTGCTCAATACCCGTTGGTTGCAGGATGCGCTGTACCACACGCCAGGTTTAGGGGAGCAGGAGCACAGTCGTTCCGCGTTCTGGTTGCGGCAGTGGCTCAATGCAATCGCGCCGACCAACTTCCTGCTGACCAATCCCGTTGCCATCGCCAAAGCCTTGTCCAGTAATGGCGAAAGCCTGGTGGCGGGTTTCAGGAACTTTGCCGGGGATATCAAAAACGGCGATATCAGCATGACTGACCTGTCGGCGTTCAGGGTGGGCGAAAATCTGGCGACCACGCCGGGCGCAGTGGTTTACCGCGGCAAGTTGCTGGAGGTGATTCACTACGAAGCGACTACTCCGACGGTGCACAAGGTACCACTGGTCATCGTTTCGCCCTGGATCAACAAGTTTTATGTACTGGATCTGAATCCGCAAAAAAGCATGGTCAAGTATCTGACGGACCAGGGGTATTCGGTATTTATCACCAGCTGGAAGAATCCGGATGCATCGATGCGCAACGTGGGCTTTGATGACTACATCACCGATGGCGTAGCCAAGATCATCGATGTGGCGCGGGATATTTCTGGTTCCGAGAAAGTCAATCTCGTCGGGTACTGCATCGGAGGCACGCTGGTCGCTACCTATTTGGCTTGGGCTAACCGCCAGGACCCTGACCATGTACCTGTCAATTCGGCAAGCTTATTGACTGCGTTGACCGATTTTTCCCGTCCGGGAGATATTGAGGTATTCCTCGATGAGGAGGGGCTCTCATTTATTGAGAGGAAAATGGCCAGTAAAGGCTATCTGGATGGCAAAGACATGGCGACGAGTTTCCGGATGCTGCGCCCCAATAGCCTGATCTGGAATTATTGGGTGGGAAATTATCTACTGGGTGAAACCCCGACGGCCTTCGATGTGCTGTACTGGAATATGGATGCCACGCGGATGCCTGAGAAAATGCATCGCTTTTACCTGCGCGAGTTGTACTGGAAAAATAAACTGATTGAGCCGGATGCCATCAAGGTGGCTGGTCAGCCGATCAACCTTGGCAAGATCGTGCAACCCATATATATGGTGAGCACTGAGGAAGATCATATTGCGCCATGGAAACAAACTTTTTCGCTTTCCCATCGAACAGGTGGCCCGCTGAAATTTACGCTCTCCTCGTCGGGCCATATTATTGGCGTTATTAACCCGCCAGGACCCAAGTGCAAACGGACCTACTGGCAGGGTGATCCATTGCCGGGTGAAACCCCTGAGGAATGGCAAGCGCGACAAGAAAATGTTGCGGGTTCCTGGTGGACGAATTGGGCTGAGTGGCTGCGTGAATATTCCGGTTCACAGGTTAAACCCAAACTTTCCAGTCGAGCTCATCCTAATCAAGGGGCTGCGCCTGGAAAGTACGTCCTTGAATAAAAAACACAAACCGGTGAGAACCGCTGAAGCTTGATAAGCTTCAGCGGTTTTTGTATGTAATAAAAAATTGCTACTGTTTTAGGTTGTCTGCGGCCGGTGCGATCCGGGATAATGCGCCTTCTTTCAGTGGGTTGAGTATGCCACCCGCGCCAGACCGGTTGTATTCACTACAAATTGAAGCGTTTTCGAAAAAGGATAGTTTGCATGGCCTCGCGTACCGATCTTGCCAACGCCATCCGCGCCCTTGCGATGGATGCCGTCCAGAAAGCCAATTCCGGACATCCCGGCATGCCCATGGGCATGGCAGAAATCGCCCTGGCGCTGTGGGGTAATAACCATTATCACCACAATCCAGCCAATCCGCATTGGGCCAACCGCGACCGTTTCGTGATCTCCAACGGTCACGGATCGATGCTGCACTATGCCTTGCTGCATCTGACCGGCTATGACCTTTCCATCGAAGATATCAAGCAGTTCCGCCAGTTCCATTCGCGCACGCCGGGTCACCCTGAAGTGGGTTATACCGCTGGCGTGGAAACCACCACTGGTCCACTAGGCCAGGGGATCAGCAATGCTGTTGGCATGGCGCTGGCCGAAAAGTTGCTGGCCAAAGAATTCAATCGTCCGGGTCACGACATCGTTAATCACAATACGTGGGTATTCCTTGGCGATGGCTGTCTGATGGAAGGTATTTCGCACGAAGCCTGTGCCTTGGCTGGTACTTGGGGCTTGGGCAAACTCACTGCATTCTGGGATGACAACGGCATTTCCATCGATGGTCATGTCGAGGGCTGGTTTACTGACGATACGCCCAAGCGTTTTGAAGCGTATGGCTGGCATGTGATTCGCGATGTCGATGGTCACGATGTGGACGCCGTGAATGCCGCAATCGAAGTTGCCAAGGCAGTCACCACCAAACCGTCGCTGATCTGCTGCAAGACCGTGATTGGCAAGGGGTCGCCCAATAAGGCCGGTAGTCATGACAGCCATGGCGCCCCGCTTGGAGTCGATGAAATTGCCGCCACTCGCGCCGCCATTGGCTGGAACTACCCGCCTTTCGAAATTCCTTCCGATATTTATGCCGAATGGAACAAAAAAGCGATGGGCGCTGCGTTGGAGGTGAGCTGGAACCAGAAGTTCGCCGCCTATGCTGACGAGTTCCCTGAATTCGCCGCTGAATTCAAGCGTCGCATGGCCGGTGAACTGCCCACCAATTTTGCTGATACAGTGGCAAAAGCGATTGCTGAAACTGATGCAAAAGCAGAAACCATTGCTACTCGCAAAGCCTCGCAAAATGCCATCAACCTGCTGGCCCCTCATTTGCCGGAATTTCTGGGGGGATCTGCTGATCTTACCGGTTCGAATCTGACCAATTGGAAAGGCTGTGTTTCACTGACCAAGGATGGTGGCAACTATATTTCCTATGGCGTGCGTGAGTTCGGCATGGTTGCGATCATGAACGGCATTACGCTGCACGGCGGACTGCGGCCATTTGGAGGCACTTTCCTGGTGTTCTCCGATTACGCCCGCAATGCGTTGCGTATGGCTGCGTTGATGAAAACCAATAGTATTTTTGTGTTCACCCACGATTCAATTGGTCTGGGTGAAGATGGTCCGACGCACCAGCCGGTGGAGCACGTTTCGACGCTGCGTTACATCCCCAATATGAATGTGTGGCGTCCGGCCGATACGGTTGAATCCATGGTGGCCTGGTCACATGCGGTGGAGCAATCAGAAACGCCTTCATCGCTGATTTTTACGCGGCAGAATCTGCAGTTTCAAGTGCGAAACGCTGAACAGATTGCGGCGATTCGCAAGGGCGGCTATGTCCTGCGCGATTGTGCCGGCACGCCTCAGCTGGTGCTGATTGCGACGGGTTCGGAAGTTGATTTGGCGGTGAAGGCCGCCGAGCAACTGGCCGCTGAAGGCGTGCTGGCGCGCGTGGTTTCGATGCCGTGTACTAACGTGTTCGACAAGCAAAGCGCCGAATATAAGGCAGAGGTTCTTCCCCAAGGAGTGAAGCGCATTGCCATTGAAGCTGGGCATCCTGACTTCTGGTACAAATATGTGGGCCTGGATGGTGCGGTAATCGGCATCAATCGTTTCGGTGAATCTGCGCCTGCAGGTTTGCTGTTCAAATACTTTGGCTTTACCGTTGAAAACGTGGTGGCAAAGGCCAAGGACTTGCTGGTCTAACTTCTCGTTCTGTTCCATAAAAAGCCGTCCTGTATGGGCGGCTTTTTTGTTGTTGCTCAAACAGGCTGGGCGGGGCTCTAACCTGATGCGGACGCTGTGCTAAACTTCCTGTGAATATTTCCCAAGGGTTAATCAAATCGCCCTGTTTTCAACATTTACAAGCAAAGGAACAAACCATGGCGTTTCATAAAATGACCGATATCTCGCTGGCGGGCAAAAAAGTGCTGATTCGTGCCGACCTCAATGTGCCTGTTGCCGACGGTAAGATCGGTGACGACACTCGAATCCGTGCCAGCATGCCAACAATTGAAGCAGCTTTGAAGGCGGGTGCGGCGGTGATCGTTATGTCGCACCTTGGGCGCCCGACTGAAGGCGAATTCAAGCCGGAAGATTCATTGGCTCCTGTAGCTGCGCGTATGTCCGAGTTGCTCGGCAAGGAAGTTAAGGTTATTGCTGATTGGGAAGGCTACCAAGCCAAAATTGGCGAAGTGGTGGTGCTCGAAAACGTGCGAGTCAACAAGGGCGAAAAGAAAAACAGCGACGAGTTGGGTAAAAAATATGCCGCCTTGTGCGATGTGTTCCTGAATGACGCTTTTGGAACGGCTCACCGCGCCGAGGCGTCAACTCATGCCGTCGCCAAGTTTGCCAAGGAGGCTGGCGCAGGCTTGCTGATGTCCGCCGAGCTCGATGCACTTGGCAAGGCGCTCAAAGCCCCGACCAAGCCGCTGGTGGCCATTGTGGCTGGCTCCAAGGTTGATACCAAGTTGACCATCCTTGAATCCCTCGCGGATAAGGTTGACTTGCTTATCGTGGGCGGCGGAATTGCCAATACGTTCCTCTTGGCAGAAGGCCATCAAGTAGGTAAGTCGCTGGCGCAACATGATTATATCGATGCGTCCAAAGCGATTATTGCCAAGTTGCGTGCTCGCGGTGCCGATGTGCCACTGCCGACTGACGTGGTTGTGGGTAAGAAGTTCGGTGCAGATGAGCCGGCAGTCGTCAAGCAACTGGCTGAAGTGACAGCCGATGACATGATTTTTGACATCGGCCCGGATTCCTCTGCCAAGCTGGCTGCGATCCTCAAAACTGCCGGTACCATTGTATGGAATGGCCCGGTTGGGGTGTTTGAATTTGACCAGTTCGGCAAGGGTACCGAAGCCATTGCCCGCGCGATTGCCGCGTCTTCTGGTTTCTCGATCGCCGGCGGTGGCGACACGCTTGCCGCCGTAGCCAAGTACGGAATTACTGAGCAGGTTAGTTACATCTCGACCGGTGGTGGTGCCTTCCTCGAATTCCTGGAAGGCAAGGTGTTGCCGGCCGTGGAAATTCTGGAGCAGCGCGCGGCTTAATTGGCCCGCACAATAAACTTAGCTGTTTTGTCCTAGTAAATAAGACGCTTGGTGCAAACCGAGCGTCTTATTTTTATGACTGAACTGGTATCTTGTGCCAAGATGTAGTGAGTGAGTTGTTGCAAACAAAAACCATGAATTCATCAGTACTTTGATTGTTCGCCATTGATTATTCTGATTTTTTTAAAACGCGGTGGCTGGCGATATAATCGGTATTATAGGGTTTTCCCTAATAGGGAAAACCCGTATTGAGGGCGCTTGGGCGTGACCAATACAGTGGCGCCGCATTCAAAACAACAATCTTCCACGGAGATCATGTCATGCCGCTTGTTTCCCTTCGTCAAGTACTCGATCACGCCGCAGAAAACAACTATGGCGTCCCGGCGTTTAACGTCAATAACCTAGAGCAAATTCAGGCGATATTGCAGGCTGCGGATGCAACCAATAGTCCCGTGATTCTGCAAGCGTCTGCAGGGGCGCGCAAATATGCGGGTGAACAATTTCTCAAGAACTTGATTGAAGGCGCTTTGGCCAGCTACCCGCATTTGCCGGTGGTGATGCACCAGGATCATGGTGTGAGTCCGGCAGTCTGTGTTTCGGCCATTCGCTTTGGTTTTTCCAGTGTCATGATGGATGGTTCGTTGCGTGAAGACGGCAAGACGCCTTCTGATTTTGAGTACAACGTCAATATATCCCGCGAAGTTGTGAAGTTGGCGCATGCCTGTGGCGTTTCTGTCGAAGGTGAGTTGGGTTGCCTGGGGAGCTTGGAGTCAGGCCACGGTGAAGCCGAGGATGGTATTGGGTCCAACCGTGCCATGAGCCGCGAAGAGTTGCTGACGGACCCGGCGCAGGCCAAGCTTTTTGTGGAAGCTACGGGTGTGGATGCGCTGGCTATCGCAATTGGCACCAGTCATGGCGCCTACAAGTTCACCTCTCCGCCGACAGGTGAAGTGCTGGCTATCGATCGTGTGCGAGAAATTCACGAAGCCATTCCCAATACCCATCTGGTGATGCATGGTGCTTCCAGCGTACCGGAAGCTTTGCAGGATATCATTCGCCAGTTCGGTGGGGTGTTAAAGCCGACTTGGGGGGTTCCGGTGGAAGAAATCCAGCGCGCCATCCGTTTTGGCGTACGCAAGATTAATGTCGATACGGATTTGCGTCTGGCAATGACCGGTGCAATTCGTAAGGCGTTGGCTGAAAATTCTAGCGACTTCGACCCGCGCAGCTACTTGAAACCCGCCATTGCGGCAATGCGGGCAGTTTGCGAAGCACGCTATAATGCTTTTGGTTCGGCAGGTCAAGCAGAAAAAATTAAGGCAATTCCGCTTGAAAAGATGGCGGGAAAGTATAAGTAGCAGGTAGTATAGCGACTACAAGAAAACTCTCCAAAGATGGGGAGGAGGAGAAAGGGCGGGCCGAAAGGCTCGCCCTTTATTTTTTCCCGGAAAGATGTTGGGCAAATAAACAGGAATAACTTGATCATTGCCTGGCAGCAGGTCTGGAGTCGAACACTCAACACCACCCGCTCGTGTGGTGCGTTCTTAAGGTAGCTCATAGCGTAGTCAGAAACGCTCAGCGCGCATCGAAGCCAAACGAGAGCAGTTGTCATTGATCCATGCTACGACAGTGGCGTCTGAGGATGGTATTCATCATTTCCTGTGCGATAATCAGGGCATGGAAATGAATCTCTCGCGCCAATTTTTAATTGCCATGCCCAATCTGACCGACCCGATTTTTTCTCGGGCGCTTGCTTTTGTTTGTGAGCACAGCGAGCGCGGGGCAATGGGCATCATTGTCAATCGCCCGTTGGGCATGACCTTATCAGTCTTGTTCGAACAAATTAATATTGATTTGCATCGTCCTGAAATTGCCGATCTTGGTGTCTGCTTCGGCGGTCCGGTGCAGACGGATCGTGGCTTTGTGCTGCATGAGCCTCTTGGTGCATGGCAATCCACGCTATCGGTTTCTGATGAGCTGGGGTTGACCACATCCAAGGATATCCTGCTTGCGGTGGGTGAGGGCGGCGGCCCGGAGCGACTGTTTGTCACCCTGGGCTATGCGGGCTGGGAAGCGGGGCAGCTGGAAAACGAGATTGCCCAGAATTCTTGGTTAACCGTCGAAGCAGATACCAAGGTCATTTTCGATATGCCACCGGAAGAGCGCTATGATGCCGCGCTGGCCTTGCTTGGCATTGACATGGCCATGTTGTCCGAGGATGCCGGCCACGCATGATGACCGTGCTTGCATTCGATTTTGGCGAGGCACGCATTGGTGTGGCGGTGGGCACCCTTGAATTGGGAATCCCCCATCCGGTTGAAACCATTGCTTTTGATGACAACGAACGCCGTTTTGCCCGTATTGGTGAACTGATTGCAGAATGGCAGCCGCAGCGCTTGATCGTGGGTCTGCCAACCCATATGGATGGCAGTGAACATGAAATGTCGCGCCTGGCGCGCAAATTTGCCAACCGACTGAATGGTCGCTTCAATTTGCCGGTCGATTTGGTGGATGAGCGACTCAGTTCGGCCGCTGCATCCGATGCCTTGAATGAAACCGGCTTGCGTGGCCGCAAACAAAAACCAGCGCTTGATCAAGTGGCCGCGATGCAAATACTGCAAGGCTGGTTCGATTCCGGGATGACGGCGCAATAGGCCTGCCGGTACAATTCGTACCCATCTACCCGACAGACCCGTCCCAGCGAGGAAACCCCATGCAATTTCACGGTTCGCACATTCTTTCGGTCGAGCAGTTCGGCCTGACCGACCTTTCCGTCCTGTTCCAGAATGCCGCCAAACTTGAACCTGTTGCCCGGGGCGAGTTGGCCTGCAATGTGCTCGATGGTGCATTGCTTGGCAATCTGTTCTTTGAGCCGAGCACGCGCACGCGCATGAGCTTTGACGCGGCTTTCTGTCGACTGGGCGGCCGGGTCTGCGATACCACGGGTTTCCAGTTTTCCTCGATGGCCAAGGGTGAATCCAATCACGATGCCAGCCGGGTCATCAGCGGCTATGTCGATATCATGGTGGTACGCCACCCGCAAATGGGTAGCGTGAAGGAGTTTGCCGATGCTTCGCTGGTGCCGGTGATAAATGCCGGAGATGGTCCGGGCGAGCACCCGAGCCAAGCGTTGCTTGATCTTTACACCATGCTCAAAGAGCTGAAGCGCGATTTGACCACCATCAATGGCTTGCGCGTGGCCATGGTCGGGGACTTGCGTTTTGGTCGTACCGTGCATTCTCTGGCTAAGCTGTTATCGTTGTTTAAAGGCATTCACTTCCACCTTGTTTCCCCGGCGGAATTGCGGATGCCGGCAGATATTGTTGATTTCCTGCGCGCGCGGGGTCATACGGTCAAGGAAACAACGGACCTGATTGCTGGTGTCGCCAATTGTGAAGTGATCTACGCGACCAGAATTCAGGAAGAGCGCTTCGAGAGTGTTGATGAAGCGCAGCGCTTCAAGGGCAGTTATGCCATTAACCGTGCATTCTTCGATCATTACTGCGATCCGAAAGCGATCCTGATGCATCCGCTGCCGCGCGACAATCGGTCGGAATCCTGCGAATTGAACAATGACCTGAACAATCACTCGCAACTGGCCATTTTCCGCCAAACGGATAATGGCATCGTCGTGCGCATGGCGATGTTTGCCTTGGTCATGGGCATGCAGGACCAGATCGATGCATCGCTGCGCCCGGTTGGGTTCAAAAAGAAGTTAATCGCAGTCTGATGAATTAATTTTAAGATCGATGCAAAAAGCGGCCGTTATGGCCGCTTTTTGTTTGGGGGGGCTGATCGAGATTCAGCAAAAAATTTCGATGTTGTCGATCAGTCGCGTGCTGCCGATGCGAGCGGCGATCAGGATAACAAGCCGATGATCCGTGTGAGTGGCGGGCTTCAGATTGTCGGCGTTGCGGGTTTCCACGTAATCAACTTGCCAGCCGTGTGCGGTCAGGTCGTCGATGGTTTGCTGCGCCAGCGTGGCGTGATCGCGTTCGCCTGCCAGGATCGCTGCCTTCATGCGTGAGAGGTGGTGATAAAGTCGTGGTGCTTCGGCGCGCTGTTCCGGGGTCAGGTAACCGTTGCGTGACGACAGCGCCAGACCGTCCTCGGCCCGGCCAGTATCGACAGGGATGATCTCGATCGGCATGTTCAGATCATCGACCATGCTCTTGATGATAAACAGCTGCTGGTAATCCTTCTTGCCGAAGCAGGCCACGTCGGCGCCGACAATGTTGAACAGCTTGGTGACGACCGTGGCGACGCCACGAAAATGCCCGGGGCGGAACGCGCCGCACAGCTCGTCCTGAATCGCTGGCGGTTCAACCTTGTACTGCTGGACTACGCGCGGATAAAGTTCTTTTTCATCCGGTGCGAACACGATCTCGGCACCTTCCTGTTCCAGCAATGCCGCATCGGCCTGCAGGGTGCGTGGATAACAATCGAAATCCTCGCCTTGACCAAATTGCAGACGGTTGACAAAGATACTGACCACGACATGATCGGCATGCTTTCTGGCTTCGTGTACCAGTGCCATATGACCGGCATGCAAGTTACCCATCGTCGGAACGAAGGCCACTTTGCCAACGGTCTTGCGCCAGGCGCGCAATTCTTCAATAGAGTGGATGATTTTCATAATTGGGTGGGAAGTGATAAGAATGGGGGGGACTGGCGTGAGCGATGACGCACGCCAGTGCCGGGTTCAAGACATTTTAGTAAGCATGTTCCGCTGCTGGGAATTCGCCGGATTTGACGGCCAGCACATAAGCTTCAATGGCTGCCTGGATGCTCGGACTACCTTCCATAAAGTTGCGCAGGAAACGTTTCTTGCCTGGAACCAGGCCGAGCATGTCGTGCAGGACCAGTACCTGGCCGTCAACGTCGCCGCCCGCGCCAATGCCAATGGTCGGAATCTGAACCGCTGCGGTAACCTGCTTGGCTACGGCGGCAGGCACCAGTTCCATCAGTACCAGCGAAGCTCCGGCCTGCTCTAATGCTTGCGCTTCATTGACCAAGCGGCGCGCATCCTCATCGCTTTTCCCTTGAATCTTGTAGCCGCCATACGCATTGACTGATTGCGGCTGAAGGCCGATGTGCGAGCAGACGGGAATGCCACGCTGGGTCAGGAAACGCACCGTAGGTACCATTTCCTCCCCGCCCTCGATCTTGACCATTTCTGCGCCTGCAGCCATCAAGCGCGCGGCGTTTTCAAAGGTTTTTTCCGGGCTGACCTGCGAGCTGCCGAACGGCATGTCGGTCAGTACCAGTGCCGGGCCGGCACCGCGCGCTACGCAGCGTGTGTGGTAGAGCATGTCATCCATGCTGACCGGCAGTGTTGACGTATAGCCTTCAATCACATTGCCGAGCGAATCGCCAATCAGCAGGATATCCATGCCCGCTGCGGCCTCAACTGTCGCGAAGGTGGCGTCGTAACAGGTCAGCATGGCGATCTTGCGGCCTTCCTGCTTCATTTTATGCAAGGTGGAGAGCGTAATTTTCATGGTGGGGTGTCCATGTGATGGCTTGGGTTGGGTGCTTGTGGCGCCGTAAACAGGAGTCGACATCAGAGTGGTAAACGCTTTAAGGATTGGTCGGTAATTGTGGCGAGCAGGTTCTTGGCCGGGCCGAGGCTGGGGATCACGATGTCCGGGGCGATCTCGGTCAGCGGCACCAGCACGAACGCGCGTTCGTGCATGCGCGGATGCGGCACGATCAAGTCTTTTTCGTCGATGGTGCGGTCGCCGTACAGGATTAAATCCAGATCAATGGTGCGCGGACCATTGGGAATGCTGCGCTCGCGTCCCAGTGCGCTTTCGATGGCCAGTAGCGCCTCGAGCAATTCGCGCGCAGTCAGTTCAGTGCTGATTTCTACGACTGAATTGGTGAAGTCGGGCTGGTCAGTGTAGCCAATGGGGCTTGTGCAATAAAAGCTGGAGGATTTGAGCAGCCGGGTTTGAGGCAGCAGGCAGATCAGCGCAATGGCCCGGCGCATCTGCTTGGCGGGCTGAACGAGATTGGCGCCAAGCGCGACAAAAACCTGAACAGCCAATTTTACTCTCCAGACGAGGCCGGTTTTTTGGCCTGAGGCTTGCGCCGACGCTTGCGCTTGGCTGGATCGGCGGCGGCCTGTTTCGGCGCAACCCGGGCAACCAGCACCGAGCGCGCAGTCTCATCACCGTATTGGAAATCATGCCACCAAATGGCCAGTTCTTTGTCGATCAGTCCGCACTCGCCGCGTAAGACCAGAAAATCGTAGGCGGCGCGGAAGCGCTGTTGTTCAAGCAATCTAAACGGTTTGCTGCCGCTGCGTTGTTCAAAGCGCGGTTGGAGCAACCAGATTTCTTTCATGGCAGCGCCGTAGCGATTGGGGATCGCCAAGCGTTTTTCCACCGTGTTCTCAATGCCGTTCATGGCATCGACCAGCGCGGGGATGGGATATTGACCAGCGGCCTGGCGTGCGACCCAGTCGGCTTCGACTTCATGCCACAACAGTGCGGCAAACAGGAAACCGGCAGAAACGGGTTTGTCGTCAGCCAGGCGTTGGTCGGTGTTGTCCAGTGCCAGTTTAAGGAAATGCTTGGCTTGCGGTCGTGCCAGCACAATATCCAGCACCGGAAACAATTCACGGTGCAGTCCCTCTGCACGCAACGACATCAGGCAATCCCAGGCTTTGCCTGAGAGCAGCAACTTCATCATTTCGTCAAACAGGCGGGCGGAGGGAATATTGCCAAGTAACTTGGCCAAACTGGCGATCGGTTTTTGCGTTGCCGGCGCAATGGTGAGCCCCAGTTTGGCGGCAAGGCGGATTGCACGCAGCATGCGTACCGGATCTTCACGGTAGCGCAGTTCTGGATCGCCAATCATGGCGAGGCGCTTGGCTTCGATATCTTCGATGCCGTGGTGGAAATCGAGGATTTCTTCACTGGTCGGATCGTAATACAGCGCATTGACGGTGAAATCGCGGCGCAAGGCGTCTTCTTCCAGCGTGCCGTAGACATTGTCGCGAATAATGCGCCCAGCATCGTCGGTGGGCGCATCGGACGATCCGCGGAAGGTCGTGACTTCAATGACTTCTTCACCGTGTTTGTCATAGAACGGTACGTGCACAATGCGAAAACGTCGTCCGATGATGCGCGAACGATGGAACACATGGCGTACCTGTTCTGGCGTGGCACTGGTGGCGACATCGAAATCTTTGGGGGATTTGCCTAGCAGGAGGTCGCGTACCGCACCGCCGACGACGTAGGCTTCAAAGCCTGCGTCTTGTAGCCGGTCACAAACCTTGAGCGCAGCCGAATGGATATGGTCGCGACGGATGCCATAGTGTTTGGCATGCAGGACTTTTTTGCCGGGGCGGCGCAGGACTTTGCCGATCAATTTGCGAATCATCGTAGGTTGGTGAGAATGAATGGGATCATCAAAAGCCGGGATTATACCCCTGAGCCGGGATAGATCGGCGTCTGTATGAAACTTCCTGTCCTGAATGCGGACCAAGCTCCCTTATAATCCTTGTTTTGATATGCCTGTTTTCCCCTTTCTCATTATTTTTAAAAGCCAGACAACAGCCATGAATATTCGCCATACCCTGATTGCTATCCTTCTTCTCCCTGCACTCGTTTACGCCGAAGTACCGCCGGCACCTGCCCTGGCGGCCAAAGCCTGGCTGCTGCTTGATCAACAAAGTGGCGTGGTTCTGAATGCCAAGGATCCGGAAACCCGTGTGGAACCGGCTTCGCTGACCAAATTGATGACCGCCTACCTGACTTTCAAGGCGGTCACGGAAGGGAAGATCAAGCTTGACCAGCAATTTACCGTGTCGATGCGTGGCTACAAGGTGGGTGGTTCGACCATGTTTCTGGAGCCCAATACGCCGGTCACGGTCGATAACCTGATCAAGGGCATGATTGTGGTGTCCGGCAACGATGCCTGTGTGACGCTGGCCGAAGCCATTGCCGGCAGTGAGGATGTCTTCGCGCAGATGATGACGGCCGAAGCCAAGCGCCTTGGTATGACGGGGACCAATTTCAAAAATAGTACAGGCTTGCCCGATCCGGACCACTACACCACCGTGGCTGATCTGGCCAAGCTCTCTGCCGCGATCATTCGCGATTATCCTCAGTTCTACCCGATCTATTCGATGAAGTCGTTTACCTACAATAACGGCCGTAAAACGATGACTCAGCCCAACCGCAACCTGTTGCTCTACCGCGATGCGTTTGTCGATGGCATGAAGACCGGGCACACCGCGAGTGCCGGTTTCAATTTGGTAGCTTCGACCAGGCGCGAGAATCGGCGCTTGATTTCTGTGCTGGTGGGGGCGCAAAGCGATGAAAATCGCGCGCTGGAATCCGCCAAGTTGTTGAACTGGGGCGTGCAGTTCTTTGAAACGCCCAAGCTGGCTTCTGCCAAACAGGTGCTTGCTTCGCCCAAGGTCTGGAAAGGGATGGCCGGGCAGGTACCCGCTGGCTTTTTGTTTGATCGCTATGTGACGGTAGGGCGAGGGGAAGCAAAGAATGTGAAGCAAGAGATGACGATGAGCGGACCGCTGATTGCACCGATCAAGCAAGGTCAGACACTGGGCAAGGTTAAGTTCAGTTTGAATGGCAAGCCGCTGGCTGAATATCCGTTGGTGGCGCTGCAGGATGTCGGCCAGGCCGGCATTTGGGGTAGGACAGTGGATACGGTCAAGCTATGGTTCAAGTAGTAGACGTTGCTGCATGCCGGGCGATCCCATCGCCTGGCGGCGGTTTTTGCTTGGTTGAACCCATGCGCATGCTTGATGGACGTTCATTATGCTCATTCCCGCGAATATCGCTTATCTGAATGGACGCTACGCGCCACTGCCGGAGTTGCAGGTTTCGGTCATGGACCGTGGCTTTCTGTTTGGCGACGGTGTTTACGAACTGGTTCCGGTGTATGACCGCCGTCCATTCCGACTTGTCGAGCATTTACGCCGTATGGGCAAGAGTATGGCCGCGGTGGCTCTTGTGGATCCGTATTCCTTGGCGCAGTGGGAGCAGATTGTCGGCCAAGTCAGTGCCAGCCAGGATTTTGCCGATCAGTCGATCTATTTGCAGGTCACGCGCGGCCCAGCTTGGCCGCGCAGTCACGCGTTTCCGACAGACATCCATCCCACCATTTTTGTCTATGCCGAGCCACTGCTGCCGCCT
The DNA here is from genome assembly GCA_031291275.1 of Formivibrio sp. GTDB lineage: Bacteria > Pseudomonadota > Gammaproteobacteria > Burkholderiales > Chitinibacteraceae > Formivibrio. The sequence continues at coordinate 42,896 of JARLJJ010000160.1, forward strand.
GCACCTGCGTTGATCTTGAATGGCGTGATGGCGGTGACGGCGAACGATATCCGCTGGGGGCGCTGCAATATCAAGGCCTGTTCGCTGATGGCGAATGTATTGCTCAAGCAAATGGCAGTAGAAGCCGGGGCCGATGAAGTGATTTTGCTGCGTGACGGTGGTTTGATCGAAGGGGGTTCCAGCAATGTGTTTATTGTCCGTGATGGCCTTATCCTCGCCCCCCCGCCGTCCGAGCGAATGCTGACCGGAATTACTTACGATGTGGTGCAGGAATTGGCTCAAGCCCACCGTCTGCCCTTGGTTTTGCGCGAAATATCGGAAGCGGAATTTCGCACCGCCGACGAGGTGTGGATTACCTCCTCCAGCAAGGAAATTCTCGCCGTGGTGGAACTTGATGGGCGGCCGATTGGAAATGGCGTACCCGGCCCCATCTATCGTCGGATGAACGACTTTTACCAAGCGTTCAAAACCGCGACCATGCGGCCGAGCCGCTAATACCGACGAGACCAACCATGAAACCAACGCCAAAACTCGCAGATTTGCTTGAATTCCCCGTACTGATTCCGGTGAAAGCCGTTAGCCACAAGGGCGTAGCCGAAGAGGTGTTTCGTCTCGAACTGATTGATCTGACGGCGAAGTTGGTGCCTGGGTTTTCTGTGGAATTGATTTCGATCCGCGCCAGCAGTAGCGGTAATTATTACGCGGCAACACTCTCGCCCACTTTTCATAACATCGATCAATTTTATGCGCTGGATGCTGCGTTGAAAGAGCATCCGATGGTGAGGATGGTGATATGAGTGGCGCGGGACCGGCTCCCGGGGATGGGCAATCGTCGGTTTTCGAGTTGCAATCAGCCAGCGATCGACTATTGGTGATCAGGCAACTGGGTTTAGTTGAATACATTCCCACCTGGCAGGCCATGCAGGAATTCACTGCGGCACGCGACGAAACCACGCTGGACGAGCTGTGGCTGCTCGAACATCCGCCTGTCTATACGCAAGGGCAGGCCGGAAAGCCGGAGCATGTGCTCAATCCGGGCGATATTCCGATCGTGCAGATCGACCGGGGCGGGCAGGTGACCTATCATGGTCCAGGCCAATTGGTGGCCTATCTGTTGCTGGACTTGAAGCGCCACAAGGTGGGCGTACGTGAGCTGGTGCGCAAGCTGGAACAAAGCGTGATCGATGTGCTGGCGCAGTACGACATTACCGCCTACGGCAAGGTCGATGCACCCGGCGTTTATGTCTCGCGC
>JARLJJ010000161.1 GCA_031291275.1 Formivibrio sp.
GAGCGTCGCTGTTCAGCAGGCCCTGCCCATGCGCATGGTCATCGACATTGGCTACGTGGGCAATCATGCCTTGAACGAAAACTTCACGTTCATCGCCAACGAGCCCAACCGGACCACCGGTGTCGTGCCTAACTCGCTCTGGGGAACCTTCAATCGCTACATCTCCGGCGACAAGAGCAACTACAACGCAATGGAACTCAAGCTGCGCAAGCAGATGCAATATGGCTTGACGGCTGGTGTTAATTACACATGGGCCAAGTCGCTTGCCTTCGGCGATGCCAACATACTCCTCGAAACCTCGCCTCAGGATATCAACGACCTGAAATCTGAATATGGTCCCACGCCCTATGACATCCGCAACAATTTCTCCGGTAATACAGTCTGGGATGTGCCCTTCAGCCAGTGGTATCACGGCAACAACTACCTCACCAAGCTCGCAGGCGACGGCTGGCGCGTCACAATGGTCGTCAATGCCAACACTGGCCTGGCCGCAAACGTCACCAACGGCGCTTCGTCCTTCTCCGGGGACCGGCCAGACCTCCTCAAAAATCCGTATCTATCCGGCTATCACTCCGCTACTGGAACCGGGGTCCTGCCCAAACCGCATGAGTATCTCAATCCCTGCGCCTTCACTCTTCCCAAAGGCGTCGATGCAACCTACTGCACGACGAACGTTCCGATTCCGGTCACCTACGGCATTCAAACCAGAAATGGAAATATTCGGCGCAACGGTATTCGCAATATCGGCCAATACAACTTCGATCTATCTGCCTCGAAGGGATTCATTTTGAGGGAGGGTATGCGCTTCGACTTCCGCATCGATGGTTTCAATGTCCTCAACCATGCCAACTTCAGCGGTCTCGGCCTCAACACAAACTCCAGTACCTTTGGATTCTTTACCTCGGCTACTCCTCGAACGGTGCAGCTTGGCGGAAGGTTCAGCTTCTAGCCAACGATCGATCTTTTGACTGTGCCGGCGTCGCGTTCTGGAATATTCTGTCAGACGGATAATTTCCGAACGCGGCGCTATCTTTTTCTCCAGGCCTTCCTCTTCCTGATCGACCTCTCCATATATTGATGTTGCGAATGCACACAGTGAAGTGTCCCGTGCGGTAAGTATTGATTCGGCAACAAAATACTGCCACTGTGCCCCGTCCAATTCCGCGTTCTTTGCGGAAATGGGCGGGATAGACCGTCGCTTATGACTTGCCGAATCAATAGGGCATTTTTGCATTTGGTGTAGACCAGTTTTGAAAGGGCACGGCTTCAGCTGTGCCGCAAAAATGCCAACAAAAATCAACGGGCTTTAGCCCCTGAGGGCAAGCCAAAAATCCACATCATTTCCGATTCTGCTCTAATGGCCCTATCAATGTACTTGTTTTGCATGGGGAACTACGGGATGCAGGCCTGCCCTGTGTCCCGGTTATATAAGGAGCAAAACTCCTTCGTTTTATGACCTGGGGACAGATTTCCGTCTGCGCCCTTGCACCCTCAAGCGCATCGCCGCATCCTAATAAGAGGTACACTGGACCCGGAATTACCGATTGCCGGGAGCCCCTTCCCAGGAGGAAACATGCCGCAGAATCTTCTTGAACAGCTACGCAAGTACACCGTCGTCGTTGCCGACACCGGCGACATTGAGGCGATGGAAAAATTTCGCCCGCAGGATGCCACCACCAACCCCTCGCTGATTACCGCAGCGGCGCAGATGCCGCAGTACCAGCCGATTGTGGACGGCGTGCTCGTCGATGCGCGCAAAGAACTGGGCGAAGCCGCCGCCGATCAGGCCGTCGCAAACCTCGCCTTCCAGCGCCTGGCTATTGCCTTTGGCAAAAAAATTCTCGCCATTGTCCCCGGCCGCGTCTCCACCGAAGTAGATGCCCGCCTCTCCTACGACACCGAAGCCACCATCAAGCAGGCCCTCAGCATCATTGCCCAATACGACGCCGCCGGCATCGGGCGCGAGCGCATCCTCGTCAAGATCGCCTCCACCTGGGAAGGCATCCGCGCCGCCGAAGTCCTCGAGAAGGAAGGCATTCACTGCAACCTCACGCTGCTCTTCGGTCTTCATCA
>JARLJJ010000162.1 GCA_031291275.1 Formivibrio sp.
CGGTGGCAGGTGTAGGCGCCTCGATCCACGCCTTGATCGAGAGGCACGCTTACAAATCAGCTATGAGCTGGGACATGGTCGAATCGACGTGGTATCGGCGTACATCGGTGGCCGGGTTTGAATAAACCATTCGATATGGAGATCTTCTTGGCTGGGGTGCTGACTGGAGCACATGCCACACGCAAACGTCACATCCGCCAGGCCAAGACTATTCAAGCAGCCATTTCTGAACGCTGGAACCGAGATAATCCATGGACATGCCAAAGAAAACATCTCGCTTGGTTTTTGAACCACCACATGAACTCAAACTCGAAATCGACGCGCTACTACTACCTGCTGACCACAAGTCTGATCGCTGTGCGCCTAGGAGGGTGTAGACAAAATAAACTAAACTTACCACTCCTTCTGCTTGGACAGCCTGGAAATCATGCCTCGAACCGGACGCCCGTCCGCGATTGCCGCAGATCAGTACCCAATTCTAGTCAAGCTTGCACAAGCCCATCCCTTCTCCAGCCAAGCTGAATTAGCGGATGCATTCCACGCTGAAACAGGTATCACCGCTCATCCCGACACGTTTGCAAAAGCCTTGAAGCTGGCGGGGATTACACGCATAAAGCAGCGCGCCAAGGGTAGCTTTGTGTCACCCGAACCTCGCAAGTCCTATGGCTACAACGAAACGCACCGACGCCAGTTGCCGGAGCAACGATATCCCAGCTGCTTGACTGATGCTGAATGGACGCTGGTCGCCGATTTGTTTGAAACTCAGGGAGGTCGTGGTGTGCCACCGCGTCATTCTCGACGGACGCTGCTTGAAGCCTGCTGCTATGTAGTACGCACGGGGTGCTCATGGCGCATGCTGCCGCGCGAGTTTCCTCACTGGGACAATGTTTACAAGACCTTCCGCCGGTGGAGTATGCAGGGAAAATTTGAGCAGATGCATGATCGCTTGCGCGCGCAATGGCGGGACAGGGAAGATCGCGATGACGCCCCGTCAGCGGCTATCTTGGATTCCCAATCGACTCGCAGTTCCCCTCAAGGCGGGGACAGTGGCTTCGACGCTGGCAAGAAAGTGAAGGGGCGCAAGCGAAGTCTGATAGTCGATACACTGGGCCTGCTTCTGGCGGTGAGTATCAGTGCAGCAAGTGTGCAGGATCGCGACGCAGCGGATGACGCAGTGGCTTACTCGAAGGGAAAATACCCCTCATTGAATACGCTCTTCGTCGATAGTGC
>JARLJJ010000014.1 GCA_031291275.1 Formivibrio sp.
CCCCACACCCAGTCGAACTTTGGTCCATGCCCATCAGGCAACAGCGATTTTGACGCGCCGGTCAACACGCGAAAGATTTTTATGGCCGCAGGGATAGTGAAGACAACCAGATCGGGAAATACTCCCCATGCCACCATCCAGCCCAAATGGATGCGCTGTTTGAGTTTTTTCCGAGTTGCGATGCCCGCGGCTGCAGTCCAAAGGGCATGGGCGAAGATGTCCAATTCAGTCCTCCCTAAAAGTGGAGAATTGCTCCGATCTCAAACCATTCATTCTGCGCTGCGGCATGGGCCAACGGGCTCCGGTCACCCGCTGTTTGGTGCTCTCATGTTTTTTAATGCGAATTGCCTGGCGACGAAATCTCTTTTACTTCGATCCGCACCAGGATTCAAGGACGGGTAACACACTACTTGTAGATCAGACCATTGCTGTCCAAATTAGCTGAGAACACGGCTCATTAATCGAAAAAACGGAGCATATTTCACCCTCTGGATCCCTGCGCGGAGGGCAGGTTGGCCATTCCCAAGTGCGGCTTTTGATCGATGCTGTCTAAATTCGCTCCCCCGAAATGTTGTAATGGCGCTGCCTTTGGAAGGTGAGATTGTTTCTGCTGTCCAAATCTTTTATCCACTTAGCCAAGCTGCAAGGTCAACTGTTCTGGCAACCCTGTCGGTATCGGCGGAGGCTGGAAGGGATCATCGATCCATGCCCACAGGTCACGATAGACAAACAGTTGCTGTCGCAGCAGTGCCACCAGATTGGATAGCGACCAGCCAAAGCTGGACTTCAACTGTAAGTATTTCACCAGCAACATGGCGATCAGCGCCATCCAGAGTTGGGTTTTCAGCGCATTGGCCGAAGTCCCCACAAAGGTTTTCACCCGCAGTGATTGCTTTAGCGCGCGGAAAAATAACTCAATCTGCCAGCGTTCCTTGTACACCGCAGCAATGGTGGCGGCCGCCAACCCCATGTGGCTGGTGAGAAACACCAGCACCCGATCGTTTTCTTCATCATAGAATTCAATGCGCCGGAAGTACGCATCGATGCCTGCTTTGGCCAATTTGTAGAAAAAGATCACTTGATCGCGCCGCACGCCCCGCCCCTGCGGAACGGCGAGGTTCTCAACCACTCCATAATCTGCGTTTTCCTTCAGCCGCGTCACAAAATAAACTCCGTGCTGGATCAAGTTCGCAAACCACTCATAGTCCGTATAACCGCGGTCAAACACCAAAATCGTTCCCGGTGCGAAGCGCATCTGCCGTGCCACGCGCACCTCATGCTTCTTACCCTCGGTGATGACCGCATAAGACGGCAGGTACCCATCATGATCCAGCAATAAATGCAGCTTCACCGCCCCTTTCGTCAATCGAAACTTGGCCCAGTCAAACATCGTGGCGCACAGATCGATCACCGAGGCATCCAGACTCAGCAGCGGGTTCTTGAAACGAAACTTCCTCTTCTTCCTCGTTCCTGGTTGGCTGGCCGCCAAGGTCTGGCACTTTGCCAAGAGCTGGTCAAACACGGTTTGGCACAACTGCCAAGGCCGATGTTCGTTGGCGTAGGCCAGCGTGGAGCGAGCCGGAGCCGTGGGCAAACCCAGGTGACGAAGCTTTCCTTCGCTGGCGGCCAAGCCCCCGCAAATCTCGCGCAACGACTTGGCATGTCCCAACTGACAAAAGAGCATGGAGATGAACTGACCCCAACTACTGAAACCCCGGGCATGTCGCTCGGCGTTGTGCTTGCGCACGGCAGATTCAAATTCAAGGCGAGGGATTAACTGTAAAATCTGTGAGAAAATACTGCTGACTCGAGTCAAGGCTGAGCCTCCTTAGTTTTGTGATTGGCTTTTCGAGAGCCCAATCTCAAGCTAACAGATGCTCGGCCTTTTTTCTTTCACAAATCAAAATCCTAATTTGGACAAGCGTGATTTTGGCTGATCATCATTTCCTGCGATGTGCAATTGACCATTTGCTATGGCGTGCACCTGGCGATGGCAGGAGAGGCACTTGGTACGTTCCAGATCGGAAGGGGGCTGCAGAGAGGATCGGCCGGGCCACAGGAGTGTGAAAGCCAGGCGAAGCAACACCGGCGAAACTTCGAGAGTGCGATCACCAGCGGTTTCACAAGCGCATCCTCAGGAGCGGGTTGGCGAAGAATCGGCGCGCGGTGGAAGAAAAACAACGAGAGTATAAATTCCCAG
>JARLJJ010000163.1 GCA_031291275.1 Formivibrio sp.
GAGACGACGATGGCCTTGAAATGGGTGGCGGAGCGCCTGGCGATGGGAAGTTGGAGCAACGTCTCAAATCGGCTGGCTGCGGCGCGAAAGAAAGGCCAATGAAAGGTGAAAACATAAAAAGCGAGAACCGACCCCTTTACGCGCAGCCAAATGAAAGGCGGGAAACCGCCGTTAGGCGGAGTAGAAATAACCCAAGGCGCGGAGCGATGAGTGGTTTGGGTTGCCGATAACGATGTGGTCGAGGACTTCGATTTTAAGAAGTTGGCCGGCCCGGATGAGATCGCGGGTAATTTTGATGTCTGCTTCCGACGGAGTTGATTCGCCGCTCGGATGATTATGACAAATGATGATGGCTGATGCACTGGCCATGATGGCCAAACGAAAAACTTCTCTGGGATGACAGAGAATCGTATCCATCGTCCCAATGGACACGAGATAATGACCCTTGATGCGCCGACGTGTGTTGAGGATAAAAACCACCAGACATTCACATTCAGAATTGAAGTAAGGATGACTGGCTATATGCGTATTCCAATAGGCGGCTGCCTGTTCTGGTGTTTCACAATGTTGCATGGTGTCGGGTGTGGGACATTCCCGTAATGAAACGATTTTCCATTCCTGCGGTTGAGCCGGGAATTTTACCGGCTTGATGACTTGGTTGACTGGCTGCGGAGCGGTTGCGGGGCATCCTGTTAAGATGAGGTTTTCTGTTGTGTTCATGTTTTGCGTTTTGTTCTGAAGGAGCGGGACTGCTCTCTTCACCCGCCCGGAGAGAGCAGCCCCGCTCCTGACAAAACGCACCCGTCTGCGCCCGCGCCGCCGGGCAGCGGAGCACCAGCAACTGAGTGACGGCGGGCGCAAAGATGTTGCGGCCGCCGGCGCGATGTTGCGCGGAGCAACAAGAGGCGCGGGTGCAGACGGGATGAACACGACTGAAAATCACATCGGCGGATGCCCGGCGAACAGTTCATCGAGGCATCACTTGCCTCTTGAGTCGTGACATACGCCCGATTGGATGCTTTGCTGATGCGCGTGCAATCAAGAAAATGGCTCTTCGGCCAGCAGCCTCAAAGAAGCTAAAAGCTTGCCAAGAAAAGATTGTTAGTGTAAATTGAACACTATATGAAAAATGACAACGAAAAGGATGCATGGAACGGACGGGCGCTCCTGACCGACCTCTATCAATTGACAATGGCTTACGGCTATTGGAAATCGGGGCGAGCCGAGCGTGAGGCGGTTTTCCATTTGTTCTTTCGTAAAGCCCCTTTTCAATCCGGTTTCACGATTGCCGCCGGACTCGCCACGGCCATTGATTTCCTAAAATCATTTCACTTTACGGAGGCCGATTTGCAGTTTCTGTCATTGATGACAGGAAACGATGGCAAACCGCTGTTCGAGGCCGGATTTTTAGAATACCTACGAACGCTCCGCTTCGCTTGCGATGTGGACGCGATTCCAGAGGGAACGGTTGCCTTTCCTCACGAGCCACTTTTGCGGATCAAAGGGCCGATTTTGCAATGTCAGTTGCTCGAAACAGCCCTGTTGAACCTGGTCAATTTCCAATCATTGATCGCGACCAAAGCCGCCCGTGTCTGTCTGGCCGCTCGTGGTGAACCGGTGATGGAATTCGGGCTGCGCCGGGCACAAGGTGTGGACGGTGCGCTGGGAGCCAGCCGGGCGGCCTACATCGGCGGTTGCGCGGCCACGTCCAATGTTCTGGCCGGAAAGATTTACGGCATTCCTGTGCGTGGAACTCATGCGCACAGTTGGGTGATGTCCTTCGATGATGAGCGTGAAGCATTTCTCGCTTATGCCGAGGCCATGCCAAACAACTGTGTGTTTCTCGTGGACACCTATGACACGCTGGAAGGCGTTCGCCATGCGGTGGAAACCGGGAACGGGCCGGGCGATTCTCTTGCACTCGGCCACGAAAGGCTGGCTTTGGCCGAAGACTTTTGGCGTAGCTTTGCTCGGCGAAGGACAATCACAAATTGAATCAGCATTTCACAACGACTCGCCAGCACCGGATCAGTTACGCTTGGCGCAACAGTTTTTTTCGACTGACGCGCATTGCCCAAGTCAGGTCATCGCAGCGCTTCAGAGCCGCGCAAAAAAACTATTTGCCGCGATACCAGATTCCGTTCGCAAATCGCTTCTGCTTGATCCTGCCTGTCTCGCTCCAAGTTGTTACTTTTTTCCGGTTGGGATTCGGGCAGAAGAATTATTGCGGCTACACCGCTTGCTCGCAATTCCGGGCAGCGCATTCGGTGCGGATTGGGACGGCAGCATCCTCACCAGCCTGGCACCGGCGTTCGCGCCGATAAGAGACGGAGACGCGCAATGAAACCACTCGACTGCATGGATATTTACGAGGATGCCGAGTTTTACGACCAGGAGTTCGCAGATCGCGGACGTGAAATCCCATTCTTTCTAAAACAATCAAAGTTGGCAGACGGCCCTGTGTTGGAAGTTGCGTGCGGCACGGGACGTATCACGTTGCCAATTGCCCATGCAGGCATTGAGATCACCGGGTTGGACATCTCGCGTCCGATGTTGGAACGAGCACGCCACAAAGCTGAAGTTGAGCGCTTGGCCGTTACCTTGTTCGAGCGGGATTGCCGACAAATCAATGCCGACCGATTTTTTGCACTGATTTTCTCGGCCACGAATGCGATGCAGCACTTGCATGATCTCGATTCGGTGAACGCATTTCTGACCTCGGCTAAAAATGCTCTTCGACCGGGTGGAACAATAATTCTTGATGTATTCAATCCGAATCCAGCCAAACTCGCTCGCACCGTTGCGACACGTTATCATCACAAGACAATCGTGGATTCAACTGGAAGCGAAATTCATGTTGAGGCGACAAGCCAATACGATTCCGTCAGCCAGATCCTTAATTTCACACTTTTCTACCTGAGCAAAGGCGAGTTGACCCGGACGAAAAAGGTTAATATGCGCTGCTTTTTTCCAGAAGAACTGATGGCTCTTTGCCGTTTCAACGGGCTGGAAGTCGTGCGGCGTTACGGTAATTATGACGAGACGCCGTTCAACAGCAATTCCCCGAAACAAATTTTGTTTTGTCGCAAAACCTCGGAGACTAAAGTTCTGACCTGATGTCCACAACCCGAACCATCCTTATCCTCGAAGACAACGACGAGCGCATCGCCGGCTTTCAAAAAACCGTGGCCGAACTAAACGGCGGTTTTGAACTGAAAATCTGGCGCGATGCTCATTCGATGATTGCCGAGTGCGCGGAGTTTTTCCCAAGTGCCGCGCTGATTTGTCTGGATCACGATTTGAATCCACAACCCGGTGTCACCACCGACCCCGGCACGGGTTTGGATGTCACTAAATTTCTTTGCGATTTCCTTCCTGTGTGCCCGGTGTTGATTCATTCATCGAACACTGACCGCGTTTATTCCATGCACAACGAATTACGATTCGCACACTGGATGGTAGATCGGGTTGGGCCGCTCGGAACAGACTGGATTGAGACAACGTGGTTGCGGCGTGTCCGTGAGCTGATTGCCGAACACGGAAATACATGGCGGGTGAAACTGCCAGCCAATCACAGCGAACGTGTTGAGCGAATGCAATTGTCTCTCGACGGTCTTGGGCTTGGCGATGCGTTGGGCGAAATGCTCAGTTATCAATCGGCGAACGCTCCAAGGCGGCTGGCAGGGAATGAACTTCCAGCAGGCCCTTGGTTTCATACCGATGACACCGAGATGGCAATTTCCATTGTCGCGGTTCTCAAATCACACGGCGAACTGAATCAAGACGCACTGGCACGACGCTTTGCCCGGCGCTTCGAGCGTGATCCAGATCGCGGTTACGGCAGCATGACCCGGATTCAATTGCGGGAAATCAATGCCGGAGCGAAATGGCGGGACACGGCTGCCAATGCGTTTAGTGGTCAGGGTTCAATGGGGAACGGCGGAGCCATGCGTGTTGCCCCGCTCGGTGCTTATTTTGCCGATGACCTTGTGCGTTGTGCTGATGCCGCCCGTAATTCTGCGCTGGTCACTCATACGCATCCCGAAGGCGTGGCGGGAACCATTGCTGTCGCCGTGGCTGCGGCGATGGCGTGGCAAATGCGTGACGTGCCGCAAATTGATTATGCGCAGAAATTCTTTGCTGAAATTCTCCGGCTCACACCTGAAAGCAAAGTGCGCCGTGGAATTCTGCTGGCCAGCCAGACGCCGATTGAAATTCCGCTTCAAGATATTGCCAAGTCGTTGGGCAATGGTTCGCTGGTGACTGCCCCTGACACGGTCCCATTCTGCATCTGGATGGCGGCACATCATCCACGCCACTTCGCCGAGGCCATAGGCAAAACCATCAGCGGGGGCGGCGACTGCGACACAAATGCGGCCATCGTAGGCGGAATAGTTGCTTTGAGTGCGGGACGGGTGAGCATTCCGAGCGAATGGCTGCAAGCGAGAGAAAAAATTCAGGTCTTATGAACGCAATTATCCAAACGGTCGCAGGCAATCCTGAAAATCAGGATCGCGGACTCATTCAACAGGATGGTCCGCGAATCATCCTCTGCGTCGCTGATGGTGCTGGGGGACGTAGCGGTGGTGCAGAAGCGGCAAGCATGGCCGTAAAGCTGATTCGTCAGAATGCCCTTCTCTTGGGCAACGGCGATTCGTGCGTAGAAGCCTTGCGTAAGATGGACGAAGCGATTGCCAAGGACTCGGTTGCTGGTGAAACAACTTGTGCTCTCGCCATCGTAACGCCGGAAGAAATTTTTGGCGCAAGCGTAGGAGATTCCGGGGTCTGGTGGATTCCTGAAAATGGAAATCATCTGAACCTTACCCATGCCCAGCAGCGCAAACCTTTCATTGGTTCTGGCGATGCCTGGCCAGTTCCATTTCACCATTTGACTCAGCCCGGCAGCCTTCTGCTCGCTACAGACGGGTTGCTCAAATACACATCGGCAGAACATATCATTGGGACATGTCGCAAACATCCCGCTGAAGTGGCTGCCCAACGATTGATTGAATTGGTGAGATTTCCATCCGGCGGGCTGCCTGATGATGTGACAGTCATTTTAACCAAGCTATAAAACATTTATGAAAGCACTCATACTGGTTGATATTCAAACTGACTTCCTGCCTGGGGGCGCACTCGCGGTGCCAAACGGCGATGTCATTATTCCCATTGCAAACCGACTTCAAGGCGTGTTTCCGCTGGTCGTAGCCACGCAGGATTGGCATCCGGCAAACCACGGCAGTTTTGCAGTTAATCATCCCGGCAAGAACGTGTTTGAACAAATTGACCTGATCGGCCTGCCGCAAACTCTTTGGCCTGTGCATTGCGTGCAGGGAACACCGGGAGCTGAACTCGCGCCGGGATTGCAGCGGGAGCGCATCGCCAAAACCTTTCCCAAAGGCACAGACGCCGGCATAGACAGCTACAGCGGCTTGTTCGACAACGGTCATCGCAAATCTACAGGGATGGGCGAATGGCTCAAAGCGAAAGGCGTCACGGAAGCTTTCGTGTGTGGCCTAGCCACGGACTACTGTGTGAAATTCACCGCAATTGATACGGCGCAATTGGGATTCAAAACACACTTCATCGAAGACGCCAGCCGGGGAGTAAATCTCCAACCCAATGATGTTAAGAATGCCGTCGCGGAAATGAACCGCGCAGGGATTACCACCGTGCAAAGCGCTGATCTTTTGAAAAGCAAATGAACCAAACCACCCGAACAACTCTGTATACCGGCAAGTTTCTGGCTCTGGTGAAAGAAGGCCATTGGGAATTCGCTGATCGGGTCAACGCAACCGGCGCAGCCGTCATTATCGCTGTGACAACGGAGCAGAAAGTTTTGCTGGTCGAGCAATACCGGACTCCAGTTCACGCCCGCACGATTGAACTTCCTGCCGGAATTATCGGGGATGAACCGGGCAGCACCGACGAATCAATAGCCGAAGCCGCCCGCCGCGAACTGCTTGAAGAAACAGGCTACACCGCCGAGCGCATTGAGGCAGTGACGACCGGCCCTTCCTGTAGTGGAATTACGTCCGAACGGGTGACGTTGTTTCGTGCTTTGGGTTTGCGGCGCGTTGGTAAAGGCGGCGGTGTGGCAAATGAGAATATAGAAGTTCATGAAATTCCACTGACGGAGATTGTGAACTGGCTGGCGACGAAAGCCAAAACTGGAGTCCTGATTGACCCCAAGGTTTACGCCGGTCTTTTTTTCATCAGCCAAACTAAATGAGCGCATCGCCTGTCATTTCACAAAAAGACCGGATTCTCGGCGGCCTATGGGGTTCTCTGGTCGGTGATGCCTTGGGTGTGCCCGTAGAGTTCAAAGACCGAGCCACAGTGCAGCTTGATCCGGTGAGGGATATGCGTGAATTCGGAACGCATCGGCAACCACGCGGCACTTGGTCGGACGACAGCTCCATGCTTCTTTGCACAGCGGATAGTTTGCTGAATCATGAGTTCAGTCTCGCTGACATGGGAGAACGGTTTGTCCGCTGGATGAACGAAGGCCTCTGGACGGCGCATGGCGATGTCTTCGATATGGGCGGAACCACATGCACGGCCCTGATGCGGATTGCGAAGGGTATGCCCGCAGAACGGGCCGGAGGACTTCATGAGGACAGCAATGGGAACGGTTCGTTGATGCGAATTTTGCCGGCGGTGTTGCGCTTCGCTGGTGAACCACTTGAAACATTTTCCAGCCGTTTGGAGAAAGTATCGGCAATCACGCATGGTCATGCCCGGTCAAGGATGGCCTGTGTGTTTTACGGGTTGATGGTGCGCCATCTTCTGTTGGGCTGGCAGCCTCAACCCGCTCTGGATTCAGCGCGGGCTAAATTTACTGGCTGGTATGAGGGGTCGGCGGAATTTTCCACATTTCGCCACATATTGGAAGACGATCTGGTCTCTTTGTCAGAAGGTGAAATCGTTTCCACAGGTTACGTTCTCCATACGCTTCACGCGAGCCTGTGGTGTTTGCTGACGACCCAGAATTTTCCTGACTGTGTTCTAAAAGCCGTCAACCTCGGTGGAGACACCGACACGACGGGTTGTGTTGCCGGGGGCTTGGCGGGAGTTGCCTATGGAATGAAATCCATTCCTGCTGACTGGATTCACCAACTTGCGCGCAAAGGTGACGTGGATTGCTTGTTCCATGAGTTCGCTGACGTCTGCGAAGAAAACAGGGTGAAAAAGTAAATTATCATGCCTACACCCGCGCCGAGTATTGATTTAGAAGAACGCTTTGCTGGGCTATTGCTTGGCACGGCTGTGGGGGATGCGCTTGGGTTGCCCGCAGAAAATCTTTCGGCTGAGAAAATTCACAAACGCTGGAATGGTAAATGGAAAATGCGTTTCATTTTCGGCAAAGGAATGGTCAGTGATGATACCGAACACACTTTGATGGTTGCACAGGCTTTACTTGAACACCCAGACAATGCGACCGAATTTCAACGTGCTCTTGCCTGGAAATTCCGTTGGTGGTTCGCTGGGTTGCCTGGGGGCATTGGCTTGGCCACGGCTAAATCCTGCATCAAATTGTGGATGGGATTTGCTCCAGAAAAATGTGCGGTTGTCTCGGCTGGCAGCGGCCCGCCAATGCGTAGCGCCATCATCGGATCATATTTCGCCACGGAGCCAGAACAAAGAGAGGCATTTGTATTGGCATCAACGCGATTGACCCACCGGAGTTGGCAGGCGGAAACTGCTGCCTTGGCCGTTGCCGAATCCGCAGCGTTGGCAATGACAAACCAGCATGGAGATGCCTCAAAGGTGTTTGATGCCCTTGCCGTGCTTTCGGAGGAATCTGAATGGCAAAGCATCATTTTCAAGATGAAAACCTCCTTGGCGGAGGCTGATTCCGTGTCAGATTTTGTCCGAAGTTTGAATTTGAAGCGTGGTGTAACTGGTTATTCTTTGCACGTCGTTCCCGTGGCGCTATACGCATGGCTGCGTCATCCAGACGAATTTCGCACCGCGCTTACCGCTGCTCTGGATTGCGGTGGGGATACGGACACTGTTGGAGCGATCTTGGGGGCGTTGTCGGGTGCTGTGGTTGGAAAAACAGGAATCCCAATTGAATGGCTTAACGGAATCTGGGAGTGGCCAAGGTCAACATCTTACATGGAAAAAATTGCGGCAAATTTGGCCGAACAAAAATCTTCGAGACAGCCGGTTGGTTCCGTCGGTTGCTTTTGGCCAGCAATCATATTGCGCAATTTCGTTTTCATCAGCGCAGTTTTGGTTCATGGGTTCAGACGGCTGGCCCCGCCATATTGAAACGTCTCTTTTTTTGCCCTAGTGCTATCCTTTGTAAATGACAAAGTAGTGCCAGTGAAAGTGCCAGTGAATGGGTGATGAATGAGTAATTGGTGAGTAGTTGATTGGTATTGGGTGCGTAATCGCTGGTGCTTGACAAACGTGCAGAAATGCCTGATTCTATTGGCGTTCGTTAGTTATGAGGCTGTTCGCCTCTGGTGGTGGGGTGGTAGTTGCGGAGTAGTGGATTTTGAAAAAATCCCCTGACCCCGTTCGATTCCGACCCTCGCCTCCCAAAATTCAATGCACGTGAATTGATTTTTGCCGCGCCGAAGCTTCAGCGCAGGCGGGCTCGCCCTCAAACACCCTGTCTGCCGGGGTTAATTTCGGGCCGTTTGCTCCCCAGCGCCACCTTGACCCCCGCCATTACCCAAAAAGTTGGACTGTCTTTTTGCCGGCGCTTGCGCTTATTGTGTTGGAATGAACCTGATTATACCGTTTCTTTCCGCCCTTGCCCCAGGCTTGCCTTTGACCCCTGGGCGTTGAAAATCGCGCCCCATTCGCATTTTTAATATCACGGTGACATTTAAAATGACGGGAGATGTCACGGTGACACTTCTCCTTTTCCGCAAATGTGCTTTAATGGTAGTGGATGCGTGACGAACGCCATACAGGAGGCGAGGGCCAAGGGCCAATCGCCGAACGCTGCGTTTTCACCGGCGGTGGCGGGTTGTGGCGTCGACCTTCCTGTCGGCGGGTGCGGGCGACTTTCCAGTCGCCAGTTCCTGCCTACGGAAAAGCGAGAGGAAAATCGGACGGCACGGGAACACGGGACTGGAAAGTCCCGTGGACCCGCCGACAAGAATGTCGGCGCTACGATTTCCGCCTTCGCCAGCAAGCGATGCGGCCGCCACGCCCGCAAGATGCTGCCCGTCCTCAGTAAGCACTGCGGAGGGTGGACGGCCGGGAACGACCGCGCTTCTGGGCCGCCTCCGCTGGGCTTCGGGGAATTCGTCATGATTCGTGAAACCTGCTCGCGAAGGCCTTCGGAGTTCGTGTCACGCCTTTTTCTCCCAAATTCCGATGAATCGCACCAAATCGTGGTGAATCGTACTAAATCCAGCCTAATCCAGGTAAATCACGCCTAATCGTGCCTAATCGTGAATCCAGTACCCAAATTTAACCTCCACCACGCTCCCTTTGCCATTTCCCCACCAAAGTCGTTAGCAGGATCTTTGAAAATTTGAACCCTCACCAGAACGGCACAATGGCCCGGCTTCCCCGTTCACTTGGGCGAGGATGGAGAATGGAGGAGCGGTCAACCGGAGTGCCGGGCGATTAGACTCAGCACTCCTGATCCGCCACCCGGTTTTTGGCCGGCGGGGCAGGTTCCTAATACCATCCGAGGCATTTAGCTCCTGAAAATCAATTGGTTGCGCAATTTTTAGACCCGGTTCGTAGTCCCTTAGTCCGTAGTCCGTAGTCCACTTGGCCGTTTTGTAGCATGGTGTAGCACCCTGTGTAGCGGAAATGTAACATCTTAAATCGTTGACCATCAACGTTGTAACGGGTGTAACGGGTTTTCCGACTATGTTAACCTGCAAATCTAACACTAAATCATTTAACATCAACATGGTAGCTAGTGTTTTCGATTGTTTTAGCAAGGCACCATTTACACCCAACTCGGATTTCTGCAAGGCCAGGTTCGAGCCGTGCCGAGTGGCCACTTGGGGTTGGACAGCCTTTGTCCGACCCTCCTGGTTATGCTAAAGCAAAA
>JARLJJ010000164.1 GCA_031291275.1 Formivibrio sp.
CCGGACGGCCCATACACGTACGCGCGGGCAGTTGAACTTGAGGAAACCCCAGGCGGGAGATAATTCTGACAATCACTACGCAGATATTATTTAGAGTCTGAAATCCTCGTGAGGATTAATGAATACGCTAGCGTTACTTATCGGGGCCCTGTGTGTTTTTGCTCTCGGCTATCGTTACTATGCGGCATTTCTGGCGGCCAAAGTTCTGGTGTTGAACGATGACCGAGCCACCCCGGCACATACCTTTTCCGACGGACAGAACTACATGGCCTCGCCAAAGATTGTGCTCTTTGGGCACCACTTTGCGGCCATTGCCGGCGCAGGTCCGCTGATTGGGCCGACACTGGCTGCGCAGTTCGGCTTTGCTCCGGGCTTTCTATGGATCGTGTTTGGCGCAGTGCTGGCCGGCTGCGTGCATGACTTCACGATCCTTATTGCATCGGTGCGGCATAAGGGGCGGTCATTGCCCGACATTGCGCTGACGGAGATAGGTCCCTTTGCTGGTACGGTGACCATGATCGCAGTGCTGTTCATTTTGCTGGTCACACTTGCCGGCCTTGGGATCGTGGTGGTGAATGCGCTATCAAACAGCCCATGGGGAGTTTTCACAATCGGCATGACCGCGCCCATCGCCATGATGATGGGGCTGTGGATGTTCAAAAGCACTCCGGGAAAAGTGCGCATTCTCGGGCCGTCGATTGTGGGCGTACTGCTGCTGTTTGCGGCAGTGTTTACGGGCCATACGGTAGCTAACTCGCATCTAGCCCCTTACCTTAGCTTCAGTGGGCATCAGATTACGTGCTTGCTCATGACCTATGGGATTATTGCTTCGTCGCTGCCGGTGTGGCTGTTGCTGGAGCCGCGCGACTACCTGGCCACGTACGTAAAGCTGGGCACGATTGCGCTGTTATGCGTCGGAATCTTTTCCGTGCATCCACAACTGCAGTTTCCAATGGTGAGCCAGTACGTGCATGGCGGCGGGCCAATCATTCATGGTCAGCTATTTCCGTTTTTGTTTATTACCATCGCCTGCGGCGCTATCTCGGGGTTTCACTCGCTGATTGCGTCCGGAACCACGCCGAAGATGCTGGAC
>JARLJJ010000165.1 GCA_031291275.1 Formivibrio sp.
ATTTGCTTGTGAAAGAAACCGGCGCGCGATCGTGGGTCTATCGCTTCATGCTCAATGGCAAATCGCGGGACATTGGCCTTGGCGCTGCATCGGGGACCGGCGCAACAACACTTGCCGATGCGCGCGATTTGGCGTCCGCTCTGAGGCTAAAGGTAAAGGCCGGAATCGATCCGCTACAGGAACGCGAGCAGAAGGCCGCTGAGGCCCTTGCTGCCGCGCAGGCTGCGAAGATAGCCGGAATTACATTCAAGGCCGTTGCTGAGGCTTATATCGCCGCGAATGAAGGCGGCTGGCGCAATGAGAAGCACCGCCAACAATGGGGAAACACGCTGGCCAGCTACGTCTATCCCGTCATCGGCGAATTGCCGGTTGCCTCCATCGGCACGGCGCATGTGCTTCAAATTCTCGAACCAATCTGGCAGCCGAAGCCCGAAACCGCCAGCCGCGTGCGGGGGCGCATCGAAACCGTGCTTGATGCGGCAAAGGCGCGCGGATACCGGCACGGCGAAAACCCTGCGCGCTGGCGAGGCCACATCGCACAAATCCTGCCTGCCCGCGCAAGATTGACGCGCGGCCACCACAAAGCCATACCCTATGACGAAATCCCGGCATTTGTCGGCGCGCTCCGCACCCGCGAAGCCTTGGCAGCGCTGGCGTTGGAATTTGTAATCCTGACTGCCTGTCGCACCAATGAGGCGCTTGGGGCAACTTGGGGCGAAGTCGATTTTGCCAAGGCTATTTGGACTATACCTGCCGCACGCATGAAGGCGGGCAAGGAGCATCGCGTCCCGCTATCACCACGCGCCATCGAAATTCTTGAAGCCGTGAAGCCATTGGGCAAAGATTGGCTTTTCCCGGCGGTGCTTGGCGGAAAATTATCCGGCATGGCGATGAGCATGTTGTTGCGCCGCATGAATGTGGATGCCACCGTGCATGGCTTCCGTTCCAGTTTCCGAGATTGGGCGGCTGAAAGCACCGGCTACGCCCATGAAATTTGCGAAATGGCCTTGGCGCATGTGATCGGCAACAAAGCGGAAGCGGCCTACCGGCGCGGCGATCTATTCGAAAAGCGTCGGCGGCTCATGGCTGATTGGGCGACTTATAGCGCCTCATCTCCGGTGATTTCAGGAAATGTTAAACCCATACGAATACAGGCTTAATTCTACTTTCATCGTACGATGTGGCCGATGCGCCACCCGCAAAACGGCGCACGGCTTGTCGGAGACGCGACCATGAAACGACTGATGCGCCTCTATACGGCACTCACGGTTGCGGCTTTGCCAATCGGAACTGGTGCTTATTATTTCAACCAGATTACCGAAATTGGGGGCTTTGCAACTTCGTTGATCAGCGATTGCGAAGACGGCGAATACCGCGCAAATCAGAATTTCAAGACAGAATCGCAGTGCGACAATGATGCCATGCGCCAAGTGCGGCACACGAATATGGTTACCTTGGAAGCTGGAGTGCTTGTCACAACCATTGCTCTAGCAATCTTATGGTTCTTTGGGGCAATACTGACCTACACAGGCCGATGGGTTCTTCGTGGCGAGAAGTAATATGCGTCTAAAAAGTGCGGACATTGACTCAAATGCACTTCCCCACCAATCTTTGCCCGAAAAATCGTTCGTCACATTGTCCGAGGCGCTCTCCTGGATCGCATTCGGGAAGCCAATGAACGGAACCGAGTTGGGGGATTGGATTGGCATGGGGCATGACCCATCGCCAGCCAATGTCGATATAGACCGCGCCTTATGCAAGGCCATTGATCGACTCACCGATTTGGCAAGGGGCGGCAAGATCGAGATCTATGGCAAGTTCTACGAAAGCGTCATGGTCGATGATCGCGATTTTCATACCCGACCAATTTCGAGCGAGGATCTTTCAAATTACCGGCAATTCGATACGCCAGACACACTGTGGCGCGGTCGTGGCTTGGCGTGGCAGAACGATCGGCAGGATTTGCCAGCGATCACCGCCGACCACTATCGGGAAGTGGAGGTAAAGCGCGATGACTTGATTCGCTTTTTCGATGCCGGGGGTGGACAACAAAAACGAAAACCAAAATCAAAGCCGGGGCGGAAACGTGGCTCTGGATCGTACTTCGCTGTGGACAAATTGCTTTTTCCCGAAATGGCGTCGCTAATAGCTGAGGGAATTGCCCTGTCGTCACAGGAAGCGGCCCGAAAAATTGCATACAAAGCAAGGGGAGGCGGGACCGAGGATAGCAAGGCTACACGATTGGCGAAAAACTTTCGGGCCGCAAACCCAGAGCGCGGCAACTAATTCGCTCCATATCTCTCCATTTTAATTTGTCGCCAGCGAAACTGCCATCGCTACATGGTCTGTCCGTCCACATAGATAGGAGCGGACTTCAATGCGTACACCTTCATCCCCGCCGATACCATCAAAGCTGGCCTTCTCGATCTCCGAGGCGTGCGAGGCCGTCAGCATTTCGCGCTCGAAACTCTATGAGTTGATCGGCCAAGGTCGCATCGCAACACGCAAGATCGGGTCACGGACGCTTATCCCTGCCGATAGCCTTCGTGCGCTGATCGCTGGCGAGGTTTGATGGCACGCCCATGTTGGGCCGTTCGTTCGGTCATGGGCGGGGATGGCACGCCGGAGGCCAGCAGCCCAAGCTTCATGATCGGGTCTCAAAACCGAATTTCCAAAAATTGAGAGTTGGCGAAACTTTTCCCTTCGCCGTCATCGTTTCAAATCAACAGGCAGGGAGCGTTGGCGCGCCGCTAGGCGCGAAGGCAAGCAGCTTCACAAGAGCATCTGTATAGATCTGCGCGCGCACGTTGGCATCGCCGAACGGCTCCTTTCCTAGCAAAACCGAGGCATTCATGGACATTTACGACCTTGGCAATCGATACAACCTTACAGTCAAAAAGCTGCGCCGCATGGAGCGTGACGGAGTATTGCGGATCGGCAAATCCACCGCGCCATTTTACTGGCAGAAGGTCCGAAAGGAAATTGGTAAAGGAAAAATGACCCCTTTTTCCATCGCACTGGCTTATCGATTTCCCGACAAACTTGAAGAAGTGATGAACCTGACACCAGCCAACAGAAAGGTCATTGCAAAGCATTTTATGGAAGTGGAACTCCCCGCCAAAATGGCGTTCACCTATCCGGAAAAGTTTGCAATGCCCGTACTTATATCCGGTGCTATCGAGAAACATTCACTCCTGACCGGAAGGTTTCTCGATGAGTTGAAAAAAGTTATCCCTGAAAAGCCTGTGGATTACGTTTACGTGGCGGTCAGAATTTTTCTGATGTGTGAAACAGAAAACTCAATGAATATGGCAGCACAGAATATGGTTCGGGGCCTGCAAAGTGCCCGAGAGGAGCCAACAATGCTTGGCTGGTCACATAGAGAAGCCAGTTTATACGGGAAATACAAATTTGTTTATCACAAACCAAACGTTCAGTACGATCTTTAGAACTGCTATTAGGTTGCGTAGCGTCAATCCGGCCGGAAAAAAATTGGTTCTATCCTGCATAGTGACCCCGGCTAGGCCAAGGGACGGAAAAAAGAAGGTGCCCCCCGAGGGGGCCGGTCACCGTCCCAAAAGCATTCCAAAACAATTTTCTTCGCACCGCAAGACGCCAGACCAATGTTGCAGACAGCGCCCTATCGGGGTTCTAATATGGTAACAACGCCGATTTATAAAGAAAAACTATATAAATCAACATGAAATGGCGGAGCGGGAGGGATTCGAACCCTCGATACGCTTTTGGCGTATACTCACTTTCCAGGCGAGCGCCTTCGACCACTCGGCCACCGCTCCGCATGCACTGGATAGGGGGTGCGCCTAGCCGCATGCCGGGGGTTTCGCAAGGGCGCAGGCAGTGGCATGACAGGTTTATGTCGCTTTTTCCCATCCGCTTCGCCCATTCCGGTTTTTCGCTGCTCTCGCTCGCCGTGCTCGCCTCGGCGACATCGGGAGGCGCGGCTCGTGCACAGGATGTGCCGACGCCGCCCGAGATCGTGGCCGGGGCACCGGCAGGAGAATGGGTGACGATTGCGCCGAGCGATCTTCTGGTCATGGATCTTGCACCCGATGCGACGGGGCATGCGCGCCGGGTGGTGATCCAATTGCTGCCCGCGCCGTTTTCGCAAGGGTGGATCGGCAATATCCGCAAGCTGGCGGCGGCGCGCTGGTGGGACGGGACGAGCGTCAACCGCCTGCAGGACAACTATGTCGTGCAATGGGGCGATCCCGATGGCGATGACAAGGCGAAGGCAAAGCCCCTGCCCCCCGGCCTCGTCGACAACGGCGAAAGCGCCTATCTGGCGCCCCGCTTTGCCCTGCTCGCAGCGGCGGAAAGCGCGCTTTCGCTGGGCGGGGATGCCTATGCGGGCGAAACGCGAATCATCGACGGATGGCCGGTCGGGCTCGACAAGGACCATGCCTGGCCGTTGCATTGTTATGGCATGGTCGGCGTCGGGCGCGACAATCCGCCCGATACCGGCAG
>JARLJJ010000166.1 GCA_031291275.1 Formivibrio sp.
AGAAGCTCCACGCACTGCTGCCAAAGTTCCACTGACACGGATATCCCCTGAGTTGAAAGCCGGAGAGGCAAAAACAATCCCCATTGTACCGGCGCAGAGCAGACTTATCCACATGTAGGTTGCTCACACCTGATGAGAAATCAGCAGCTTATCGGTATAAAACGGCTCACAGCTGTGTGTATAAGCTCTGTGGATAACCACCATTGAGCTCTATGCACAAGTGGGGGTCGAGATCTGTTGATAACTCCCCTGTGGATAAGATGCCTTTTCATGCACAGGTTTTCCGAGGTCGGCGCACAGCCGCAGCACGGCTTCTCGACAGACTATCGATCCTCTGTACAGTACGGTTTATAAGGCCTAGAGCTGCTTATCCACAGAAAGGTGGCTGCTTAATATCTATAAGATTTACAGAAAAGCTTTAAATAAGTCCCTTCTCTATTTTTATATTTGATCGGGTGCTTCGCGCTTCGTACCCGTCAGACCAATGGTCATGCTCATCGAAAGGAAAAGCTGGTTGGAAATTGACCTGAGGCCTTGCTTTCAATAGAATCGCCGGTCTCTTAAAACGGGGGCCATTCCGGCCCGTTGTGGACGAACCAGGTAACACGCCATGAAACGTACTTTCCAACCCAGCACCATCAAACGCGCCCGTACCCACGGCTTCCGTGCTCGCATGGCTACCAAGAACGGCCGTGCCGTCCTGTAGCGTCGCCGTGCCAAAGGCCGTGCGCGTCTCGCAGTTTGATCATTCGGCACAGGGGGTGAGTCAGGACTTCAGTCGGGAAAAGCGTCTTCTGACAGCCCGACACTTCAAAGCTGTCTTTGACTCCCCAACCGGCAAGGTTCCAGGGAAAAACCTGCTGCTCCTTGCGCGCGAAAACGGTCTGGGTCATCCCCGTCTGGGGCTCGTGATCGGGAAAAAGAGCGTCAAGCTCTCCGTTCAGCGCAACCGTCTCAAACGTTTGATGCGTGACTCGTTTCGCCAACACCAGGATCTTCTGGCTGATTGGGATATCGTCATAGTTGCTCGCAAGGGTTTAGGCGATATCGAAAACCCAGAATTGCATCAGCATTTTGGCAAGCTCTGGAAACGCCTTGCTCGCAGCAAGCCGGCTCCAGTCAACATGCCGGAATCTGAAGGGGTAGACAGTCAGGATGCGTAAACTGGCCCTCGTACCGATCCAGTTTTACCGCTATGCCATCAGCCCTTTGATGTCCAATCACTGTCGTTTTTACCCCAGTTGCTCCTGCTACGCGTTGGAAGCCATAGAAAATCATGGCCTTCTGCGCGGCGGCTGGCTGACAATCCGTCGTCTGGGTCGCTGTCATCCGTGGAACGCCGGTGGTTTTGACCCGGTTCCACCCGCCCCATCTCCCCGTACTTCTTCGATAGCCGAGTAATCATGGATATTAAACGCACGATCCTGATCGTCGCCCTGGCAATCGTGTCCTACGTCATGGTCCTTAAGTGGAACCAGGACTATGGCCAAGCTGCCTTGCCGACTCAGAATGTTGCTACCCACTCTGGCGCCTCGGATTTGCCCGAAGCACCATTGGCTAACAACGCTTCCGCGAGTGCCGACGTACCCAGCGCCAACACTGCCACACCCGCGCCAGCACTGGCTCCGGATGCCGGCAGCAAGAACCTGATCCGGATCAAGACCGATGTACTGGATCTGGCTATCGATCCGAACGGGGGCGATATTGCCCAGCTGACTCTGCCGGAATACCCGCGTCGCCAGGACCATCCTGACGTGCCATTCCAGCTGTTTGACAACGGTGGCGAGCGTACCTACCTGGCACAAAGCGGCCTGATCGGTACCGATGGTCCGGATTCGCGCCCCACTGGTCGCCCTCTGTACACCAGTGCACAAAAAAGTTATCAACTGGCTGACGGTCAAAACCAACTGGTTGTGGACCTGAAGTACTCCGATAACGGCGTGAACTACATCAAGCGTTTCACCCTGGAGCGCGGCGAGTACGATCTGAAGGTCACGTACCTGATCGACAACGAAAGTGCTCAACCGTGGAGCGGCAACCTGTTCGCGCAGCTCAAGCGTGACGCCAGTGCCGACCCATCTTCCAGCACAGCTACCGGTACCGCGACTTACCTCGGTGCCGCAATCGGTACTCCAGCAGAGCCCTACAAAAAGATATCGATGAAAGATATCGACAAGGGCAGCTTGAAGGAAACCGTGCAAGGTGGCTGGGTTGCCTGGCTGCAGCACTACTTCGTGACCGCCTGGATTCCGAACAAATCGGATGACAACGCGATGTCCACTCGCAAGGACAGCGCCGGCAACTACATCATCGGTTTCACTGGCCCGACGCTGACCGCGCCACCCGGTGGCAAGGTCGAGACCAGCGCCACCCTGTACGCCGGTCCGAAGATCCAGGACCGCCTGAAAGCGTTGTCCCCAGGTCTGGAATTGACCGTCGACTACGGCATTCTGTGGTTCATTGCCCAGCCGATCTTCTGGCTGCTCAAACATATCCACATGCTGCTGGGTAACTGGGGCTTCTCGAT
>JARLJJ010000167.1 GCA_031291275.1 Formivibrio sp.
AAATTCTTACTTTCCAACACGCACGTACGAACTTTCTTGTGTGTGTGGGTGTCGGTGGGTGTGTGTGTGGGCGTGTGTGAGTGCGTGTTTATTGCGACATTTATTGCTGGCAGAAGTCGCTTGACACCCTTTGTACTTTTGCCGTGCAGAGAGGCACTGGCGTTAGCGCTGGAGGGGGCGGCGGGTGCAGAGGGGGGTGTTGAGGCCTTCTTACGAGATTGCCTAACTGGCGCCCCTCTCATCCTCCGCTCCAAATCCGCACTCGACTGGCACCAAACCCCTGTCACCGCAATTCACGTCACCGGGTGGTAAAGCTTATGCAAGCGCTTTTGCTCGAAGCGATGTTTGTGCGGTGTTGATGTTGCGTGTGCCTCTTGGAATGTTTTGTGTTTGTGTTGTTGCCCAGGCGCCACCTGTTGCTCAGTGGTGACGCGGCGGGAAATGTGGTGGAGTGGCTGCCTTTTGACGATGCTTGATGTGGGCCTGTGTGTATGGGGTATAGCATCAGCTGTGTACCAAACAATGAAAGCGTAGCGAGTGAGTGCATGTTTTGCTCCGACCATGTCGCTCAGAAAATCACGACACGACCGTATCGCCCGTACAATCACGACACGCCAAACACCTCAATCTCCTCGATGAAATTATAATACGAAAAGTGCACCACGCCGTGCTGCTCCCGCAGCGTTTCATCTTCGAATCCATAGCTAGAGTCGTCCAAGGCGCCACGGCCATCCTGGGGGCCCATGCTTACAAACACAACAAACCGATCGGTTGCCCTCATCGCCATCGTGTCAGCTGCAACAGACAAATCCAGGGAGAAGGTTGGGCCCATCCCAGAACCGCAGTAAATTGCGTTCTCTGCGCAGGCAGGCCTGATGGGATACCAGCCGCCAGACGCCGCCCGGGTGACCGGGTCGAATATGACACGGAACACAAACGCTGCGTCATCGTGAAAACGTTTGCACCCGGGACTGGGCGACTGCCAGCTCACTTGGGTGTAGCCACCGACAATGATAGGCTCGTCGCCGTCACCATGTGCGTGCACCAGTGTCAGCGTCGGGCCCTTATCATCACATGCAGCATGAAATGCTTTGGCGTGACTGCCATCTCGACTGCCACGGTACAGCAGCGTGAACTTGGTGGCGTGCGGCAGCCAATCACACGTGAGGGAGCGCAGGAAGGTGCCGGGAGCAGAAGGAGATTCCACCATCAGTACTTGCCGCAGGATCACGCTGTCAGCCAGGGGGCATCGGCGCTGT
>JARLJJ010000168.1 GCA_031291275.1 Formivibrio sp.
GCCATAGTCCATCGTCATTTCTGACCGCATCGGTTCATCCCGCGGTTTCCTCCCTCGGGGCTTGTCCGACGCCTGCCCGGTGAGTACCGTTGCCTGTTCGCAGGTCAGTGGTTAAGGGCAGGCATCTGACAACCCTTAACACAACCAGTCCTTCGCCAGTCGATTGGCGTGTCAGTATGATGGCTGCATCCACCCAGAACTGGACGTTCAGCAAACACGCCCCGTATCCGCCCTATTAACTACGGAGCCGCACAATGATTAGCCACCTTGATCATCTAGTACTCACGACCGCCGATGAAATGGCTTGCGTTGATTTCTATACGCGGGTGATGGGGATGTCGTTAGAGACTTTCATTGGTGGCACGCCTCCCATTGAACGGAAGGCACTCAAGTTTGGCAATCAAAAAATCAATTTGCATATCAAAGGCAAGGAGTTTGAGCCCAAAGCCATCCTGCCAACTCCTGGTGCTTTGGACCTTTGTTTCATCTCCTCTGTACCCTTGGATACCGCAATCTCAAGAATCCAGGATTGCGAATGGCCGATTATCGAGGGTCCTGTAAAACGTACCGGGGCGACCGGTCCTATTCGCTCCATCTATCTGCGTGACCCGGATGGGAACCTGATAGAAATTTCCGAAGATATTGACTAGGTATGGTCGGCGTATACGACTGCTCTACTCTGCTATCTGCCGTTACACCCACGCTACGTTGAACGACCGGATTGGCATAATCCAGCCAATGATCTTCGGCAAGGCATTCGTTCTGCTTCGCAGTGTGGAAGCCCCTCCAAGCCAGGCAAAACGTGGCTTCATTCTGTTAAAATCAATCATGCTCCCTGTCCTGATGCTCTTTCTTCTCCCTGTTGGCGGTGGAATCCCTGCCGGTGTATTGCTTGCTAGTACCCATGGTCTAGCTTGGCCGATAACTGCTGGCCTCTATTTGGTTTCAGATGTGATCTTGGCTCTCGCCTTTGAGCCGATCCTTCGTTTGTTCGTGGCGCTGGGAAAAAGAGTTTCATTCCTAGCCCGCCTCGGCATAGTCATGAAGACTGCAATGGCCCGGAATGCGGCTCACTTCGGCGGCACTGCCTCAAGCCCATTGATGCTCATTCTGATCGCCTTTGGCGTCGATCCAATGACAGGTCGTGCCACGGCTCTCGCTGCAGGCCACGGATTCATATTGGGCTGGGTCTTTGCAATCACGGGTGACATGCTTTACTACGCTGTCGTTGCAATTGCCACTTTGCGACTGAATTCTTACTTTAATAACCCAAACACAACGATGCTGATCGTCCTTGGCGCAATGATTGTTATCCCGATGTTCGTGCGCTTTATCCGCTCTCGCCTAGGTACGGTCCCTGCCTGACCATCCGTATTTTCATGTTCGGTCTGTCGTCTACCAAAAAAAGAGCCCCCACCCATCAAGGCAGGGGACCTATCTCAAAACAAATTACTATTCATCAGCTTGGACAGCAATTTCAACGCCACGTAACAAAGCCATAACTCAGCCAACTGCGTCCAAGGCACCCGCAACAACCACCCAACAATGGCATTCAAGATATGAATCATGGTTGTTCCCCCTTACCCAACCTGGGAGTAACCCGATTAGGCCGAGCATGAGCGTTGCTTTGGAATTGCCCTTCCAGGCTTTCTGCCGGGGCCTGTGGCGTTTCCTGTTCCGGGAAGAACTCTTCCACAATGGCCGTCGCTTCATCCTCGCTGTCTTCAAACACCCCATTGGCCAAAGCCTGTCGGGCAGCCTCTTCCAGCATGGCCGTTTCCACCCCCGCGTCGGCTTGGCGTAATGCTTCGGCACGGGCATAGCACACGGCTTCGCTCAAGGTGTCGCCTTTGCGCAGGGTCAGATCGACGTAGAACACCGCACTGCGATGCGATTGCGTCGTGCTTTTGGCTCTGAGTCGCAGCATCAGTGGCAGATGCTTGGTATTACCGCCGCTGACCGCTTCGAAGTAACGTAGCCGTGCTGCCAAGGTCCGGACCGAGTTGTAGCCGGTGGTGCGGAAGATGAAACTGCCCAGCTCGTCGTCTTGCCCTTCGATCTGCACATTCAGCCGACCGTACAACTTGCAGCCGGCCTCTCGCCCAAAGCTGCAGCCTTCCGGTGCCGGACAAGTCACATCGGCAATGCCTTCCTCTTCGCAGCGCTTGGCCGTCTGGCCGTTGCCCACACAAACGGGTCTGCCGGTACTTCGATCAAACAGGGTGTACTCTGCCCGCAGGTTGAGGTCGGTATCGTTGAACAGCATCCGCACTGGAATGGACCGCAGCTTACTTTCAGCAGCGTCGGCATATTGCGCATGCAACGGGTGCAGCATCCAGCCCTCCCGGTTTTGTACCTGGCTGGTGATGGTGAAGCAGTCATCCTTTTCTGGCAGGCGTTTGCCGTTCTTCTCAACCATGCGCCCGATGGAAATCCGCCCGATCACTGGCGGGGTAATCGCTAAGCCTTTAATCATGCTGTTCTCCTTGCGCTATCGATTTGAACCAGAAAACGCCGGGAACCCGGTACGGTTTGGCTGTAGAGAGAAGCCAGTTCAGGGTGTTCCGACAATAAACGCTTGCAGTCGACACCGTTGCTGTCCTTGCTGCGTTTCCAACTCACCTTGCCCCCAGCAAAGCAGGCGGTAGAAGCTTCGCCCATGCTGGACTGAAGGCGTTGACGCAACAGGTCTTCCTGCTGCTCCACGCACTCCCGCTCACGCCGGGCTTGAACCAGTTGGTCGAACAGGGTGTTCAGTTCCGGCGAGTCGGTACAGTCCAAGGTTTGGCCGGTATCACGGGGATAGAGCCAAGCCAAAGCGTTGCCCGACGAAGCTGAACCATCCACCTCGGGTTGAATGTCTTCTTCCACGGCTTTCCAGAACGCTGCTTCCCGCTCGATCAGATCAGCAATCTGGTCGTGATTGCGTTCCACTCGGTATATGCGGAAATCCTGCCCACCGATCAGCACCGCCACATCGCCCCAAGCTTTGCCAGTGACGGCAAGCTGGTGCAGAACTTGGCACTGGTAATGCTCGGGAATGCCCGACTCCCAGAATTGCGCAGAGTGGAGCCCCGCTGTTTTCACTTCCAGAATGCCCTCACTGCCCACCGCCCGGTCGAGATTGGCCAGCATGAAGGCATGGTCGGGATGCTGCAGGACGGCATTGACCCGCCGAACCTTGTTGCCAGTACGTTCGGCATAGACATTGGCAATGATGGCTTCCAAGGTACTGCCCCAGAACACCACTTCGGATTGGCTCAGATCATCAGCCGGTTTGCGCTGGGTCTTTTCCAGCCAGAGGGATAAAGGGCTTTTGTAAGGTGACAGGCCCACGGCAGCGGCAGCATCGCTACTGCCAATGCCGCCACGACGCACAGCAAGCCATTGCTCTCGGCTCATGCCTTGGGTGGACACCAGACGAATTACGTTGCTTTTACTCATAGACACCTCCAGAAATGACAATGCCCCGCCAGCAAAGCTGAACGGGGCAGGGACGAAGTACGGATGGGAAGGACGGAAAGGCGGGACAGAATGAAACGAGTCAGGCCACCAGTTTTAATGCGGCCTCCAATCCTCTCTGCTTGATGGCTGCACCTTGGCCGAACCATGCTGAATCGAGGCGGTAATCTTGGCTGCGGGCTTTGCGTTGGTGATCGACATACTCTGTGACGGCATTCAGAAGCCCCCAGGCAGTCCCGTTGGCGCTGGCTAGCGAACTACCCATGCCTTGGCCGGAAAAGAGCTGGTGGACTTGCTGCAAGGCTTTCTGGTTGGATTGCTCGGCCAAAGGCAGATCACTATCCCCCAGTACCTCAACCAGATAGTTCATCGCTTCAATCCGATTCACAGGACGAGCGGCCAGCGTCTTGATCGATTGCAGGAACTGATCCCAGGCCGACAGACCCAACCCCAATTCTTGCTTCACCTGGGCAGGATCAAAGACGGTCGAGTGCGGCACCTTCACTGCGCCAGTTCGATCCCCGACGGCCAGACGCAAGGTGTTGTTGCAAACTACCCGTACCGAAGTGAACTGCGCCGTGGTGCATAGGGTTCCGTCGCAGCTGGTGGCTAGTAGTAGATACGCTTTAACCCGGTCGCCTCCCTTGAGCATTGTTTCCTGCCCGGTTTTAGCCAAGGCCCACAGCTTGCGGCCCCCCTTCAGTACGCCAGCCGTTTCCAGCTCAAAGCCCCCGGCAGAAACCAGATCCCGATAAAACTCCAGCACCTCACGGGGTTGCACGACCTTGTAGCGAGGTGACACGACTGAGAGGGGATCAAGCGTATCGCTGCGGTACAGCACTTTACTGTCCGGGTGGGAGCGAATCAGTAGCCCCGAGCCCGAAACGGGTTGAGCTTGGTATAGAACATCGCTGGAATGAATCTCCCAATCCATGCCAGCTTCGCGGCACCAGACTTTGATTGGTTGATGTTCAGTGAGTGGATTCCCCAGCCCATGCCAGGGTGTGTCATGGACATAAGCCATGCTTTCGACAAGATGCGCCATTGCGACCTCCAGAAATGACAAAGCCCCGGCACAGTGGCTCGGGGCGGATGATTGAATGACAGGAATTAGTGGTTGGGAAAATCGTCGTCGAAGAATGGCGAGTCGCCCAGATGCTGATTTAGTTCGGCGACGATCAGGGCTGAGATGACCGAAACCAGTGTGACGGTAACTGCCCGAAGGATAGAGGCAAGGAATGGGGGCATAGCGAACTCCTGTGGTGGTTGACATAAGTCTTGTACCAAGGAGGGAGTGGTGAATTGAACTGGGCCGGCATCGCCCAGTACGGGCCAGACAGTAGGCTTGGCAGAGCGGGATGGTAAGTTCTGTTATTACTTATATAGGGGAAATGGTAACAGGCTGGAAGCCAATGGAATAAAGGGTTACGAAGGTTTCTCGTCACACGAGTTTTTCAAATTCGTGTGACGTAGCACCAAAACAATAGCAGCCAGCGGCATATCTACAGGTGATGCCGTTCGTCAGAATACCCAGGGTAACTACGTGATACTTGCGTTGACAATCAGGCGGCTATTCCACCTTCCGGCAAGAATTGCCGCTACAAGACGCATCTAAGTTAGACGTGGAATGGTTGCAGCTCTATCTTGTTGATAATAAAAGATTATACGGGTGGTTATTTTTTGCCGGCTAGAAGCACAAATCATCATAGTTGGTTAACAAATATCACTTTATGTGATTAAAGATAAATGTGTTGGTCGGCAAGGATGGAAAGCAGCCATTGTATTTACAAAATTTTACATGGTTGTGGCGCTTTAGAGGGGAAGTACAAGGTAAACCTGGCCGATAAATTGCTTATGAGAAGAACACGGATTGAACCGTGTTGGTCGACACCGTGGATTCTTCACGATCAAAGTAAGAGTCAGTCAGACCAATGTCACTTGGCTACACCTAATAAAAGGAGTCCTGAATGAGCATTTCATCAATAAGCGGTAGCTCGCTTGCCACTAGTACGATCAGCTCCCTGGCAAGCACCACTACTGCGACTACTGACAGTAGTAGTGCCACTGGCAGCACCACACCGGTTTCTGGCCATCATCACCATCATGGAGGCGGGAAGCAGTTTATGCAGGCAGTTCAGCAAGCCCTTGGCCAGTTAGGTATTACTTTGCCAACGACGCCTTCATCCTCAACATCTACAGCCAGTTCTGGCCAACAGGATTCGGATGGCGATAATGATGGAAGCAGTTCTGTTTCTGGAAGCAAGGCGGTGGGCCAGGATATGCACAAGTTGATGCATGATCTGTTTGCAGCGGTAAATCAATCACAGAGCGGTTCGAGCTCAAGTAGCGACGCCTCGTCTACCTCCGGGGTTAATGCCACTTCGGGATATTCCAATCTCAGCTCTGGCCTGCAGAATATTATTCAACAACTGTCAAACAGCGCAACGTCATCCAGCTCGACGGACACCAATAGTCCGCTGACTGCACTCCAAACAGATTTCCAAAAACTTTTGGCAGATGCGCAGAGCCAATCCAGCAGTAGCACCGCCTCGAATGGAACCTCAACCAATAGCCAGTCCCAGTCACTGCAATCCTTCCTGCAAACCCTGCTCCACAATCTTGGCAGCCAGACAACCGCTGCGGCATCCGTGGGCGGCGTGGTCAGTACTACGTCCTGATTGGTTACACCGTATGACATACAACAAACCCCGTACTAATGCGGGGTTTGTTGCTTTTATTCTCGGCAATGTGCAAAACCAATTAAATGATCTTCACCGCAGCTATGCAAGGATTAGATAGCGAGAGATTCCAACGTGCCGCCGTTTTCCAGGTAGGCAACCACCCAACCCGGTTTACGGCCACGGCCAGTCCAAGTTTCAGCTGCGTTTGCCGGATTGGCATATTTGGCAACAGATTCGGAACGGATCTTCTTGCTGGTACCACCACCAAGCACTTCTTCCAGAGTCAAACCTGAATTAGCGGCCATTTGAGCAAACTCATGGCGCAAACGGGCTCGGCCAGCTGTATGGCGTTGCGTTACTTCAATAGTGATTTGCTTTTGTATTTCATTCAGCTCAGTCACGGAAAATTGTTTCAATGCTTCCAGCACGACTTGAATTGCCATTTATTTAACCTTTAATTATCAATGGTATAAAAATTACTCTCGCAGGATAACACCAGTTTTCGATTAGCAAAATATGTGTCTTGCCTTATCGAGTGTTTTATATTTGCAACGCAATGCCAGAAAAGTATATTTAATCAATATTGCAAATATTTAATCCATTGCTTGCTTTCATGTTTCTTGCGCATGTATCCATGTTGATGAAATAATTATGTCTACTAGGCATAACCGATATTTTATTGATCGGCTTGAAAACTGTGGGAGAAAGAATAGACAAAGAGATGCAGAAGTTAGCAGGGTGAAGATTCCCGTCCAAATTTGCCATCTACTTAGTCGGGTCTGAACAATTCACTTTTCAAGCTGCCAAGCCGGTTTTATCCGGCATGGCGGTTTGTATTCCATCCAGTTGCGGGCAAAGCCAAGCCAGAAATAGGGCACAAAGAAGCTGCAGCTTCTTCAGGATCAGTCGCA
>JARLJJ010000169.1 GCA_031291275.1 Formivibrio sp.
AATGCTGGCTGGATTAGCAACGTTACGAGCTTATTCATTGGTCCACCGATTGGCTTTGGCATTGTCTCGATTAGAACCTGAAAACGGGAGCTGTCTTCGGGTTCAAGGACGCGCATCACATAGAAGAGCACGAAGAGAACGATCAGCGCAGCACTCCCACCCCACAAAATGGCCCAAAGCGGAGAGAATTGCAGTGCTATGTAATGTGCGGTCAGCGCCGCCAAGACGCTGATGAAGGTGACCTTAGCAACCTGCACCCAAGGAAGCGCCACCTTGTAAAGATATATAGCGACGCCCCACATCATTGCATTCGCCATCACTTGCGCCGCACCGCTACCAATTACCGCGCCCACCGCGCCATACGCCGGTATAAGCCACCAAGCCACTCCGATATCGACGATGCCCGCGAATACCGTTGCCAGAATCACGTAGCTCTGCCGCTCTGCACTTTGCAGAAGACTCTGTACCGGCCCCATGAACGCCTTGGGCATGCAAAGCAGGGGAGCCAGCGTTACAACCATGACCGCGCCACTGTACTTGTTACCGTAAAGGAGAAGCAACCCCGGTATCGCGAGAGCGGTGGCGATAAAGTGCAGCGGAATCGCCGTCAGCGCAAGGTATCGAAACGACGAAGCGGTAAGAGTAGAAAGCTTGGACTTGTCGCGCCCATACTGAGCAAAGATTGTAGTAGAGGTAGCCGACCCGAATATCGCTGAGCCGATCAACAATCGATCGGCCATGCTGAACGCCACGGAGTAGTATGCTACCTGACTAATATCCGAACACAGTTGTTTCAGGAGGAAAACCTCCGACCGGTCCCATACAATCAGCGCCGCAATCATCGTAGCAACGCTTTGCCACGCAAATGTCATCATTCGCCTGGACAGCCCCGCGGGCTGAACATGAGTGGTCTCCCAGGCGAGGATATGTTTCATCGTGGGGAAGAGCCGCACAAGGAAATCGACTATGCGCATGGCGAAAAAAGACGCTCCGACTCCGATTACACCCCAGTTAAATACCACGGTTGCGGCAATTGCAATGAAATAGGTGAGGATCGAAATGACCGATGCTGGTAAATTCCTCGATAGCTGTTCCGTTGCTACGATGGCCTGAGCCGAGATGGAGTTGACCATCGTAGGCCAGATACTAAGCACGATCAGCACGGACGCCGTCCTGTAGTCTGCATTAGAGTCTCGAAGCACCCAAAACAGAATGCCTACAGTAGACAGTGCTGCCAGTCCAGCCTGGAGCAGCAATGTCTGGAAGTAGATGTACCGCGCAGTTCCCCGGTCACCTTTGCCTATAAATTCGGCCATATACTTCGACGTCGTTGCCGGAATACCAATTCCGCCCAAACCGCTGACCACGGAAGCGATCCACATGACGTATATGACGTAGCCCATCTTCGCGGGACCGAGTGAGCGGGCAATCGCAATCGAAGTGAACAGCGTCACTACAGCAGAGATTACGTTCTCTAGGCCGTACCAGCCAGCATTCCGAGCGATGGTTTTGGTATTTGACATGTAGAAAATGGCTCTGATCCAAGGGAAATGTGTGTGTCATTCATTACGTGCAACCAGTCGGTGACGCAGATGCCTGCGGCGACTGCGCGCTCCGCTGCCATCAAGCCTCCATTGCAGTCTAGACGAGTCCTTGCAATGCTGCTTTTGCGTCTTTTCCAACCGGAGAATCGTGCGCCAGGAATATGGCTTTCTTCAAGTGAATCGTAGCGTTGTTCTTGTCGCGAAGCTTGCCGTACACCATACCCAGGTGATACTGCATCGTGGCGCTGTTTGGATTTGCTGTGACGGCATCTTCGAGAAGGTCGCGGGCAAATTTGTATGTGCCTTTGCAGTAGTAGGCCCAAGCTAGGGTGTCCGCTGTAGTCGGCGAATCTGGCAGGCCCTGCCGGGCCGTTTGCGCCAAGGTCAAGGCAACATCGACCATTTCGCCTTTCTGCAACATCCTATAGGCGAGATTATTTGCGGCGATAGGTTGTTGCGCCTGAATTTGCAGGGATTTTTTGTAGTAAGCCTCTGCCTTGGTCAAATCTCCGCGCGATTCCTCGAGGGTTCCGAGAATGGCAAGAGCGCTTGCATCATCTGCATGCGCATTGGACCACTGCTCCCAAGTATGCACGGCATCGGCGGTTTGTCCGCGCTGAATCGCAATCTGCGCAAACAGCTTTACAGCTAGGTCATCGTTGGGATTCAGTTGGATAGCTTTGCGGGTGGAAACGGCCGCCTGGCTCAGATCCTTGTTTCTCATCTGCTGCTGTGCAAGAAGATCGTAGAAGCTGCTGTTCCCGGGCCTCTTTTCAATTTGCGCTTTTAGTCGGACCAAGGCTTTGTCTGGCTGCTTCTGGTAAACGTCATAATCCACCAGCAGACGCAACGCTTCAGCAGAATCAGGGTCGTACTGCAATGCCCGTTCCAGGAAATTGCCTGCTTCGGAAAAGCGCTTCTGCGCCAAACGGAGTTTGCCAAGTTGCAAATACGTCTGTGCATTTTGCGGAGCGATCGTCAGCGCAGTTTTCAGGTCGGCTTCGGCCTTCTCGGGCAGGTTATGATTCACCTCCACAAGGGCGCGCCAATCATAGCCTTGTGGAATTTGCGGCGCAGCAGCGATCGTATTTTCCGCAACATCTGCTAGCAGGTTCATGTCCCCGCGCAAACATGCAATTCTCGCTAGCTCCTGCTGGGCACCCAATGCGGACGGATTCAAATTTGCCGCCCGACGGAAGCTCTGTTCAGCCAAGGCATCGTCTCCCTTTGTCAGCGCAGCCTTTCCCAGCCAGTACTGGATCGAGGCGTCCTGCGAGAAGTCCCGGGCTTTTTCAGATAGCGCATTGACGGCTTCATTTGCGTATCCATTGCCAAGTAACACCATTCCATTCAATACCGCAATTTCTGGATCCCCGGAATCGCTCTTCATTAACCCGGTAATTACGGCGCGAGCGGCAGCATAGTCTCTGACCTGAATAAGAACACGCGCATACCCTTTCAGCACAGAAATGTTCTTGGGATACCGTATGGCCAAGTTCGAGAATTCTGCCCTGGCCTTGTCCAACTGCCCAGAGCCTGCGTAGTACTCTGCCAGCAAACTGCTCCCCTGCGGATTGTCTGCCAGTTCTTTGGCAGCCTGGCGGATCACGTCCTCGGCTCTCTTCCTGTCTCCCTGCTGGAGAATGATCCGAGCAACATTTTCCCTGGCGACAACGCTCTTGCTGTCTGTAGCAACAGCATCCCAACTGATCTTCTCCGCCTGTGCCAAACGGTTGTTTCTGGCATAGAAGGCCGCGAGCAACAACTTAGTGTTCACTGATTTTGGATCCAGCGCGATGGCTCTCTTCAGCTCATCTTCGACAGAAGCAGACTGAGTGGGATCATTCGATAGCAGGAGCGCGAAATTAGCATGGAATGCCGCCCGGTTCGGGTCGAGTTCCAGAGCTCGGCGAATCTCGATCAGTGCCTGATCTATTTGTCCCCGCCTGCTTTCGATTGCCGAGAGCAGTGCATGAACACCTGGGTTGTTTGGCTGCACTGCCATTACGGCATTCGCCTGCGCCTGTGCCTCATTGGTATGGCCGCCTGCGAACAGAAGGTTTCCGAGGTCTACCCGTGCCTTGGAATTAGCGGGCTGCAAGTCAACAGTACGCGCCAACTCTGTGCAAGCCGCGTCTAACTGGCCCAAATGCTCGTAGGTCTCCGCAAGTTCATAGTGAGCGTCGGAATAGTTCTTGTCGACTTTTAGAGCGTTCAGAAATTGGATGGCGGCCTCTCGGTATTTG
>JARLJJ010000170.1 GCA_031291275.1 Formivibrio sp.
CCGGAGTGGTCGATTGTCCGTCAGTGAGGTCGGTCCATCGCGACTGGAAGCCTCATTCTGCAAAAAGAGCCAAAGAGGCATTGGAACCGTACCTGATGGCCTCAGGTACGCCCCCATTGTCATTATTCCTCATTTACCGATCGAGCGTGATGATGGATCGTGCGCAGGAGGGCCATAGCACGTGATTGTCAGCGGTATGAGGCTCGATCGGTTCACTGTACGCAATCAGAGAACCGTAGTCAGAAAGACGCACGCATGGTTCCCAGCTGTTCACAGCCTCAAATCACCCTGATCCTCTGTGCCCAGGTGTGTTCGTCCATTCTGTGCAGGAATATCGTTGGCCAAGCCATGCACACGTACGTAATCTGAATATTCCATCGCCTGAACGAGCTTCGCCGATTCAGACTTCCTCACGCTTCACCAGGTATTGGTGTCATAACTCGACGTCGACATGCATTTTGGATGGAACACTCGCAGATACGATGGACTATATACGTAGCAGGTTTGGATGCTTTGGCGCAGATGGTGCAGTCAGCCTATGTGCCATCCAATGGAGGATCCACGTTGAAAGCTGCTGCAGCACTCACTTCCACCTTCAGCACCAGATGAATCTTCAACGAGCTTCAAAGTGATGGAAGGTTGGAATAGAGGTTCTTTGCGACCTTTTGATGCATATGAAGGACCACAGATGGGTCCACTCGTATTCGATGCCTTCATGATGCATGGGCCACTCTCAGGAAAGAAAGTAGAAGCAGCACCATCTTCACCAATGGCAGGGTCTGCGACCTCCTCTTCACCACCATTGATAGGCAAGCTTCTACTCCACCTGACAAGCATTAATCGATGCAATTCGGGCAGCAGGTCGATCATTCTAACAGAAAAAGAGGTACAAGCACCGTCAGATCTGTCTCAGAGCCTCAGACACGTTTAGAAAACAACCGAGGAGGAGTACTAACAGAGCCAGGCCTACTCCTGCCCACAGTCTGAGCTCTTGAAGGTGTAGAGTGCATCGAGAGCATGGTTAAATGTCTGTACGTGCCGTGGTTGCAAGGTTCTGGCTGCAACCAAGGATGTGTCTCGGAGCCTCTGAGTCAGGATTCAAATTTGCCCGTCATCTTTGAACAGTGATCCTCCTACGAGCATCATCAAAAGGAGGTGAGAAATATTGATGCACAATGGCTCTGAATGCGTATGCGACACCTTGCTTCTCATTCTGGTTGTCCGAAATGCAAGGATGGAGGAGCTGGAAGCGAGAAGCTTTGCCTGTGTTATATTTCGACTCACCCTTGACTGCACAGGCGCATTTCAGAGTCACAGCACCCGCTCCTCACCGCATCGCGGGCGCAGATCTCTCGAGCCACGGCGTTCAGTAAAGTCAGTCTCACATCTCCTCACCTGGGTCGCAAAGAAACCTCCGTCGGGCTTCATCAATTCCCGCGTGTGCTGGCGACCCTCGTCCACGATTCGAAAAGTGACTGGCGGAAGGCTGCAAGCATGTTGCAAGGCTCGCGTGAGGCTACTCGCATAGTTGCAGAACCGTTGTGCACGGAGATGCCACCTTGAGCACATGTGAGATCCTCTGGTGCGCTTCTCACGCTGCAGCTTCACTCGCAACCATGGATCTGAGGCGACGACTTCGAATGCAGTGAGCATCCTCACTGTGGCTGCGACAGGGTTCGATCTTCTAAGCCCTCGCGAGGGTGAGCCTTGACCATGCAGCGTGAGATCATGACTCTCACACATCGTCGTCTGCTTCTTCATGATCACCAGGTCCTGTAGCTTCTGGATCTATCATGACCACTGTGCTCCCTCCTCGCGTTGTGTGGATTGCGAATCCGAAATTTATTGTCGCGTATGACGCCACGTTGGCACCTCCAGGCTCTGGGCGTGCCATATGGAGATGAAATCACAGCGACACCGCGATTCCAGAAGGCTGTGCAGGAACTCGCAAAGGTGAGAGATGGCCACCTCGAAGAGCATAAGGAATACTTGATGTCGCAATACGAAGAATCTCTCTTCCCAATGCTCCAACGACGAGCAATAATGTATCGACAAGATGCACGGAAAGCCGAGCTTCAGTTTCAGCAAGAGCAGCTGGAGCAGAAGCATTCCATGGAGGAATGCTTCGATAACTTCGTCAAGATCCGATGGAACGAATATTGGGCCGTGCGAAACATAGTGTATAGGCAATGCAAGGAAGCGCTCGTCTGCGGGCAAACCAAGATCAAGGCTACGGAAGGTCGAGGCGAAGCTGTTGCAGGATCCGATGGTCTCCAAGAATAATTCAAACAGGCATGCTTCCTGATTCAGAAGCAACTTCGGCACGGATGAGTGAGCCTCGGCCTCTGGACGCGCAACAACGCAATGGCGAGTGCCAGAGTCTGTTTGCATGCTACGTGTAACAATTCACATACACAAATGTCAAGAGGAAGTTAAATTAATCCATGGTGCAAAGAACAACCTTGAACTGCGCATGCGCAGATGAACGCAATTCGTCGCTCAGTCTGGCAAGCTCGCGCAATCTACATGATCAGGAGCATGGCGGCATCGGCAGTGCTTGCTCAATTGAACGAGGATCAAATTGGCAGCTGCAAGCAGCATAAGGTGTGATGGAAACCGTTGACAATATTAATGTATGCGATTGAGCAGTGCCACCTGCAAATTCTGAATCCTCACGCAGATTCTGAAGGGTTGCTGCGCGGGGCTATCTGTGAGTTCGACCTCGCATCAGCAGGAGCTGCGCTGCATGGTCCAGGAGTACTCCATGCGTACATCAATGACATTGACTGATGTACGCATGCTCCCATTCGGACCGAGGCTCAGCATGCTAAGCCTTGTCGCATCCGAACATAAAATGCGGACCCTCTTTCTTCTCCGGACGGGTCCGTCACGATGAAATGATATCACATCGAGAAGTAGAGCAGTCTCGACTGTTACAGAACCGGCGCTGTCGGCTTGGATACATCTGATGCCACCATCGTGTGGGATCGTGCCTCACAATCGGGAAACTTGTTGTGACTGCACCGCGGCAGGTGCGAAATTAAACCTGCTCTGTCCCTAGGACCGCTGCTGCGCGTGATGCAGCGAGTGGAAGCATGCATCCGATCGAATGTGAACGGTGCTGCTTTGAGCAAGGTGATCGCCTGGAGATGAAACAAGAACCGCTGCAATGCCATGAGACTCGTGCACAGTTACAGGCTGCAGCTGGCTGCTTCTCCTCGACCCACGCGACGGTTGTCAATGAGCCATGCTCTGATTCAGATCAAGCGAGGCGCACTGATCCAATCCTAAAGCTAACCGGACTCAAAAGCCTTGCGAGAAGGTTGCTGCGAGGTTGTGCATGCGCAAGCGAGAAGCCTGCTGCCAGGATGGATCAAAGCCACAGTGGCTGCAGCTGGTCTCGGTGATGGTGTCCATTGCTGTTGAGGATGTGGATTCGACCCGCGAATGCTATCACTCACAGTGACTTGGTCTACATCGAAGTAGCTGCAGGCTCGTGAGGTTCAGCGTGAGTCTGCCAGTGAGCCTCGCGCAGCAAAGGATCGACTGAGTCTCGGAGCTCGAGGTTGGCCGCGCAGCCGCATTTCACAGAAAAAGCAAAAAGCGTCCGCAACACGTGACAGCAGTAGGCAATCACCCAAACACCACCAGTAACCATGCAAATGGTTCAATGCATGGTCTGTGATGGTGCGAAATGGGTGGAATGGACATGCTGCAGGTCGTTTTGTGGGCGCACAGTCAACGG
>JARLJJ010000171.1 GCA_031291275.1 Formivibrio sp.
GCGCCGACCGTCGCCAATTGGTATTTCGGCGGCGGTTATGGTCCAACGACATTGTCAGCCACATCTGGCAATAACGTATTTCTTGCCAGCATGGGTGGATCCACCATGACCGGCGGTAGCGGTACTGACACATTTATAATTCCCGAGACTGGCACCGGATTTCGCAATGCCAATGACAGCATCATCAATTTTCACGTCGGTGATTCGGCGACGTTGGAAGGCGCTGGTGGCGCCGGGTGGACTTATCAGTGGCTGGCGGCAGGCGGGCTGACCATGGATGCCAGTAATGCCACGCTTGGCCTATCGGAATTAGTCACTTTTTCTGGCATGACCATAGATGACACGAATCATCTTAATGTGACCACAGATGCATCTGGTAATCTATCCATTGTTTCGACAAACGCCGGCACGGCGCCAGCCATTATGGTACGCGACAATACGACCGGAAAAAATGCTTATCAGTTCGGCAAATATTCTGGGATCGTTCTAAGCCCGGGTATAAATGAACTTATGTATATGATAAACTACCAGCTGTTCTTTGTTCCAACAGTCGTTCAGGATATATATCTCTATAGTGGCAACGATAATATATCGATGACGGCGCCGGTCGGTAAAAATTGGGAGTTCGGCGGTGGTTCCGGCTTCACCACTCTGACGGCGATATCCGGTTTCAACACGTTTGTCGCCAGCACCGGCAGTTCACTCATGATCGGCGGTACTGGCACCAATGTTGCCGGCACTAGCGTGCCCATGAGTGAAGATACTTTTGTAATTCCAAATGCCAATCTTACGGGTGTCAGCACCTCGGATACGATCGTTAATTTTCATGTTGGTGATACCGTGACGCTCAATGGTGTCGGCGGATCTGGCTGGACATACGCCTGGTATACGGAATCTTCAGGCGGTAATTACTCCGGCCTGACATTGTATGCGACGAGCGCAACAACGCCCGGCCTTACCGAATTGGTTACGTTTTCTGGCTTGACCGTGAACAATTTGAATTATTTCTCGGTGACGACGACTCCTACAGGCGACTTGTCGATCATTTCAACAAATGTCGACCCACCGCCAACTATCCCCTTATACGATCAGACAACCGGCCAGAGTAGCATTGAGACCGGAAGTTTTTCGTCCGCATCAACTGCATCAGATCCGATCGGATTCACTGGGATTCAATCGGTCTTTACCTACACCGGCAGCGACAAGATCATACTTTCTGCACCGGCCGGCGCAAATTGGACATTTGGCGGCGGATCTGGGCTCACGGGACTGGTTGCGACGTCTGGCGATAACGTCTTCAAAGCCAGTACGGGCAGCTCGTTCATGATCGGCGGCACAGGATTTGATAAGTTCGATATCCCGGACGCCAACCTGACCGGACAAGGCACTTGGGACACGGTCGTCAATTTCCATGTCGGCGACAGCATATCATTGGCTGGCCTGTCAGGAACGGGTTGGAAGTATCATTGGTTACTCAATGATGGAGCTCAAGGTTCTACCGGCTTGACGCTCTATGCCACCAGCACGAACACGCTTGGTTTAAGCGAGTTGGTAACATTTTCCGGTCTGACGGCAGCTGATTTATCGCACATGAAAATCACATCAGATGCGACGACCGGTGTATTAACTATAACCGATAATGCGTGGACATGGAATTCCTCTACCCTGCTTGCCTTTGATCAGACAACTGGACAGCCGGTCACTGGCGATGGAATCGTCAATACAGATCCGACCATCGTCGGCAATGATGGAACGATCATTACTAATATCTCGCTCTATAATGGTTCTGCGGCAATGCAGTTCCTCGCACCGCCGGGTAATGGTTCCTGGGAATTCGGCGGTGGCTCTGGTCAGACTGCTCTATGTGCATTCTCCGGCAACAATATCCTGCTTGCTAGTACCGGCGGTTCATCGATGACGGGTGGATCTGGACATAACCAATTTATCGTCCCAG
Source organism: Formivibrio sp. (assembly GCA_031291275.1). Classification (GTDB taxonomy): domain Bacteria; phylum Pseudomonadota; class Gammaproteobacteria; order Burkholderiales; family Chitinibacteraceae; genus Formivibrio. The sequence continues at coordinate 1,955 of JARLJJ010000171.1, forward strand.
ATGCCACTTTGACCGGTGTCCCAACATGGGATACAATTACCGATTTCCATGCCGGTGATAGCGTTATTCTGAAGGATCTTCTGGGCCCGGGGTGGAGCTACTTCTTTGCACCGCATGACATGGGGGCAATTGGAAATATGGGCCTGACTTTGGAAGCGAAAAATCCATCTATGCCCGGTTCTGCCGAGATGGTGACGTTCAGTAACCTACACGCCAGTAATCTAGCTTCATTGGTCCTCTCGCAAGGAACCGGTGCAAATTATGGCAGTCTCATTATCTCAATGAGCCCATTGCCAGCTTGACCCGGGGACAAGCCTCCGGTGACGGCGACATGCTTCCCGCATTTTGTGGGTAATCCCCCCGTTTTTAACGGGGTTTGGCAGTAGAATTCACGCGGCGAGTTTCAGTTTCTGAGCGGGTGTGATCCCGCCGATGCCCATATTGGGCCGTTCGTTATTGTACGTCCATAGCCATTGCGTGGCGTAATCCTGTGCCTCCTCTATGCTTTCGATGATATTCTGGTCCAGCCACTCATGCCGGACCGTTCGGTTGTAGCGCTCGACATAGGCATTCTGCTGCGGCTTTCCCGGCTGAATGTGGCAGATGTTGATCTTCAACTTTTCAGCCCAGGCCAGCAACTTTCCGCTAATATATTCAGGGCCATTGTCAACACGTATGCTCGCAGGCTTGCCGCGCCATTCGATGATCCGATTCAAACTGCGGATCACGCGCTCGGCCGGCAACGAAAAATCAACCTCTATGCCCAAACCTTCACGATTGAAGTCGTCCAGCACGTTCAAAAGCCGGAACGCCCGGCCATCTCCCAGCCGGTCCGCCATGAAATCCATCGACCATGAAACATTCATGGCTTCAGGCACAGCCAGAGCGTCAGGCTTGTCGCGTTGCAGACGCCGGCGTGGCTTGATCCGCAGGTTCAGCTCCAGCTCACGGTAAATGCGATAGACGCGCTTATGGTTCCACAGCCGCCCCTGAACATTGCGCAAATACAAAAAGCACAGGCCAAAGCCCCAATTCCGCTTGGCATTCGTCAGCCCCACCAGAAGATCAGCAATCTCCTCATTCTCGCCAACCAGCTTCGGCGCATAGCGATAACACGTCTCGCTCACCCCAAACGTCCGGCAGGCCAGCGTAATGCTCACCCCGTGCCTCGCCACCGCCGTCTCGGCCATCTCGCGGCGTTGAGATGGCCGGTCTATTTTTTCCTAAAGCCTCCTTGAGCAACTCATTCTGCATGCTCAATTCCGCAAACATCTTCTTCAGACGCCGGTTCTCCTCCTCAATCGCCTTCATCGAGGAGACCATGGAGGCGTCCATGCCACCGTACTTCGCCCGCCACTTAATGGGATGGACGGCTCTCTCGCCCCTGGGCAGGATATGCCGGCTTATCGGATGATAAAATCCAACACGGGAACAAGGAGAACAATTATGAGCATTGATGTCCTGGGTATCGATTTGGCAAAAAATGTCTTCCAGCTGCATGGGGTCGACCGGAAGGGCACCATGGTTCTTAAAAAACGTGTGATGAGGGAACAGCTTCTGCAGGTTTTAAAAGGTATTGAGCCGAGCACCATCGCGATCGAAGCTTGCACGGGTGCATTCTGCTGGGCCCGTCAGTTCGAAGAGATTGGGCACAGGGTGAAAATTATCGCGCCTCAGTATGTCAAACCGTTCGTCCGCCGGCAAAAGAATGATGGGAATGACGCCGAAGCGATCTGCACGGCGGCACGGCAACCCCATATCCCGCTGGTTCCGAAGAAGAGCCTGGAGCAGCAAGATGTGCAGGCAATTCACCGCGCCAGACAGCGGCTAGTCAATCATCGCACCGCCGTCGTCAGCCAGATCCGCGGGCTACTCCTCGATCGAGGAATTGCCTTCGGCAAATCAATCGGCCGAGCGCGGCGCATGATCCCGGAAATTCTGGTCGACATGGGCAACGCGCTGTCGGCGATGGCGCGCGAGACAATTGGCGAGCTGTGGGACCTCCTCTGCGATCTCGACCGGCGGGTGGTGATTTTCGATAAGAAGATCGAAGCCATATTCAAGGAAAGTCAGACCTGCCAGCGGCTGGCGCGCATAAAAGGCGTCGGGCCAAAGACGGCCACCGCCATCGTCGCCGCGGTAGGCGAAGGGGCAGAGTTTAAGAATGGCCGCCATCTTGCTGCTTGGCTTGGTCTGGTGCCCCGTCAGCATTCCAGCGGCGATCGCCAAGTTATGATGGGCATCTCCAAGCGAGGAGATCAGCACCTACGAAGCCTGCTTGTTCACGGTGCCCGATCTGTCGTGCGCACCGCAACGGGGAAAGAAGACGCCCTGAACAAATGGGTAAACCAGCTTCTGGAGCGACGCGGCTTTAACCGGACCACGGTTGCCGTCGCCAACAAGAATGCACGGATAATCTGGGCCGTGCTTCGAACGGGCGAAGCCTACCGCGCCGCTGCCTGAAGGAGAGCTTACAGATTGCGAGTAGACGAAGAAATGGACTGCACTGATCGAACCGGCGCGCAACAAACCTGAGTTTTACAATGGTCTTCGAGACCTACCACTTGTTGAGGTGCGCGCGTGCGGATTAGCCATTTGGGCGCTGAAGCGAGAGCCGACTGACGCCGGATAGATGTTTGCCACTGATCATGTCGTCGATGTTCGAATTTACTTGCAAAGGGGGAGCCGTCCATAGATGTAGAATGAGGCGTCGCTCATGCCGTGCTCACGGCACAGCTCCGCAACCGGCACACCGCCTTCAGCCTGGCGCAAAATCGAAAGGATCTGGGGCTCGCTATATCTCGACGTTTTCATGTAAATCTCCTCGTGCA
>JARLJJ010000172.1 GCA_031291275.1 Formivibrio sp.
ATGAATGGGCCCAATGCCAGCCCCGCATTTCAGGGGGATTGGCTGGCCCGCATCCAGGAGCTTACGGACAAATATCATCCGGAAATTCTCTACATGGACAACGGCGTCAATCCGCGTGAGTACGATCTCATCAAGTTGCGCGCCGCGGCGTACCTGTTCAATCGCGCACACCAAGCCGGATACGAGACGACCATGTGCACCAAGCAGTGGGCGTATCTCTACGGAACGGTCCAGACCGCCGAGGGCATGGGTGGGTCGCCGCAATGGATTTACCCCGGCGCATGGCAGTGCGATACGTCGATCGGCAATTCGTGGGGATACATTACGGGCTTGCGCGTGCTCGACGGCGCGGCGCTGGTGCGGCAGTTGATCACTATTGCAAGCGTCGGCGGCAACTACATGCTCAACGTTGCACCCATGGCCGACGGATCGATTCCGGAAGATCAGCAGACGTCGCTACTCGCGATGGGCGAGTGGCTGCGCAGGAATGGCGAGGCTGTTTATGGAGCGAAGCCCTGGTTAAGGCCGGGCGAAGGACCGGGCGTTCCTGACGAGGCGCCGCAATCGTGGCGCGGCTGGCCCACGGCCATGGGTATACCTGGGAACGCACCTAACAAATACCCACTTCCGCCGACCAGCACCGATTTTCGCTTCACCGTCAACAAGGGAAATCTGTATGCGACGGGTCTTTTGCCGCCCGAGAACAGTGGCGCAGCGTTCGAGGTCAAGCTCGCAACATTTCGCAAGGCCAACGCCAACATTCGGCGCGTCACCCTGCTCGATGGCGGCCGGCCATTAGAGTTCAGCCAAACAGACAAAGCGCTGATCTGTACTGTCCCGGCGCGCGATGCTTCAGTGGCGAGCCTTCCGTACACACTAAAGCTCGAAGGAGAGATGAGTTCCTTTGGTGCGTAGAGGGGGTCTGCGCATCGCCAGTGGTATGCCGGCTGGGGGAGATGCTGCGAGTAATGGCATGGCAAGAGCAGCAAAGGCGCAACCAAGATCCGTTTTGCATCTACTCTTGTGATCGCTAAGTCAATCGGTGCCGTCGTCCGGCTTGAACCGGATGACATCAGCCGGCGGTCACTGAGGCTAACTTTAGTCGTCGCCGAAAGCGGGGGGCGGATGGCGAGAAAAATTCCGCATAAGGTAGTGGTGTAACCAGTGGCCTGCTCTTCTCAACCCGTTCCGGATTGATTACGATTTCACACGAACGCGTTGGAGAGTAAATCATGGCAGCATCTACGGCGGCGAAAGATGAACGATGAGCAAAAGCGGTTAATTGATGTCTTGTCAATGCGGCGTTCCTGGGAATGGGACAGCTATAACTCACGGCGTGAATATGAATGGAAGGTCACGATTGGCGTATGGACGGCTTTGGCTGCGTCGCTTGGGTTAATCATTTCAAAAGATGTGACGTTTCCAGTTGAGTTTATTAAGTTCGGTAGTATTGCTCTTGTCGTTCTCCTTTTCTGCTTACACCTATGGTTTTTGTGGGGCATCCAGCGAGCCAATGACGCAGATCGTGACCAGGTGTTTTTTGGGGACAACCTCATAAACAAAGAACTTGATCTCAAAGTTGAAGAGAGGGTGCCTCGTGTGCTCGGAATCTGGAATTACGCGCCAAGTTTCCAGCTAGCAGTAACGCTTTTGCTGGGTACTTGCCTGGTTTTTGTTCTTTTCTCAAAAGGCACGGCTCAATCGATACCCTCAAAAAGTGATTGCCGCGTCGTCAACCAGATAGGCGATGGAAATATTGAGGTCAAGTGATCGTGAGGCCAACGGGCGAGTGGGACGCCCGCAAACGGACTGTCATGTCGATTGCTGGACACATCAGCCGTGAGATGTTATCGCATTACAGCCACATCCGCACTGAAGCCAAACGCAAGGCCGTCGCCGCATTGGATAACGTCACAATCACGTCACAATATTGGGGAATTGGAAGACCAACGCCAACGACTGGAAAAACTAGAACTAAAACAAACTAAATGGTTTAAAATGGTCGGGACGGGCAGATTTGAACTGCCGACCCCTCGCACCCCAAGCGAGTGCTCTACCAGGCTGAGCCACGTCCCGACACAATCGAGCCGGCTCGATGGGAGCCGGCTTCAGGGGTCCTGATCAGTTTACACCAGTGCGGCCCCGGTGCGCTCGACGTTAAATCCCATCAATAGCACAAAAATCGACCGCTCCACGATTACTGAGTAGGGATTACTGGGCGGGCGGAACAAACTCGTTGGGCAGAGCCGATCCAGCACCAAAAAAGAACTCTTCCATCTGTTCAACCAGGAACTGCTGCGCCTGTGGGGTCCAGGGTTGCAGGCGGTACTCGTTCAGCAGCATCTTCTGCCGGTCGACCCACTCTGCCCAGGCCGCCTTGGAGACGTTCTTGTAGATCTTCTGACCGAACTCCGAGTCGAAGGGGGGCTCGTCCAATCCCTCCATCTCCTTCTTGTTGCGTACGCAAAAAACTGTATGTGCCATCCTTGGTGCTCCCATTTTTATTGTATTGGATGAACGCGATTCACGGTCTCGGGCGCGCAGGTTTTCAGCCGGCAAAATGGCTCCCCGCCGCCCCGTGCCCACCTCGCCCGGAATCTCCTTGACAGGCGTCCCCTCCACCAGTTCCCCTATTGTCATTCGGCTTACACTCCTTCCGCGTTCCGGCACATGCGTAGGCGCTGCATTGCGGTAGGGATCAAGTACGGACTGGAGAGCGTTTACCTGCAAAGGAGCGATCATGTCCGATCCGAATCGAGCAGGCCTTTCTGACAACGCCGCCGCCGCAATCGCTTACCTAACATTCGTCCCGGCAATTGTGTTTCTGCTCCTCCCGCCCTACAACGCAAGCCCCTACGTGCGTTTTCACGCGTGGCAGTCGATTCTGCTCAATGTTGCGGCGATTGTCATCAACATTGCGCTGAGCTTCCTGCTGGTATTTTTCATGGTATTCGGGGCATTTTTCCTGATGGCCCTTCCCCGGCTTGTCTGGCTTGCGTGGCTTGCGCTCTGGCTGGTTTGTGTTGTGAAAGCGCTCAACGGACAACGCTTCAAGCTACCGCTCATCGGCAACCTCGCCGAAAAGCAAGCCGGAAGCTAGGCGGCCAGGTCTGCTGACGAGTGCGGCTTCCCGTTCTGGGCGTATCCCCTCATGGCGGTGAGCCTGCAAGGCCTATTCTTGACAGATTTGCTTGACAAAGCCTTTCGTATCGGGTCTCATGACTGGCATCCGGGCTCAATCTCATTTCCCAGTTCCACAGCCAGGAGACTCCCCTTTTCGCTCACCCCGCCTTGCACGCTAAGCGCAAGGTGCCTCATTCGTTCGCCGAGCTCTCAATGCGAAAGGAGCCAAGATGTCCGAAGCCACTGCCCAAACAGGTCTGAGTGACAATGCTGCCTCCGGCCTTGCTTACATCACAATTATTCCGGCGATCATCTTCTTGGTGGTTGCACCCTACAATCAGAAGCCGGCCGTGCGATTCCACTGCTGGCAGTCGATCTTTCTGGGCATCGCCTGCGTTGTGATTGACGTTGTGCTCACAATGATTCCTGTAGTGGGGTGGATTATCCTCCCGCTGTTTGGTTTGGCGGTCCTGATCGTATGGATTCTGTGCATCGTGAAGGCCTTTAATGGACAGCGCTTCAAGATTCCAGTGATCGGCGACTTTGCCGAAAAGCAGGCAGG
>JARLJJ010000173.1 GCA_031291275.1 Formivibrio sp.
GGAATACACGCTTCTGCCTGTCACACTGGGCCTTGTTACCATCCATGTCACAGTGGGTGGCGTTGCTATTCCTGGCGGTGTGGTGGCGCTGACTGTGTTGGGCCCTGTGTGCACGGGTCCGAGTCAGCTCGTATTGGATCCCTTCTCCCTGGCATGCGTGTGTGCCAGCGGACTGTACAAGGACAACAACACACTGACATGCACTCCCTGTCCCGCTGGGTCATACAATCCCTCTCCTGGCAACGGCAGCATCGTCCAGTGCTTGCCCTGCCCTGCCGGATGGTACTGTGAGCGTGGCAGTGTGGATGCCACCGCACTATGTCCTCCCAGGAAGGGATTTGACTGCAGCGACGGCACGCTGCGGACAGCAGAAGGATACTGGACCCCCATTCTTGCCAATCTGAGTGGAAATGCATCCTGGGCCCTGTATGCGTGTGACAATCCGCAAGCGTGTTTCAGCGCGCGAGTAGAGCCTGGCGCTGCCCAGTGTGCACCAGGATATACTGGCACTGCTTGCGGCAAGTGTGCACCAGGCTACGTTGGCATTGGCGCATTCTGTGTACAGTGCAAATATCCCGGTCTGTCTGCTGTGGGTGTGATCGCTCTGCCAGCTCTGGGCGTGTCAGTGATTGCCCTTGTGATCGCACTGGTGCTGGAGGAATCCGTTAAGCAGGTAAGAGCTCGCAATTGTGTGATTTGTTGGGTTGGGATGACTATTTTGGGACCTATGCGATTCTATTTTGTGCTGTTGCATGCGCAGGTGCGAGCGGTGTGGATTCCCACTCACGCGGGCCCCTTCATCGCGGAGCTGCGCCTTCTGTTCGACTTTGTGCAAGTGGCGGCACTGCAGACACTCATCCACGCGCGGGAGTACCAGTGGTTTGCGGTGAGTTACCCGCGTTGTAGATGTGGACTCCCTGGTGCTGTGTTCTCAATTAGTGCGACTGTGTTGTGTGTGTGTGTGTGTGTGTGTGTGTGTGTGTGTGTGTGTCTGTTTCGGTGCAGGCGGGGGTATTATCGCTGACGGGAGCGGGCCTGGGCGGTGGGCTGGGCATCCAGACCTGGCAGCCCTTCCTGTGCATCCTCTTCTCCCGCGAGTCCCACTCAGTGTACTGGACCCAGCTCGGCGTGGTGCTGCTGGCGTTTCCCCTGGCGGCAGTCGCTGCAACGGTGTCCATTCCTCTGTCTCGCCTTGTATGGGGCCTTGCCAAAGGTATGTCCCCGCGGCAGTTGTACGTGTACTTCGAGTAGGTGTTGAACTGCGCTTGTGTTGCGTGCGTTTCAGCTCGCCGGTCTGCCCACAGTTGGTGGCTGCGGTTTGGTGCTGCGTTACTGCTGATGCAGTGGGCGGTGATGCTGTCTGTCATTCGCGCGGTGGCAACGCAGGGCTGGAATGTCAGAAATGGGACAATTCTAGTGATCTACGGGTACGCATTAGAGTTGTGTACAGTATGCACAGTTGTCGCTTCTCAATTTGTCTTCACTGCTTTGCGGATTGTTGTGCGGCAGTGCGGCCACTGTTGTGGTGATGGGCGCGCTGAGGCTGGGGATTGAGCGTGGCGGCTGGCTGGCCACGCACCCCTTTGTCAAACTGGTCACTGTGGGCTATAACACCAAAGGATTCAGGTGGCATGACATTTTTGTGCATGTTTTCTTCGCTGTTATTGTATATCTGTTGTGGTGTCTTTTTGCAGGTTCCTGTTTGATGTGGTGCTGCTGGCGCGGAAATGTGGCCTCATCTGGATCGCGGTGCTTGTGAAGGACCCTTTTCTGTCTTGCTTGCTTGCCTTTGTGTGCTCTTTGGTCGTGTGGGCACTGGCAATCGCATGGAAGCCGACCAAGAAGCAGCTGCAGCTGCGCACCCTGCAGACGTTCCTTCTGTCCCTGCATGTGTTGATGCTGCTGCAGGCCAGCGGGCACGCGCGGCCAACGACAATGACAGTGCTGCACGCCCTGTGGCTGACCCTGTTATGTGTGGTCCTCTGCGCCGGCGTCCTCTCTGCTGGGGTACGTACTCTCGCGCACTCGTGTAGTGTTTCCGTGTCCGCGTTTGAAGCAGTTTTGTTGTGCGCGTGCAGGCACTGCTGCGAACGCTGTTGCATCCACCAGTGACACTGGTGCAGGTGAAGGGGACAAAGGCAAGGAAAGCGGGAAAAGCAGCATTTGTGGCCTCCTATTTGGCGGATACGGGTATGCTGTCCCGTGTGTACCGCGTGGGCAAAGCAAGCCACGTCGCATCACAGGCTGGTAGTGGACGGGTTAGTGCGAGGTGAATTCTACTAGTATGCATGCATGTTTGTCTTCGTTCCTCCCCTTTTATCATCATGTTGTGTTCACTTCCAAATGCGAGTTATTCTTCGTGACCAAGACAAGAGGTGGGTAGTGTGGTGGGGGGTGAGGGTGTCATGAGTGAGTGCCGTGGTTGTGTTGGGGTGTACGGGGGCAGACTCCAGTGTTCCAAGTACACCTCAAAAGCCTGCACAACGTGTACTTCTTGTTGTTGATTTTCTGGTATTCTGCTGACGTCATCACTTTGACCGTTTTGCTCCTCCCCATGTCCGGCCACCCGCTTGAGGGCAAGTGGCTGGGCGGCCCCCACAACACGAC
>JARLJJ010000174.1 GCA_031291275.1 Formivibrio sp.
AAGCGGATTTATCCGCGAACCGCACGACGCAGTTTAACGACTGGCCAGAAATGGACTGTCGGCAGGCTACATCATGGCCGCAACTGGCCTGTCTTGAAATCCAGTCGGAGCGACTTTCGGTGCGCAGCCCCATGCAGGGCGACACTCTATTTCCTAATTAATAAATAAGTAAATTCTGATTTTCAAGTAGGAATATTCTTGTTTGTAAGTAGGGTCTTTCTGATATATAAAAAAACCTCAAAAAATAACTCGTAATAATTGACCTTTCTTTCATCGCCTTCGTAAACTCCAGCGGCACCTATATTCACAGTGTTCGTCTGCAACTTCCGCTACAGACTCAATAGTCGAGCAGCCATCGATACATATTTTCGCATCACAATACTGCCATTCGGCTTCACGTATTTCTTCAGTCTATCTGTTTGATATCAACCACATAGAACCTGCAGAACGTCGGAGAGAAGATGCATGAGCGCCTTGCATATAGAAGCATTCCCTTACAAAAACATTCACCTGGTAGCCAAACCTGTTTTAAGTACTCTGTCCGAAGAGCACCAACCTTGGCTGTGCCTCAATGGCGCACTGGTCGACACCCTTGACGACGACGTCAGGGCCCTCACCAAGCGCTGGGTACATCACTGGGTGTGGCGCGGCACTGACTGGGAATACACCACGCCGGGCTATCGCCACGGTCCACTCCTGGTCCCACTGAACGAAGCATTGCTCGATACCTATCTCGCCACGTGGGCGCCGATGGGCATGGGGCCGATTGTGTTGGGCCCTGCCAACCCTGACACCTTGATCGCTCATCTGCAAAACCTGCGTTTGATCAGTGCAGCCGATGGCAACCCGGCGTTTTTCAGTCTGACGGCGCTGCGCCAAATTGAGGAAATGGCCGAAGGCCTGCCAGCGCACCGCTTCAGTGAGGTATTGGGACCGATCCAGGGGCTGATCTGGCAAAACGGTAAAGGGGATACCCGCCAGTGGTTGCGCGCAGACAACCCATCATCACAAACGTTGGCCATGCGCGCCGAGAACCGCTTTGCCTTGGACGAGGCCGAAGAGGAAGCCCTTGGCCAAACTAGCCATTGGCGATTTCTGCGAGATGCCGCCCGACAGTTTACCGAGCAATACCCCGAGCGTATCCGTCCACTGGGCGCGGAGGAATTGGCGCGAAGGCTGGTGATGTACGCCGGTGAAGCCGTGAAACTGGAAATGACCAACGAGCGCGACATGCGCCACTTCATGCGTCTTCGGTTGATCTACCCACAGCGTTTTTTCGACCGTGACGAAATGCTCCGAGCCACGTTGGGCGATCTCAAAAGTAATGCCCGATTGCGACTGAGCGAGTGTGAACTCCGCTTGCAACACCTGACTGCGCAGCCAAGCTAAGGACAGACCATGTGCCAATCTCATAAAAAAGCCCTACAACTACCCCACCCCAGCGAACCGATCTACGGTGTCTTCCGCAACCCACCGGCTTGCCGTCGCTGCGTCCCCATTTACCCACTGCGCTATGGCATCGCTGATAGCGCTTTTGATCGTACCGCCCTGCCGCACCTCAACATCCAAGGCTATCCCGCGCTCAAGGGCGGCAAGCACTACGGCCTGCGCGTATTGCGTCCCGGCAGCTACGTCTACCTTTTTTATTTCAAAGACGAACGTATGTGGACCCAGCACTACCAGGTCACCGACAACGGCCGGTTCGCCGCGCTCTGGTGGAGCGAAAAGGACCGTGAAGCCCAGACACCGGGTCAGCACGTCCGCCCCCACATCACCGGCGCCACCAACTACATCCCCGCCCCCGAAACCAGCATCGCCAAAACCGTCTGGCTGATGGTCAGCGACACCTTGCTCAGCCATTGCACCCTGTGGCAAATCGAAACAGACCAGCACGGCCTGCGCAGCAAACTGGCCACTAAAATCAACCCGTCCGCAGGTCCCGCTCAGCCCCACGCCCTGCCCGCGGCACAACTGGGCACCCACGTTGCCGAGCTCATGGTGCAGCCCTCGCCCTACACCATCCCCCAGCCCCTGATCACCAAACCCGTACTGATGCATTGGAGCGAAAGCCAACCCGGCCCCAGTACTGGCGCACACATCAAAAAAGACATGGTCGCCGCGCGGCTCCCCTATGCCGACATCGACATCGAGCCGCTGGCAGTGGTCATCCAGGACCCCATCGGCATCACCAGCGAACTCAACCAGCTAGCCACCTTGGCC
>JARLJJ010000015.1 GCA_031291275.1 Formivibrio sp.
ACTTCTTCCAGCCCTCGGCCAAGCTCGCTGAGAAGCATCGGGACGGTGCTCGGGTCCATAAGCGCTATCATACGCCGGCAACGCCGTGTCAGCGGTTGCTCGACGACCCGCGGACTACCGACGTCACCCGGGCGCTTCTGCGCGAACTTTTGGCCGACCTCGACCCGGTGCTACTGCTGCGGAATATCCGGACCGCGCAACAGCGCCTGGTCACCCTGGCAGATGCGCCGAGCCCATCGACGATGATCGGGGAGTCGTCCGCGCCGCCGCTGGACGCGTTCCTTTCCAGCCTGCGAACGGCGTGGCAGAACGGCGAAGTTCGGCCGACAGCCTCCAATAAGCCAAAGCAGAAGCGTGGCCGTCGTCGTCCAGATCCCCTGAAAAATGTGACCGAGCAATTGAAAGTCTGGTTCGAGGAAGAGCCATGGCGCTCAGCCAGCGAATTGCTCGAAAGGCTGCAGGCCGAGCAACCCGGTCACTATCCCGACGCCCTTTTGCGGACTGTCCAGCGTCGGTTGAGGATCTGGCGATCAGAACAGGCTTGCGCGCTCGTCTTTACATCCACCACGGAGCCGATGGCGACTGGCAGGACAGCCCCCGAGATGAACGTAGAAGGTTGAATGGGCGCGACTCCGCTTCGCCTACGGCTCCGCTACGTCGCGCCCATTCAACCAAGGAATGGACCAATACGGCGGATCGGCTTAGGGAACATTCAGGTGAGGCAACGCCATCACCGCTCGGGAGCATGTTTTCGTGAGGCAACACGGTTCTCATCCTGATTGTCGCGCCGCACAGACCTTTCGTCCTATGCGGCGAGAGGTGGCCGGCTTGGTCTGAACAGGGATCAACCGATGATAAGTGGATCGTCTGCCGGTTGTATTGCTGACTTGCCGATCTGGGGCGCTACGGAGGGAGGGCATAGCCCGACCGTAGTGGCGCCCCAGATCGGCGGCCAAATTTATGCTGCCACTGCCAGCGGCAGGTTGTCAAAATATGTCCGGTCGGGCGTCCTGGCGCCGAGGCTTGAGTGCGTCCGCTCGGTATTGTACAACGCAGCGGCACAACGCCCACGGATAGCGTCCGTCAAGGTGGTGTAATTTCTGGTTTGGCCTTGTGTCATCGTCAGGCGGCCTTGTTTGTGATGTGTAGGGGCTGATTTTCCTCCTCGATCATGGTTTGGTTGAGTTCGGCCATGCCTTCGATCTGCATGTAGCGATGTTGCAGCTGCCACTCGTCGTTCTGCTCGAGCAGTACAGCACCGACGAGGCGGATGATGCTATCCTCGTTAGCATTACAGTTGCACATTGAGTGAAACTCTGAATCAATAGGTCTCCATGGCAAGGAGGCTGTGGGTGACGGGTGCATCGATCGAAACGACGCTGGAGCTTTGGGCATCGTCGCTGCGCGACGTGAAGGCTCGTATGCGCGGGCTTTTCACGCAAAGCATTGATGCGTGCGATAAGCGACCGCGCGCGCCTGGTGCTCGGGACTCTTCACCGCCACGTAATGCATGTTCGGGCGGACAGCAGCCTCTGCGATTGCTGCGGCATCTGCCGCATCGTTCTTTTGCCGTTTGACGAAGGGTTTGACGTAGATCGGCGGGATCAGGCGCGCCTCATGCCCGAGAGCCTGTGCAAATCGCCCCCAGAAGTGGCTGGTTGCGCAGGCCTTCATGGCAACGATGCAAGGCGCCTGCGATTCCAGCACCTGCTCAAGTTTGGCCCGAGAAACTGCCTTGTTGTATAGAACCGACCCTGCCCGATCTGTGGCGCAGATCTGAAAACTGCGCTTCGCAAGGTCGATTGCCAGCATATATCTGTCTGCCATCTGATCCTCCTTCATGCGCCGGGCTGGCGCTGATCGCCATCATAGAATGCCGGACAAAGGGGGGCATCCATCGCATCACTTCAGGGCGTTGTGCTGCTGCGTTGTACAACAACGTCAGGCCACACTCGTCGCTCGGCAACCGCACGCCACTTCAAGCGCGCCGGGCGTTTGAGCTGGTTGAGGGCTCCACGCCCGACGCGCTTGAAGTGGCGACACAGCCGTCATATCAAACCGGCAGACTCTCGTTATGACTGCGGGACCTTCGGGGGGCAGGCCATAGGGCAAACTATGAGATCAGACAGCGGAATATCGAAACTTTCTTTCTGCGCAAAATACGACGAGCAAATCTGGCGAGAAATTATCTAAAGGGTTTTTATGGAAAGCGACCATTTGCAAGCCAAAGGCATAGATAAATACATATATGTCTATATTTTTCTTTTGCTTTGCTGGCCAAAATATGCGTCATTGCCCGGACCAATTCATATTAGCCCATTCAATATTATAACGATATTCGCACTCGGATATTCTGCCTTCAAAATTTTTATGAAATTAGCGAGCGGATTTTTCAGCCAATGGTCTTCGGCTCTAATTTTTATCTACGTTCTCGAGTGGGCGGCGCGTTCCGCATCTGATTTGATGGGTACATCGCCATCGGAGGCCGTTTACAACACGGTCAGGGATTATGCCTGGGTTGGCTCACCATTCGCAATCCTCGTCGCCGCCGATCGCATCAAATTCAATCTCGATCGGATTGCCAAGTTGATTTTGGTGCTAGCAATGTTCATCGCTCTGACAACCGCGTTCGAATATATGACGCAGATATCGATGGCGAATATTATCTTCAAGATCTTCCCGTTGGATTCGTCATCTGCTTATGCCAGCATGCTTTTGGGTGATAAATCGAGGGACGGTGCGTTCAGGGCCCAGTCGTTCTTTACTCACCCCCTGGTTTTGGGCGGCGTTCTATCGGCATTTGCCGCCGTTGCATTTTCCGGGATTAAGCAAGAAAAGAGGGGGTGGCGTCTCATCTCGGCACTGACATTTATATTGTGCGTGGCTGCCATTCCAATGACGGGAACGCGATCAGCTCTGGTCTCTGTCTTAGTCGCGATATTCGCCAACCTCACGTTAAACGTATTGGCGATCCGGCGCCGAGACTTCAGAACCGTCGCCATCATTGTTTCGTTCAGTATATTTTTGTTTGGCGCATTCGAAATAATGTCGTTTGCTAATGAATTGAAAGCCGGTAGTACGGCGGCCCAAGCGCAAAGCTCCACATATAGGGAGGACATGTGGGCCAAAGGCGCGCCGGCAATCGCTATGTCGCCGGTGTTTGGCTTCGGGGACGGGCAATCACTCCGGATTGCCGGCGTCAAAGTAGGGGACGGGTTAACAGTAGACGATTTCTACTTAACTCAATTGCTTGATTTTGGTTTTCTGCATGAGCTTGTCGCGGTCATTTTTTTCGTATTCCTCACTGTATCGCAGTTTTCCAAGCAAAGTATTATAAATAACCGTAACTATGCGATCGGTATGATTTCGGGAATGGTGGGAATTCTTGTCAGCCAGAAGGCGACTTCGATTGCGGAAAGTACGGAGGTGTTCTATCTCTTCGCTGGGATTCTGGCGGGCGTTCTTAGCCCGCCATCGGTCGTGGCAGGCGGTGCGGAGGTGAAACTGGATGACAACGGGAGCACTCGCCCATAGCACGGGCATATCGACCGAACGGTCGGCCGGGGCCGTCACGTCAAAGCCCACTTTTCGGGAGAATACATCCGGCACTGACACTCCGTCATATCACTGGAATAACGCAATCCTTTCCGGCTATGCTTATGCCGGGCAATACCAGTCTGTGCCATCGTTCACTCCCTCTCGCGCAGGACGGCGTGAATCGCAACATGTTCTTATTGAACGACATCTTTCGGCACAAGTTCTGAGAGTCTGACTCGAAACTCTCGAAAGTGTTATAGATCATAGTCTTGCGAGTTTTCGGGTAAGCAGTTGGACGGATGCGAGGAAGATCCAAGCGGTGGCGCTTTCGATAGTTCTCTCGAAGTCCTTGGCGAGACGTCGGTTG
>JARLJJ010000175.1 GCA_031291275.1 Formivibrio sp.
GATCCGAATCAAGGCGGCGCACGCACAATTCACCAGTGGTTCAATACGGGGTGCTTTGTGAATACGACGGCGTACACGTTCGGCAATGCATCGCGTAACAACATCAGGGCACCTGGCGCCAACCAGTTGAACCTGAGCCTGCAAAGGAACTTCTCGCTCCCGCGTTTTCACGAGGCCAACCTGAACATGCGATTTGAGAGCTTTGACGTGCTCAATCATCCGCAGTTCGGCACCCCAGGAAACACGATCGGAAACTCGTTGAACGGTGTTATCTCTTCAGCGAATCAGCAGAGGCAACTACAGGCTGCAGCACGGCTAACGTTCTAAGTGCTCAGGGTACCCGCTCGCGCAAGAGCGAGCGGGTACCCTGGGGCCTGTTCTGGGATGAAGCCAAATCGCCGAGTCACTCACCGAAGAACCGATTAGTCCTGATATGTCGGCAAGTGTCTATCTAACTCTCACGCCCTGTTCAACAAGACGCCAGCAGAAAATGGACCTTGCGACTGCGCCCCAACACGTCAGTCTCCTTGAGTGAGTTGTTTAATCACATCCGCCATCGTCGGTTTATCTTCCGGCATTGAACCTCGATTAGCGCATAACCTGTCGATTGTTCGCCTGCTACACCCGTATTTTTGACCAGCACGCTGTTTGGCGCCATCAGTGGTTGCTCCTTTACGGGTCAATTCCCAAACGTAATCAGTGCTGCCACACGTACCGTTCGCTCCTGGACGAGACGGGTGCTCCCATTGGAGTCCAGCAAAAGCTGATGCGTCACAGCAACGTTGCAACGACCATGAACGTGTATGGCAGTGCATCCCTGAAGGCAAAGCAACAGGCGAATTCAAAAGTTGTGCAGATGGTGATGAAGCAAGAGGCTGCATGAAGACAGATAGCAGTCTCGACGGTAGCGTGGGGTTTTGTGGGGTTGAGAATCAGATGAATTGCTGTAAGTTATTGATTATTTGGCTCCTCAGGTAGGACTCGAACCTACAACCCTTCGGTTAACAGCCGAATGCTCTGCCATTGAGCTACTGAGGAGTGTCTGGCACTGAATTGTCCACTACCAAGGTAGCAGAGAGCGCCGAGTGCGTCAAAAAAA
>JARLJJ010000016.1 GCA_031291275.1 Formivibrio sp.
CATGATGACTTGATGGATTGCAATGCATGCCTGAGTGTCCCCTCATTCGAGAGACAAGAGGCCTGCCTGCTTATAGTGGCCTGCTAGTGGGTGCTTGCCTTGCCAGTGTGACTTGGAGCTGGCCCCACTGGCCGCAGAACAGTGCCACAGCATTGTGCCAGTGGGTGCCAGTGTCAGCTGTGGTCACGGTGCTTCAAGTTCAAGTTACGTATCATGATGGGCCCAGGCCCCGGGGCACTGGCACATCATGGTTTCCTGTGGCCATTCCGGCATTGTCATCCTGTTTTTCCCACAGAGCTCACCATATTTTTGTGTTCGTTGCAAGGTCACTCCCTTCCTTTGATACTCGTTGAAGTTCTCGCGATTTCCCCTGGGCCCCTTTGCACATTTTTCAACTTGCACTGCGAGTGGCAGATGCTTCGACCATGCCACTTCATGTTTTCCTGTGGCCGTTTTGCAGGATTAACGTGCAAACGGAACATAAATGGTCCTGCAATGCTTAAACGTGCTCACCCACCAATAGCGTTGATGGCAAACGTCATGGTAAACTACTGGTAGTACTAGGGTGCAGACGTACCATCACTGCCGCAGTTTCAAAGCTACTGGATTGACTGATATACTAGTAGCACTGGCACTTGCACACACCTTAGCGACACAGACGTCTAACACAGTCCATCTGCATGAGAGGCCCGGGCGTACTCAAGCCTGAGGGCATACTAGAACCACACAATTACAAAGGAGCAAGCAAGAGGATGCGGACATGCCCCCTGAGACCAAACGGACGTGGGGCGCCACCATGCTGAAAAGCACTTCAAGTTGTGTTTTTTTGGTCGTGTGTGCAGCGGGCATGCACGGTTTGAGGGGGTACAAGGAGCAGCGCGTTGCCTCACCAGGCACGCCGAATGCAATGCATACGTTATTTATGAACAGTTGCCCGTGGAAGAGGGGGCGCGCACGGCACATGGCTGCAGGGCGGGGCGCAATGGCGGAAAGCGGCCATGCCGGTGCCCCGTGCTCGAAAATGAACCCTACGAACTTCTTGCCACCACGGCTACGACCTTGTATTGGGCACATCTATACCCTCGCCGATTTGTAGAAAGAGTTACCGTGGGGGTCGGGCGGTGGAGAATTCTCCATACTGAGGTATGTGCGGGAGTTTAGCCCTTACCAACCATAGCGGTACCCTACCGTTCAAAAGTTCACTCTCTCACAACCCCTAACACGGTTGGAGCTTCGCCCCCCACTCAGCTTTCCCCCTGTGGGGGGGCCTGGCGGTGCCCTGGTTCACAGTGGTGCAGCGGTGAAGTGGGGTCTCTCGCTCGAAGATAGGAAAGAGGCTGGCCGTTGGCCCAAAGCGGTCACTGCGTGACACGGGGTTGCCTCGGTGACTGCCTCCCCTGCCTGAGCGCACAGGGTCTGAATTCACGCTCGAG
>JARLJJ010000176.1 GCA_031291275.1 Formivibrio sp.
CGAAGCGGCTGTCGGCGTTGCCGCCCTCAATCGAATGCTCGACGCAGACCGCCCCAACTCTGTCCGCCGCCTTAACATCGCCGCGTAATCCATCTGGGGCATGGGAAAACTCAGCCGAGACTCGATCCATGCAACAACGCCCATGCCGCTGATGTGGTAGTTATGAGTTGGACAGCAGAAGAAATCCAAGCATCCACTTGAGCCTGTAGCGCAGCACTTACATAATTACAACTTGGACAGCAGGATGCCGGACACATAGAAATCCATACAGAGCGGCAAGCCGAACAAACCTGCCACTATCGGCGGAAACATTGCCTATGTCCTCTGAAATCAACTCCGCTGTTTCGCCGAAATTCTGTCTTGGACAAGAGTAGGCCCATTTATGATATCGTAATTATTACAATAACAGGAATGGATTTCTTTGATGCCAACATATCTCATTGATAATAAACGCTTTGTTTTTGAGGATTTTGATGGCGAAATTGTTCTTATTAATCTGGAAGACGGCCTGTACTACAGCATTACCGATTCCGGGGCCAAGATAATCAACCTCCTGGGAAGAGGCCTTTCCGTTGACCAGGCAATCTCCCACCTGAGCACCCTCTACAAGAACGCCGCGGAGATTCCGGCTCTGGTCCAATCCTTTGTGGATGATCTTGTGAGCCAGGGGATTTTGATTGCCAGCTCAGCACCCCAAAGCGCTGAAACCGTTACGGAGACTGCGCCAGCCAAGCCCGCAAATGCACGCTTCGCCGCTCCCGTCATCTCCCGCTTCGACGACATGCAAGAGATCCTGCTGCTCGATCCCATTCATCAGGTCAGCGAACAGGGATGGCCGCACAGATGAACAGTGCTCTCGGCGCGACAGACTCAACGGTCCATGGAAAAATGTCGCCGCAAATGATCGATCTCCTATCCGCTACTGCCCTCCAATTGGAGAGGTTGATGCAACAGCAGCGCGGCGCGCAGGCTGATCACTACTTCATGGCCGGTCTGCCTGTCTCTGTTTGCTTTCTCGATGAAAACCTGCGCCGCCAGGCGGCGCCTGCCTTCCAGCACTTGCGCACAGTGGAGCCGAGCGAGCCGGAGTTGACGGTCTATGTGGCTGGAGCATTGCCCCAGTTTGCTGATCTGCCCCGCCAACTGACCGCTCTGGGTCTGGGCGAGCTTGCGGTGTTGTCTCTGCGTCTGGATGGGATGGAGTTGATGGTTCATCGCCAGGGCCATGTGATCGGCGCGTTGGACGCAGCGGGCAGGAATGCCTGCTGGCTGGTGCTTTCCGCCACGGGCATGGCCTATCTGGATCAGGCTGCGCCTATGCATCCTCTGCTTTCGCATTGGTTTGCAGGGCGTGATCGCTATCTGTTTCATGGCGCGGCGGTGGGCGTAGCGGGGAAGGGAGTTGTGATTCTGGGCAACGGCGGAGCAGGAAAATCAACTACCGCGCTGGCTTGCCTGGAAGCCGGAATGCAGTTTGTGGGCGATGACCGCTGCTTGCTTTCAATGGCAGAGGTTCCCGCGGTGTACAGTCTTTATGGCACGGCCAAGCTCATCGATACGGCGCGGTTTCCGATTCTGGCCTCCGATGTGGACCGGAAGGGAATGGAGAAAGACGAAAAGGCGATGTACCGGCTTCGAAGAGGGGAATTGCAACAACGGTTTCAGTTGCAGGCCATCCTGCTGGCGCAGATCGAGGACCGCCTACAGAGCAAGATCCAACCGCTGAACGCGAAGCGCGGCTATCTGGGGTTGGCTTCGAGCGCAGCGCTTCATCTGCCGCAGTTCCGGCGTGCGGCGCTAAGATGTTTTAATGAAGCAGCGCGACGGCTTCCAGTGTATGCATTGAAATTGGGCTCGGATATTCGCTCGACGCCCGTCGTGGTACGTCAACTGCTTTTTGAACTGCATTGAGGTTTTGTATTGACAGAGAATGGCCCATTGAGTCCATCGTTGGTCAGCGTGATCATTCCCGTTTACAACGAGGCCAAGTATCTGGGCGAAGCTTTGGACAGTGTCTTCGCCCAGGACTATCGCCCTCTGGAAGTGATCGTGGTGGACGATGGCTCGACCGACGATTCGGCCACGATTGCCCAAAGCTATCCAGAAGTAGTCTATCTGCGCCAGGAAAATCAAGGACCAGCAGCGGCCAGGAACTTGGGGATCACCCATTGCACGGGAAAACTGGTTGCCTTTCTCGATGCGGATGACCTGTGGACACCGAACAAGCTCGCTTTGCAGACCAACTATCTTAAGGCAAATCCGGAAGTGGCTTGTGTCATTGGTAGAATGAAAAATTTCTTGCAGCAGGGCATGGAAAAACCGGCATGGGTGGCGGATTCAATGTTGTCTGAGGATTTGGTTGCCTTCAATTTTGGTGCGCTGCTTGTCTATCGGTGGGCATTCGACTCTGTCGGCATGCTCAATGCAAAATATTTCATTCATGATGTCCTGGACTGGTTCATGCGCTTCAACGATCTGCGGCTTGTTTCACACTCCATGCAGGAAGTAATGCAATTGCGTAGGCTTCACATGGACAACATTTCGCAGGCCATCGAACGAAATAACAGGGAAAGAATCCGCGCCCTGAAGGATGCCATGGGCCGCAAACTGATGCGCGATTCGATACACTTTGCGGGATAATGCGGGATGGATCGCATTTCCTTTCCGCTGCTGTTGACGCAAGTCGAGGAAAATTCACGCATGGAAAATCAAGCCAATCGCTCAGTGCCGCTCATCAGCGTGATTGTCCCGGCTCATAACGCCGGAAAGTTCCTCGCAGCAGCTATCGACAGCATTTTCGCTCAGGACTATCGCCCCATCGAAGTCATCTTGGTGGACGATGGCTCAACCGACAACACCGCCGCCATTGCCCAATCCTATCCCGATGTTCGCTATGCCTACGGAGAGAAGCAGGGATCGGCAGTGGCAAGAAACACCGCGCTCACACTGTCATCCGGCGAGTTCATTGCTTTCCTCGATGCCGACGACCTCTGGTCACCCAACAAGTTGACCGTCCAGGCAAAGTATCTGATTGAGCATCCGGAGGTGAACTGCGTCAATGGCAAAGTCGGAAATTTTCTTGAACCCCAAATGGCTTGCCCTGCGTGGGTCGATTCAGAGACGCTTTCGCACTCCACCCACGCGGTTCAATTGGGAGCAATCCTGGTACGCCGTTCGCTCTTCGATACCGTGGGCCTGTTCAACCCAAGCTATTTGCAGGGGGAGGACCTGGAGTGGTTCTTCCGAATCAAAGAGCCGCACATCCCGATTATCAGCATGGAAGAAACCGTCGTTCTGCGCAGGATTCATGCCAGCAACATCTCCCACAATCAAAGCACACAGGCTCAGATGCGGCTCCGCATGATGAAAGAGTCGCTTGACCGCAAGCGCAAGCTGGCGCAGTCGGCCACCCGTGGAGAGACGCAATGAGCCACCCCAAGTGGGATTCCTGGAGATGGCTGTGGCGCCGGCTGGCCGGGCAGCGCAAATTGCTGTTGGCCTGCATCTTCTTCGCCTTTGCCGAGAGCCTTGCGTATCCTCCCATCGCCTGGCTGCTGCGCCGAATTCTCGACACTGCCATTCCCGCCAAAAATATTTATCAATTGATGCTGCTCGGCTTTTGCATCGTCGCCTGCCAGGTGCTGGCCAGCGCGCTTTCCCTGGGAACCCGCTTTCTCTCCACGCGTGCGGCCAAATCTTCGGTTGAGGCGATTCGCCGGCTGATGTTGCAGCGCTGCTTCGAGCTACCCCGCTCGGCTCATGATGATCTGGATCGCGGAACACTGCATTCGCTCTTTGTGCATGACACCCAGTTGCTCGATGTCATGGTCAACGAGTGCGTTGCCGTCCTGATGCCTTCGGCCATTATCAGCTTTTTACTGGGCGCGATTCTGGCTATGCTCAATGCGCGGCTGCTGGGAATTCTGCTGCTCACCGGTCCCATTCTTTATCTGGTCAACGTCCGCCTCAAGAGCGTCAGCCTGACCTGGGTCAAGCGCTCCCGCGATTCCTTCTCCCTCTTCAGCTCCGGCATGTACTTTGTCTTGCACAAGCTCGACCTGACCCGCTATCAATCCGCCGAGCGCGCCGAGATCCGCCGCCAAAACGAACGCATCCAGCAGCAGCGTATCGATAGCGAGCGGATGGTCTGGTTGCAGGCCGCCTATACTCAGATTCAAAGCAGCATCGTTGCCCTCTCCAGCGTTCTCATTCTTGTCATCGGTGGTTTGCAGGTCGTATCGGGAAAGATCTCTCTTGGCTCCCTGCTGTCTTTCTACGTTTTGTTTGTGCTGCTCGGCAGCAATCTGCAAAAAGTCTTTGGCGCCATCCCGCACCTGTTGGCCGGCAATCAGGCGCTCCGCGCCTTGTACAGCTTTTATAGCCAACAGGCACCGCCGCCCTACAGCGGAACAAAGCCGATCGACTTTCGAGGGGCAATTGAGCTGTCGGGGGTTTCTTTCCGTTACAAGACCCGCACAGTTCTGAACAACCTCTCCTTGAAACTCGATCCGCAATCCTCTACGGCCATCATGGGATCGAACGGCGGCGGAAAGACCACCATCGCGCGCCTGATTCTTGGCCTCTACAGTCCCAATCAGGGAGCCCTCCTGGCCGATGGCCTGCCCTACGAGCAACTGGACATCGATCAACTGCGAACATTCATGGCTTTCGCGCCCCAGGACCCGGTCCTGTTCGCCGGAACCATTTGGGAAAATGTATCCTATGGTAGTCAGGATTCCGATGCCGACTCTGTTATGGATTTCTGCAAGGTTGCTCTTGTCGATAACTTTGCGCGCCCATTGCCGCATGGCTATCAAACCGAAGTGGGAGAAGATGGCATCGCGCTCTCAGGTGGGCAGCGCCAGAAGATTGCCATCGCTCGAGCATTGGCGCGGCGTCCGCAATTGCTCATCCTCGACGAACCGACCAATCATCTGGATCCCATGTCGGCAAAACAGATTCTTCACAACGTCAAGACCATATCAGAAGGGCCCACGCTGCTGATCATCACCCAGGATGCCGCCGTAGCCCGCGAAGCAGAAAAATGCTACTGCCTGGAAAATGGTTTCCTGACGGAAGTGGAAAACAACGGGGCGATCAAGAGTGAAGTCATTTCGGAAAGATCATTTTGAGGACAACCGCATTCATGATATATCCATCGGACAAATGCCCCTGGGCGGCAACTCCAGTACAGAAACAACTGCTGGATGTTGTGCTCGCCCCTGAGGGCTACGCCAGCGAGAACGGCCTCGCGTGGCTCAATTCCCTGGACATTGCCAACCAGCAGGAAGTGCTGAACCGCCTCCTGCCGATGGTGCATGAAAGACTGCGCAGCAAAGCGGTTGAGCATCCGCTGATGGAGAAGATCAAGGGTGTCCGCCGCAAGGTCTGGAGCCGCAATCAACTGCTTTTCAAACACGCCACCCCCATTATTCAAGCGTTGCGCGATGCCGGGATTCCGCTCATGCTGCTCAAGGGAACGGCGATGATGACTCAATATTACGAGGACACCGGGCTGCGCGCGATGGGGGACGTCGATCTGATGGTCCCCTTCAACGATGTCGATCAGGCGATTGATCTCCTGAGAAAGAACGGATGGAAGCCGGAGATACCCCTGCCGGCCAGACTCACCCAGGACATGAAGCTCTGCGCCCATGCCATTGGATTCACCGAGCCCTCCGGCCTGTCCATCGATCTGCACTGGCATCTCTTGCATTTCTGTCTGCATCCGCAGGCCGATCGCTCCTTCTGGGAAGCTTCTGAAGCCTCCACCTTTGCTCAGCGCGACGTACGGATACTCAACCCCGCCGATCAGCTGCTGCATCTGATTGTGCATGGCCTGGTATGGTGCGTAACGCCAACTATTCGCTGGATTCCCGATGCCTGCATCGTGATTCGAAAGACCCCCGGCCTGGATTGGAACCGGCTGATCGCAGAGGCACGCGAGCGCAAGCTTGTCTTGTTTGTGCGCACGGCGTTGAACTATCTGGCCGAAAGCTTCGCCGTGCCCATTCCCAGCCAGGTGCTGCACGCCCTGAACAGCCTTCCCGTCACCACCCGCGAGCGCAACGAATTTGCCGCGTTTACCCAACTGCGGCTCTCTCCCTTTTCCACGCCTCTGCAGATCGATTATTCAGTGCCGCTTGCGGCACGCCTTCGTTATTACACCTACCGGCGAAACGCCGAAGGTGCTGCGCGGTGCGGCATCAAATTAACGATCTTCGGCTTTCTGCGTGTCCACTACAACAAGGAACCAACAAGAAACTGGCGGAGCACTTCCTGGAATGCTTCGTTCGCCGTCTGCGGCTGATGGCACGCACCTGCCGCTAGTTCCTCACGGCAAGAAGCGGAAACTTTGCACGCGCCGCAAGGTATGGCTATTAGCACCGTGCAGTCCCGAGGCGGCCCCACGCAGAGCGCGTTGCAAAACGCACCTCTGGCAGAGACACCTCCGGGACGTAAAGCCGCCTACGAATGTGCAGAAATGGCGCTCTCCGGCATGGTACTAACCGGACATCTTCCCCGAGCACAATCTCGATAGAGATCCGCAAAAACAAGGACCGCCAGAAGTAACACGACCCATACCATGTACGGCATTAGAAAGGCATTCCATACGAAGTTAGACGCCAGATGATGTTGCTCGACAAACCGAATCCATGGGGGATAACGGAGGGTCATTGCGACCAGCGGAAAAAGCAAAGAGGACGTCAACAGGAGAGCCGCTTGGGCCTCTTTCAGAGGCCACTTTTCGATGGCCCAGTAAATGACAAAGACCAACATGGCAGCAGAGTAGGTGTGCTGAAAGACGGGCATGAGCGTGAGCAGGGAAAGCATGGCCAGCGCACTCCCTTCGTTCTTCTCTGAACCGCGGAAGAAAATTAGTAGCGCTGTAGGAATGGCCAACAGCAGAAAAATCGCCCATGAAAGAAGATTAGAGGCCAGCACGCTGTGCGTGAATTGATAAGCCATCACTTGGATATTGATTAGCAAGTAACGATCCGGCAAAGGATAGGCAACGCTGTTGTAGTAGTTCCCCGTAGAGAATTGCATCAGTGCCTCCCGATAGGATGCGAAGACATTAACATGATGAAAGCTCATCCAGATCGTAGTACCGGCAAGTATGGCAGCGAAGGTCGCCAGCCCGGCAAAAGCCGCTTTCCAGCGTTTGCTCACCCAAGGGTACGCAAAGAAAAGAAAGGCTAACGGTGGCTTCATGCACAGGCAGATCGCCAAGGCAATTCCGGACAGGTACGGCCAGCGGCGCATCACGATGGTTCCCAGACAAACCAAGCCAACGACCAACGTACTCAGGTTGCACTCATGTATACCGGCGTGCAGAGGCGCAAGGGCCATTCCGAAAGCCAGGATGTACCACTTGCGCGGATCGCTCCAGAGGAAATTCGACTTCTGCGCAAGCAGAAAAAGCATGACCAGGAAGAGAGCGATGGAGCCTGCCGTGTAAATGGAAACCGCGCTTCTCCAGGGTAACAGCGTTAGCGCTCCAACAAACGGTAGAGTCGTCGGCGGATATCCCATTGGAAGATTCTGAGCTATGCAGTTATAGTCTGCGTCGCAACCGGTCGCTGACGCTGGCCGGTTGACCTCCCATATGCGAACAAACTCACCAACATTCTGATAGGGGTTTTTTCCCTCTAGGAAAGCCTTGGACGAAATCCAAGCAGTAGTGAGATCGTTGACAGGATAAACCAACCTAATCACATCAGACACGAACCTTGCCAGAGAAAATGCGAATAGCAAGGTCAATCCGCCGTAACAAATCGCGCGCCGCATAACTTTCATCCCTTCCCTTTTTGATGACTCATAGTGCGTTTCCCTCTCTTGGATTGCCCAATTCCCTTAGTCCCCGATGGGGAGCTTCGGCAAGATAAGAATGCCTTCGCGGATCGCATCAGACAAGTTTGGCTCGATTGGCTCGAAGCTGCCGCGCTCTTCATTCTCCGCGGTGAGATCGTCTGCGGACAACGAGATGGGGGGACGCGGTTCATGTCGCTGCCAACGCAACATCGCGATTTCTACTTTGTGTCGCTTGGTTATTATCACTTTTTCCCCGCCACGATCAGAAGCTATATTGA
Source organism: Formivibrio sp. (assembly GCA_031291275.1). GTDB lineage: Bacteria > Pseudomonadota > Gammaproteobacteria > Burkholderiales > Chitinibacteraceae > Formivibrio. Next base: position 8,094 of record JARLJJ010000176.1, read on the forward strand.
ATCCGACAAGCAGCAATGCGAAAAGGCCAGCACCCACTCTAAGAAACACAAGGCGGACACGGGCGCCGTAGAACCTGTCCACCAAATAGAGATAAAGTAGAATGAGTAAAACGGTAGAATTGATACGATATGCGGAATGCAAAGCCGTCACCAACCCAAGGTCTGAGCGGTGTCCAGAGACGGCTGCCGCAGTAATAAAAAAGAACAGCGCTGAATAATACAGCGCCGGGCGTCGCTCAAAAAGACGGTCGCGGGTAGCAAAGATAAACACGCATAGCAGGACAATTCCGAAAAGCATCGCAGGGAAAGGGTTACTTACTGCGGCAATATCTCCTAAGAACGCCAAAGCGTACGCCGGGGAGAGATGCTGGAATATGCTGAGAACATTATTGCTCGAATGCGTTCGGGCTTGCCCTACCGTAAAGTCGTATCCGTGGAAATAGACAAGGCAGGCAACCAGGCAGCAGCCGCACCACGCAGCCAGTCTCTTAAACTCTTTGCGTTGAAGGTAAATAATTGCACCAACAATAGTCATGAACAGCCCATTGCCATTCGATGCGATGCAAAACAGTAGGCCGACTATTGCTCCCCAAAAGGCAGGCGTACTCGACTTGCTTGCCAGGAAACAGGTCAGAAGCACGAACAGAGTGACAGGAAGGATCTGGAATTCGGGAGTCGGAAAATTTAGAGTCCCTTCATATTGAAGCTGAAACAGTATCCACGAGACGGGGACGAAAGCCAGCAACGTATATTCCCGCGGACGGTCGCATTCCCTCCATATCAAATAAACTACGCCGAAGATCGGGATAACGAACAGATCGCCTAGAATCGACAACGAGTGAATGTCGGTATGGCCAATAATCGAATACTGTGTACCGATAATCGCGTTCCTGAACATGCAGCGGTAGTCATAATGTTGATACGTCAGGATAAGGTTGAGATGGCCGAGCCCACTCGCCTTCTTCCACTGCAACAGATAATTCAGAATACCTATGTAGTCATCCGCGAAGGGCAGAGTTGGGAGCGATTTGGCTAGGAGGGTATAAAAGCTGAGAGGCGGAATCACAAGCGCGATCCACAGGAAAGCTCTCTTGAGGGCAGGCATGCTATCTCTCCTTGGCTTGAGTCACTGCCATGGAAAACTCCCGTTAAGGATAGACAGAATGTTGTTTCCCCGGCTGTATGCAATCATGGATTGCCTTACCATAACTCACTTGAATTTCCTTGTCCATTTTGTGCCGCCAATATACCCGCTGAGTATCCATGTCAGTAGAGCACATTCCATTCGTTCACCGGCAAGCGCAGTGGGGTGGGAGCACGCGGCCAAATATCCGCCTTTGTGACGCATCAGGTGCGGCGAACCAGTCCAATTTTTTTCGCATAGAGCTTAGCCAGTAGCCGCGCATATTCCCAGCCAACCTTGTAGTTGGCCTTGCTTTCGCCACGGTTGCGGAGGCCGAAGACGATCGGGACTTCCTTGATCGAGTCAATCTGGCCACGTACCAGAATCTCCAACAACAACTTGAATCCGGTCTTCTGAAATGCAATTTGCGCGATGCAGCGACGGCGCACCATGAAGAAACCGGACATAGGGTCTTTCGCCCAGATGTGCGGCCTTTGCAGCGGCCAGGTAGCCCAGACAGCGGCTGCCGAAAGGAATTTTCTGGCCAGATTCCATTTTCCAAGTTCCCCTCCCTGGGTGTAGCGGCTGCCTATCACCAGATCGCAGTTGTCTTGAATGGCGTGCAGCAACTCAGAAAGTAATTCGACCGGATGTTGCCGGTCCGCGTCCATCACACCGAGGATCGTGGCATCGGTGTGATTCCATCCGTGCAGAATCGCCCCGGACAATCCTCGTTCCCCTTTGCGCACCAAGAGACGCACGCGTGGATCCTGGTGCGCAATGGCGGACACGATGGCACCGGTCTCATCCGGACTGTCATCGTCAACCACCAGAATCTCGTAAGGAATACTGAGAGGGTCCAACACCAAACGGATCTCGTTGAGCAAGTCACCGATGTTCTCCGCTTCGCCGAGCGTCGGAAGAACCAGTGCCAGGCTTTCCTTGGTGTTTTCGTCACGCTCTGAAGCTGGCAGCAGCGTCATCGCTGCGGTGGAAGGATGAACTGAGGATCTAGCCATCGGCACATGAATCTTATTTTACACCATAACTTCTCCATTCGACTGGGTTATTCTTTCTCCACGCCGGTTGGGGCTCTCCAGTAGGAATGAGGATAATGAGACAGGAGGCACTGTTTCAGCAAGCCAAGCAGGGGCGACCGAACGAGGAAACGAGGTCTCGAAATGCCAATTGGGTCAGGAATGGCAAGAGTGCAGCGAATTCGCAGCCGGGCACCGTTGCTGTTTGGTCTGGCGGGTGGCGGAACTGACTTCAACCCCTATTCCGAAGATTTCGGCGGAGCGATTCTCAATACCACGGTCGACCGCTATGCCTTTGCGTTGATCGAGGACGCAACCGACGGACAGATAGGGTTCATCGCCTGCGATCTGGGCATTGAAGAGAGCTTTCCGCTATAGATGGAAGCCCTTTCAACCTCTCGTCTGCAATTGCACGCCGCCGTCTATCGCAGGATGGTGACGCAGTTTGCCAATGGTCGGATGTTGCCCATCACTGTGCGCACCTCGGTCGACGCGCCGGCCGATTCCGGACTTGGCTCTTCATCGGCCTTGGTTGTCGCGCTTGTCGAGGCTTTCCGCGTGCTGTTGCATGTGCCCCTCGGCCCCTACGAAGTCGCCCATCTCGCCTATGAGATTGAACGTATTGATCTAAGTCTTGCGGGAGGTAAGCAGGACCAGTACGCCGCAGACTTTGGCGGCATCAACTTCATCGAATTCATGGCCGGCGATCGCGTCCTCGTCAACCCGCTGTGCGTTCCGCATGCTGTTCTCTGCGAACTCGAGGCCTCGCTTCTCACCTGTTTTTCTGGTGTCTCCCGCAGTTCGGCTCAGATCATCGATCAGCAATGGATGGGCATGAGTCAGAAGAAGGAGAATACGCTGGAAAGCTTCCACCGCCTCAAGGCCGATGCGCACGAAATGAAGCAGGCACTGCTGCTGGGCGATGTAACACCGATCGCCAGGGTTCTGGAACGTTCATGGAAAGCCAAAAAGAAAACGGCGCTGGGCGTTTCAACAGTCGAAATCGAAACCCTGCACGATGTGGGCCTGGCAGCTGGCGAAATGGCCGGCAAGGTCTCCGGCGCTGGTGGCGGTTTCATCATGTTCATGGCCCAGCCCGAGCGCCGGCTAGAGGTGATCTCCGCCTTGAACAACGCCGGCGAACAGGCAGACGGTGTACATCTGACCTCCCATGGTGCCGAGTCATGGATTTGCCCCGATCGCAGTTGCCCGGAAGTCACAGCGCGATGAACTCTCTCCGTCAGTGCGCATTTCTGGTTGGAGGCCTGGGTACTCGTATGGGGGCGCTGACTGCGGAAACGCCCAAGCCGCTTCTCGATTCCGGCGATCATCCCTTTCTGGCCTGGGTGCTGCGCGAGCTGGCGCGCTTTGGCTTCGAAGAAATAGTGCTTCTGTCCGGCTACAAATCGGAACGCGTCGAAGACTTCCGCCATCAGCTTGTTTCTACCCTTCCCAAGCCACTCTTGATCAAGATATCAATTGAGCTCATGCGCGCTGGTACCGGCGGGGCCGTTTGGCATGCACGCCATCTGCTTGACGATCATTTTTTGCTCATGAATGGCGATTCCTGGATTGACACTGACCTAGGTCGATTTCTGGCCAACGCACAGCAGGCGCAACTGCCTGGATACGTTCTGCTGCGGGCGATGCAAGACTCTGCGCGCTATGGCACGGTTAAACTTCGCGGTAACCGTGTCGAGGCCTTTCACGAGAAGTCTTCGCGCCAGGGAGCAGGGCTGATCAATGGCGGCATCTATGCCCTCGCATCGACGAGCGCTCGAGTTTCTCTCCCCGAACTGCTCGCTGGAACAGGAAGTTCTGCCCCAGTTGGCCGCGCAAGGGCTATTGGGCGGCGAAGCCTTCGATGGCTATTTCATCGACATCGGAATTCCCGGCGATTATGCCCGCGCAGGAGTGGAACTGCCGCAACGGCGGTTGCGGCCAGCTGTCTTCTTCTCTGCTGATAGCCTGCTGCGTGACAAATCGAGCAGCGATCTGTGCTGGCGCGATGGTACTGTCGAAGCAATCCGTCAGGTGAACCAATGCGGCATCACGCCTTTATGGTGGCTGAGGGAAACGAACCGGCAAGCGCAACATTCTCGGCCACCGGCGACCTTCGCACGGAGCTGCAGAATGGCCTCCGCACAGGAGGAGCCATCATCGACGAGATCGCCGGCGGACGACCAAATGCCCCGCGGGCATTTCCCAAGATCATCGCGGAGTTGATGGCTCGTTGGGACGTGAACCGCAAGGCTAGTATGCTGATCGGAATCAGTGAGTCTGGCCGAGAGACCTTGGCCGGGCTTGGCATCGAGACTTTCACGTCCGCACAGGGCAATCTGCAGGAGCTTCTTGAGCTGCTCTGGCACGTCCATCGTTTAAAATGCAGGCCTGCAAAGGTTGAACTCTATTGCTTATACTTCAGAGCGCTCAACCTTAGAGCACCCAGAGGATCAAACGTTTATGGCAATTGATTCGCAGCGCGGCGATGGAATCTTCGGCCAGCAATCTTCCGCGGCCTCAGGTTCCGCTTCAACGCCTCCTATGGCCGTGGCGATTGTGGACCCCCTCGGCAAGCATGGCGGCCTTCACTACTATGTGGAGGCGCTGGCCAATGCACTCGCCAATCAGGGTGTGCGTGTACTCGTTTATGTGACCGAACTGACCGGTGTGAGCGGTCAGGAGAAGTATGAGCCAGTGGTATCGTTCGGCCAGCTCTATGGCCCCGAGTCGGCACTGGTCCGCGGTTGGCGCTTTGCGCGGGGCATAGTAAAAGCGATGCTCTCGGCGCGCCTCAACAGGGCACAGATGGTCAACCTGCACATATTCAACTTCGATGCCCGCGATGCAGCCTCGGTGTGGCTGGCCCGGCTGCTGGGCATGAAAACCCTGCTGACCATTCACGACGTGGAGCGCTACGGAACGAAGGGGCATCGTCTGCTGCGCCGCCTTACGCTGGCTGGGGCGTCGGGCTATATTTTGCACAGCCAATTCTGTCTGGAGGCCTTCCTCACTGTCGAAGGCAAAATCAACAAGCCTGTTGCGATCATTCCCCACGGCCACTACGGAAAAAGCTTCGCCCATGTACCCACACGCGCCGAGGCGCGAGGCTTGCTGAGAATGCCCGAAGAGCCATGCACCTTTCTCTTCTTCGGCAATTCGCGCCTGGAGAAAGGCCTGGATCTGCTGATCGAGGCCTGTGGCCGGCTGCGGAGGCGCAACGATTGGCGGCTGATCATTGCCGGCAAAATGAAGCCCGAGCAACAGGCATATTATGCCGCGATCGTGCAAGCTCACGATCCAAACGGCTTCATCCGCATGGACGCCAGGTTTGTGCCAGACGAAGAAGCGGTGGCCTATTATCGCGCGGCGGACCTGGTGGTTGTTCCCTATCGCGTCTGCTATGAAAGCGGGGTTACCATCATGGCAATGACCCTGGGCGTGGCAGTGCTAGTCAGCGATCTGTCGCCGCTGGTCGAAACGATCGCCCAAGGCCGAGCCGGCATCACATTCGTCAGCGACAATGTGGATTCACTCGCTGCCGCGCTGGTACACGCTATCGAGCACCGCGACCAGTTGGACATGATCGGCACCCTCGGCCAAAAGCATGTGGAGTGTGAACGCGACTGGGAGAAGATCGGCGCGGCAACCCTGCAATTCCTGCAGCAGATCGTGGCTGGCGTGCGCCGATGAAAGCGCCGCAGCAGTCTCAGACTACCTAACCTTCGAGCGTCAGCGCCTTCTGCTGGACTGCTTCCTCCCTCATGGCGCGGAGTAGAAGAACAAAGATCAGCAGAATGGTGACGTCAGGAACAAAGGCACCGTTACTGATAGAGCTGAGCCCAAAATTGAAAAGTACGCCCTTCACCGCGTCCAGCATCGGGGAATAATAATCACCTGGGATCCTGCGTAGCGCGAAATAAGCAAAGAAGAATTGCCCGGAGTACAGGACGACTCCGACGATCCCCAAGGAGAAGAACATCCCCAGCAACCCTACGTCGTTGGCATCAAAGTAATCGCCCAACACGGAGCTGGTGCCGCCCTGCCATTGGACGCTGATCTTGCCGTTTCCAAGCAACGGGTGTTTGACAAAGCCCGTCAAGGCGATCGCGCTTTCCCCAATGCGCGCGTTAGCTGAGGGATCTTCCACATTGTTGCCGGCTAAGATGACGGTGAAGAGGTCGTTGAATTTTCCCGCCATCTCGGTCGTGCTGTCAGGGGAGAGAACAAACAGTGCTCCGATCATCACCGTGAAGATCAGCAGTGCCTTGGGTAGCAGTCGCAGAAGTCTGCCGCCGTCCAACCATCGGTAAGCGAAGAAGAAAAAGGTCAGAAACAGAAACAGAAGGCCCTGACGCATGCCTTTCTTTTGCACTCCGCAAACTAGCAGCAACAGAGCTAGAGCATAGTATTTTGGCTGCTGCCGACGCAGGGCGATAAAAGCGTAATAGATCATGCCAAAGAAAATGAAATACCCCTGAAAGGCGAACTCCTCGGCTCCCAGAGTAAAGCCCGGATAGCTAGAGAAATTGGCAGGATTAAGGGTTACCTTCGTGGCCACATAGAGCACCGCGGTCCCCCAGGCCAGGACGAGCATGGCTCTTTCCAACTCGCGCAAGGTGATCCATTTTTCGCGCATGCCGCGAAGCAGAAACAGCACCGAGGCGATCACCGCCACACTGCGTTGCGCGAGCAATCCGTAGAGAAAGGGCTGGCTGAATTCCCGCCAGGCTGCCAGCGCGGTTAAAAAAGGAGCCAGAATTATCAGTCCAACTATGTACCACTCGAAAGCCGAGGTAATCTTGAAATTGCGCGAAAACCATCCTGGATAGATCAGCAGAAAATAGAGAAAACTCAGAGCATTCCACACTTCCTGCAGTTGCGACAGCACCGGGAAGAAGGTGAAGGTGCGGAAGGTCATAGGCAGCACGAGCAGCAACAACCAGACGCGATCAGGCCTTATCCGGCTTACAGAAGATTGAGGATGTCCATTCATGAGGCTAAATCCAAAGTGTTGCGAGTCCGATCTGCGCCGTTCTACAACGAGGGCGGCCCGGTGTGGCAAGCCTTGGTGTTCACGACAATTGCCGCGGGCGTCCGGATGGGGACTGGGGGCTGGAAGCGGAAACGCAGCATAACCAGCAGTTCTTGGCCCATCTTAACATCCGCAGGACCCACCGGGAGTTGCCAAGCATTCCGGCGCAGGCGAGAATTCCGGGGGAATAACCGATGCGTTGCAACGCGTCACGGACGATCTTCCATTCCTCGTGATTCAGGAAGGAGCGCTTGCTGGCCAGCCGCCACCATTTGTACTCGAGCCGCAGCACCTGGTCGATGTCTCGTCTGGCTGTGGCGTCATAGCGAAAGACGTCGTCCCGCAGCTTGCCGTAACCATCCAGGTCCAGCAGAATGCGACGCATGAGACCGTTCTGCGCGAACGAATCGTCGCCCAGCCGGGCAATCACCAGATGGCGCCGGTCATAGCGCAGTCGGCAGCCGCCTGCCACCATCGACAACAGGATATAAGCGTGGGAGTAGGCGGTACCGGTGTAGCTCTCGTCATACGAAATAGAGAACCAGGCGGCACGACGCACCACAATCGAGCTGAGGTAACTGAACAGGGCGCCCACCGCGGTGGCTGAGCCGAAATAGCGATGGATACCCCCCGCCTCGCCGAAGTCGAAGACCTGTGTGCGCGTTCGTCTCCCCAGCCAATAATTGGGCACCTTCTTGCCCTTGTCCAGGTGCCATTCCGTGCGGTTGAAAAGATAAATATCGCAAGCGTCATCCAACATCGCCATCACCTGCCGAACGGTGCCCGGCTCGATCAAATCGTCGCTGCCAAAGAGCCAGCAATACTCGCCCTGCGCGCCATCGACCGAACGCAAATAGTTGCGGTCGGCGCCCAGGTTCTGCGGCCAACGGCGATAGCGGATGCAGGGACATTCCTGCTGCAATACGGCCACCATGGTATCCGTGCCGTCGGTCGAGGCGTTGTCGCTGATCACGATTTCCATCCCATCTTCCATCTGCGCAAGCAGGCAGAGAAGGGTTTCGCGTAGCGCCGCGGCACGATTATATGTAGGAATACAGATGGAAAGCTTCAAAAAGGACCTCCCAAGGTCGGGTGCGTTTGGCCTGCGCAGATCAAATACAGTATAAATTCTCGCTAGCCTTTCCGGACGGCCCTATGTATTTGCCGACGTCCAACCTCGCGCGCCGCCTCCTTGAAATGGCGGAAAGAGCGGTCGCGGCAAGCGGCTGTGCTCCGCAGAAGATGGTGTTTGTTTTGCTTTATGGTTACACGACCGGGGTGAAGGGTTCGCCCAATATCCTGGCCGGAACCTACGACGGAAATGGCGTAACCACGCCATTGATTTTGACCGACGGCAAACCGGTAGTCGCCGAGATATACGGCACTCCGTTTGCCATCACCGCATCGGGAAACTCCCACCCCGTTGCCAGCACACCTGTACCAGAAACCAACCCGACTCTTGAAAAACCACCAAGCGAGACAGGAGCCACAATGTTCTGGCTTTGCAAGGAATTGATAGCGAGCTGACCGATCGACCCCTGCTCGATGTCGATTAAGAATGGCACTTTCGCGTATGATCCGGCATTCTGCAAGGAAAACCCATCGATCTCCAAGTAATTGATCGCCGAGTTGTTTTCAAGGATCAGGCCGGCAACGTCCATATTGCGATTTCGCAAAATCTGACAATTCTGAAGCATGAGGCTCGATCCAATAAAGGTCTGGCCTGCAAAGGCTGGTGGGGGCCGAAGCAGAGCGGGGACATGGTTCGGCTCGCTGGCAATCCAAGACCCATTGATTGGAGTAAAGTCAACATTCGTGAGCATGACGGACCCGAAGCATTCCGTGACTCCGAGCAAAACGGGAGCCGTCAGGTTGCAATCTGAAATTGTCAGTCCGGTGACCGCGTTCGGAAGACTGCCACCAAACAAACCAATGAAAAATGCTGTCTCTGTCAAGGTGCCCGTACAATTGCTAACACTCACCGTATCGATCGTGAATTGGAGGCCACCAGTTGTAGTATAAAGCCGCATCAGCGACAAGCTATTGAAGGTGCAATTAGTCACTGTGACGCGAGAAATGTTGCCGCTATAGCCCTCCGGGCAGTTCAAGGCAATCGAATCGTCGCCCATCGCAAAGCTGCAGCCCGAAATCAGAATGTCGTTTGCCGGACCGTCGAAATGCAGCCCATCAGTGTTATCGCCGACGCCCTGCAGCACGCATCCGGATACCGTAACGGCGCCGACATTACAGAATCGGATATGGTAGGTGGGCGTATTCACTACAACCAGATTTTGGATTGTGATGTTATCGAGATTAATCAGGCTGATGCCGAAAAACCAGGCACTGTCATTCCCCTGCCGTATTCCGCTTGTCGAATCTCCATCAATACCGTTTGCCCCATTGCCATTGAGCGTAAAGTTGCTGAGAGTGACGTCCCTTCCTCGCAACGCAGGTGCCGGCACTGCTCCCGTATCAATCGATACGACTTCGCTTGACCCGTTATGAATGCCATCGTTGTTGGTGCCGGTCTTTACGAAGAATCCCGTGCCACAACCCAGCCCTGCGATGCTCCAATATCCGCCTGCCGGAAGGAACAGCCCCGAGATCAATGCGCTTCCGTCGATGATCAGCGTTATCGGATTGGCTGCCGTCGCACTTGCCATCGCCGTATTGATGCGCAATCCATCGTCTGTGGCAGACCCGCCCTGGTACTTGTTACTCCCGTCTCGCAGATCACAATCGAGAGCACAGCCGATCTTAGACGCCCAAATATAAGTCATTCCCGGAACCGGCTCCGGCGGCTCAGCTGGGCCAAGGCACGGTATGGAAATCCCCGGCTCTAAATGGGCGCAGCTCACAAGGGAGGAACCGAAAGCCGAACCCGCCGCCAACGCCGCCGCCTTTTGCAGAAAGCCACGTCTGCCCATCAAACTTTTGCACGCGTGCGTCACTGTTGACATGGTGTTTTTCATTCTACATTGAACCACAAATTGCTTTGGCACGTGACGGTCTGGACAGGCTTACTGCTTCGGCTCTCTGCATCTCTCACGTCTGAAACGCATTTTAAGGCATTTGAGCCGCTATCGAAATGGTTATCTTCTTCAAATCGCAGGCGCTTGCAATAGTTGAGGGGTTCGCCATTTTGATCAGTTGCCGAACCGTTCAGAGTCCCGTGAAACCACCAAATGGCGCTCTCAAATCTCCTCGATGGCCATCTCAAAATCATCAAGGTTTTGATCCGCAAGCAAGCTGGGCATTTTTTCCCCGTACCATTTTGTGTGCACCACGCAGCAACCCTTTGGGAAAAACCAGTGCGGGCGCCCAGAAGAGCCAAAAGTGGGGACAAAAACGATAATGCGGCCACATCTGTGCAAAGAGCTTGCGGCGATCAATAGAGCCGATCTCCGGAATCAGGATGCCACCGCGATGCTCGCTCACGGTCTGGTCCTTGGCCTTGCGCACGGCGGCCGCGCTGTATCCCTTCTCTCCCAGCGCCTCAAAGATCTGCGCCGTGCCCAGCAGGAAGACGCGCAGCCAGTTGGTCAGCCACTCCGCCCCCTGGAAGTGCACACAGTTATCGGCGCGGCGCTGGAACAGCGGACGGGCATCGTAGGCTACGCGGCAACCCGCCAGCAGGCCACAATAAATCGAGTAGGGATGGGGAAAGCCATAGGGAATAAAGCGCGCGTAGTCGCTCTCCGGCACGGCCAGCAGAATCGATTTGCGCACCACGATACTGGAGATGTAGCCCAGATGCATGCGGAAGGTGCCCAGTATCTCGTTCGAATCGTCGAATGTCCTGCTCTCCGGCCAGGGAAGATAGCTCGGCTTCAGTTGCACGTCCATCTGCCGCGACCAGTCGGAGAAATTTACCACAATCAGATCGTAACTCTTGTGTATGTAGGACAGGATTGCGGTAATAGCATCCGGACCGAAGACATCATCGTCTCCGAAGATCCATACATGATCGGCCGTGGCGCGCGTCCCGGCGGCAAAAAAGTTCGGCTCGCCGCCGATGTTGGTTTCGTTCTTGAAATAGAG
>JARLJJ010000177.1 GCA_031291275.1 Formivibrio sp.
GACACGCTAATCGAAGGCTTCAGCCACTTCGTTACCTCCATGACTGCTCCGATTGCTTCCGGCTGGAGCGGTTGCCGGATGGGGCTTGCACCCACTGGAAAGCGCCGCCTTGTCACGGCGCACACCCACAACAGACATCAGTGCCAGTTACTCAACGGGCATTGCGCCGCAATTGGATCACGATTTCCGACGGCAAATTGCGGGCTACTCTGCAATCGTCTTCCCCGGCACGGCCTCGTAGTCCTCGGCTCGCGCCACTTTCGCACCCTTCGCCTTCGTACCGGGCATGATTTCAAAGCGGGGGTCGAAGTCGACGAATGTCGATGCGAGCTGTTTGAGGATGGTTACGTCGCCCTGCACCTTTGCGGTTCCGTCTGCAAGCTGGGCTTCAAGCGTCTTCGCTCCCATCATCGTGTGCTCCAGGTCGCTGCGATTGATCGTGAGGGTCAAGTTGGGCTTATCAGCCTGGAAACCCTTAATGTTGGTGAGCGTGGCATTCTCCAACTCGACGATAAATCTCTCACCATTGTCCGGCGTGACGAGGTTCATCGTGAACCGCGTACCTTCGGCTTTGCGGCTGTCCATGCGGATGCCCAGGAAGTTGAGGAACAATTCAGTCGACATTGCCCGGACCACGTCGGGGCTGCTTGTATTGCCAGTTTCGCCTTGCGGGATACCCGTCCTCAGTTCATATGCGGCAGCAAGGTAACTGTTCCTGAGACCGGGGTTTTCCTGCTGGTATCCGAGTTGCTCGAAAATGTCTGCCAGAAGATCCTTTGCTGGTTGATTTTGCGGTTCGGCCTGCACCAGCTTGTTGACGATTTCCTGCGCGTGGAAGTAGCGCCCTTCGTCGTGCAATTGCTGGCCTCGGGTCATGATCTTCTGTGCACCGCCCATCATCTCGACATAGAGAGGTGCTGAGTCACCTGGTGAAAGCGGTATCAGGGTTGTCGGGTTGCAATCCCAAAAGCCCAGATAGCGCTGGATGACGCCACGGCTGTTGTGTTCGGGAGAGCCGTGATAGCCGCGGCAGAACCACTTGCTCTGCAATCCCTTCGGTACCTCGTAGACGTTGTGAATCTCGTTGATGGTCACGCCCTGATTGGCCAGATGCAGCACCTGGTTGTTCATGTGTGCGTACAGATCGCGCTGGCCGCGAAGAACTTCCTGAATCCTGTCGTTGCCCCAGCGTGGCCAATGATGGGAAGCGAACATTACCTGGGCCTCAAGACCGAAGCGAAAGAGCGCCTCGCCGATGTATTTCGACCAATTCAGCGGATCGCGTACCGGTGCGCCGCGTAAAGTATAAATGTTGTGAAGAGACGCGATGACGTTTTCAGCCATCCAAAGGGCCTTCATGTCGGGAATATAGGTGTTCATCTCCCGAGGTGCTTCAGTATTCGGAGTGTTCTGAAAAATCATCCTGATGCCGTCGACATCAAATTCCTCGATGTCCTTTTCAACGTAACGGTTGGGCGCAATGAGACCCACCGCACCGGCCGACGCGCCCTGTCCGAGACCCTGACCGACAAAGCCATGCGGGCTTGCAGGCAGCAGCAGGCCGTACTGGTAAAATAGCCGCCGGTTCATCGCGTTGCCGGCATAGACATTCTCGGAAATCGTGAAATTCATGAAGTCGATAGGCGCGATAACCGGGACCTTCCCCGACCTCACATCCGCTTCGTCAACAATGCCGCGCACCCCACCCCAGTGATCTACATGCGTGTGCGAATAGATCACCGCCGAGATAGGCAACCCCTGACCAACGTGCTGTTGGAACAATTTCCAGGCCGCGCGAGCTGTTTCCTTGCTTACAAGGGGATCAAAAACGATCCAGCCTGTCTTGCCACGAACGAAGGAGATGTCGGACAGATCAAAGCCACGCACCTGATAGATACCCGGGACCACCTCGTAGAGCCCGTAATTGTTGTTCAATTTGGATTGACGCAGCAGCGAAGGGTGAATGCTATCGAAGTCGTCCTGCTTATCCAGAAACTGAAACCGCTCCATGTCCCAAGCAACATGGCCAGCGTCTGCCATGATCTTGAGATCGTTCATGGGAGCAATAAGGCCACGCTTCTGCTCATCGAAGTCCCTTGTGTCGGCGAATGGTAGACCAACGCGCGCCTGCTTGAGGACATCGAGCGTGTATTTCGAAGGCGCTTTGCCCTTGGGGTGAAAATGTCCCTTCAATGGGGTTGGTGCTGACTGCGCCTGAGCACTTGCCGGGCTGTCATCAAGGACCAGTTGTCCGGCCACCGCAAAAGCCGTTCCCACCGCGGGAAGAGTTTGGATAAACTCCCTTCGTGTAGACATTCTTTTTACTCCAAAATTTTTTGTTTCTGAAACCGGTAGGGAGTTGAAAGGCATTACCTAGGGTCAAAACTCATAAATTTGCACGGCTTGTTGGTAAAATGCGAGATTCCTGCAGGATCTATTGCCGACCTAGCGAACTTCATCGCCGTACCCGATCCACAACGCAACACGTCGGAGACATAGACGCAGGTTTTCCTTGGGTTTCATCGATTCGATCGCAGTTCTGACGTAGTGCATTTAATGAGTCTGGACCCTA
>JARLJJ010000178.1 GCA_031291275.1 Formivibrio sp.
ATGGGGGTATTTACTTCACGCCACCGAACGCAATAGGCTGTGGTTTGACCAGGGTTGCAAACGGGGCCGGATCTACCTGCACAGCCTGCTGGGCCAGGCGATAGAACAGTTTGCCGCGCGAGGCAGACGTACGACGGTTGAATCGAAAGGTGAACTCGTCGAGATAATCGTCCAGGTGATGGTGTCCGATCGCACCCTGATGGGTACCGAGCAACCATCGCTTCAGCAGCGAGATCACGCGATGCACGCGCGGCAACAACTCCGAAGGGGATTTCTGTTGCCCGCGTAGAAACGTGACCTGATGAATGTAGCCGCGCGCCTGCAACGGCTCGTATCCCAACCATCCGTCGGTATGAACCACGCTGCCGGGTTCCACTGACTCTTCCACAAAGCAAACCAGACTACGGGCCGATGCGTCCGGAATCCGCTGCATGCGAATCCGCCCGATCCCTTTGCCGTCTTCCTCGGCCGCCACCACAATCAACGCCTTGCTCTCAGTCTGCCGGCCGCGAACACCCTCTTCCAGCCCGCCCAGGTAGGTTTCGTCCGCTTCCACGCTTCCCGAGAGTCGTTCCCGCCCCGGTCTCACCATGGCCCGACGCAATTTGTGGAGCATCGCCCAAGCGGTTTTGTAGCTGCCCAAGCCCAAAACCCGCTGCAAGCCCAAAGCGCTGATGCCGTTCTTTTGGCTGGTGACCTGCCACATGGCCCTGAACCAGATCGTCAGGGGCACATGACTGTCCTGAAAAATGGTCCCAGCCGTAACCGACATCTCATACCGGTACTGGTCGCAGCGCCAGCGATTCCGCCGAATCGGCCAAGCCTCTGCTCCGGCGCAGCGTGGACAGACCCATCCGCCCGGCCAGCGCAGAGCTGCGAGATACTCGGCGCAGGCCTCCTCGCGGTTGAAGCGCTGTTCCAACTCGAGCAATGTCCTCGGATAATCCTCACTCACAAGCCCAGGACACTACATCTTGGGGTAGGTGGCGTCAAGTAAATACCCCCTCAGGCCTGATTATAGGCTGCGATTAGTGAGCGCCTGTCGTACGCGTGTCCTAGGGGCGGAACGTTTGACGCCAGGATCAACATACGCGGGTTTTCCGCAATCAGTTGTCCGATCATCCTGTTCATACACGCCATATGTTCCGAAACCGGTACGTTCAGGATGACATCGTTGGTGGCGGTCATTAGGAAAACAGCATCCGTGCTTGGCGGAACATTGGCCGACAGGATCTCCAGTAGGCCCGCACAGACATATCCCGGATAACCCTCGATGACAATGTGACTACTCGGTATGTTAGGAAACGCCCAAGGTTGGAACCCCCTCATGTCGTCGATCCAGGAATGCCCGAACAACACCACGTTTACATTCAGGGCGTGCGGCGGAATCAATGGTTCTTGTACAGACTGATCGCGGGTGCCGCTCGCCGCCAACCACCGACTCACGGACCGATAACACGAACAACCGGTTCAGGACGAAGCTCAACGCGAGCGGTAAGACGCTGAAGGCAACACCACGATTGCTCGCACTCAAGGAGATTCGCACGAATGTCGATTCTACCAGCTGGGTCTATCGGTAGTGGCTCAATTTGAAAATTAGATCGTTCGGGCAGTCCACTCTCTAAATTTGTCTTCGCTGTCAAACAGGAGTTGCTCCCATTTCTTGGTCTTGCACTTCACCTTAAGTTCGACAATCAAAAATCTAATCAGTTCTTCGACAGTCACCCATCCAGTTGGAATATGTGTTCGATCCAATTGAATGGATTCCTTCCCGCACGACAGTGCGCAGGGGATGTGGAGGTGATGCCTAGGACTTTGGGTTGGCTTGATATTAGGCGAAGAGTATTCAAACCGAAAGAACCACTTTTGCGTGTTTTGGTCAGTATCTGCCTGTATCCAGTATCGATATTGAAGTGTCTTCAGCCGCCAGTTCTTGTCCTCAGGCACTACCGTTACAACTTGACCAAGAAACAGGTACAAACCCTGCGAAAGAAGGGGCGCGGCGATAGGAGAATCGTGCCGCCGGAACGAGAGATATGCCCGGTTATGTTTATCGTCAACAACGATGTACGACAACGGTGCATCGCTAATCGTTTGGTTGATTAGTTTACCTAAGTGGGTTGTAAATTTTTCGAAAGCTTCGACTGGATTGCGCCCGGTGAGCCCGGACACACGCCTACTTCTTCCGGCTGATAAGGGTGGAGAGCATGGAAATATCAGCCCAAAGATAGCTGTCCCCTAGCGTCCCAGTCCGCACTCGGCGGAGGGCCGTTCGGGAGGATACGCCCAGTTTCTTGGCGCTATTGTCGATCAGGCGCATTACGCCCTGCCTCGTAAGAGACTTGCGAACTGCGTGACCTGCGACTTTCGTATGTGCCATTTTGTATGCCATATTGGTTTGACGGGCAACGTTAGTATGGGGTTATCGGCGTGTCAACAAAAAACCCAAAGTGTGCTGATTATTATTATGATGATGCGACCTTTGTGCCATCGAGCAGCCCAACGAGTTCTTCCAACGACCAAACGTGCTCCGAGATTCCCGCTTCCATCGCAGGTGTGACTCTCAGGGTCTGATGAATCCGACAGAAATTATAATACGCGAACCAGAGCACAACGGAAGCGGCATGGTTCTCGGCTTTTTTAGAAAATGCATTGGTCAATCTCGTGAAACGGCGGATGCTCATCCTCATGCTGAGATTCTGGCGCTCCACAAATGACGTACTCACATGTTTCGGATCGGGGTCACCCATCACGGTTTTCATATCGCAGCCAATGCACGTCGCAGGACTGTAGCGCGATTCGTCGGGGGTAGCAGCGCCGAAAATCTTGTGCAGTTGGGCGTAGTCAACCTCAGTTCCGAACGCATCTTCGATGGCCTGTAGATATGGCCGATGCGCGTCCGTGGTGATCTGCGGACGGCCAAGAATGCGATTTGCGCAGTCACTCATGAAGTTGTACGCCGAATATTTGCCCCTATCGCCAACGTAGTAAGCGACGCACAGCTTTGTGTCTGCATCAATCGCCGTCCACGTCCAAATGTCGCCCCATCCAGCTTGCTCCTGCTCCGGCGTGACATTCTTTTTCTTCGCTCCAACGAAAGCCCATATTTCATCGCACTGCAAGCGACGAACGCGCACATTGCGAATATAGCGGTCATGGTGAGCAGCACATGCTTCTGCCATATCGAGTAAGAGACTCGTCACCGTATTTCGGGCAACTCCCGTCATCCTCGACGTGGAGCGAATGCTGTTGCCCTCGACCAAGGCCGCTACGACCCGGCTTCGTTCCGATATGCTCAAGCGGTTCATATTGATAAATATACTTGAGCGCTAATATAAAAGTCAAGTAAAATCGTCGGCTACTTAGAGAAATACGGCTTTTACTTAGAGAAGTAGCCTTTATAATTAGACAATGGACGCCGCAATGAACGACATGCGCATCACTTTCGAGCAAGCCCAAGCACTGGCCGTACAGGCTGCAAAGGTGTTTCAGCCTAGAACGCCGATCAGCACGCAAGAGCTTTTTGCTGGGCGTTGGCAAGAGATCACTGCACTAGCCGACGCGGTTGGTCAACCTGGGCTTCATATCGTCATTCACGGAGAACGAGGAGTCGGGAAAACGTCTCTGGCTAATGTGGTGAGACCTATAATCAGGGCATTTGATACGGAAGGTGGAACGCTGACCGATGTGCCACCGCGTCTAGTAATAAAGGTAAATGCGAATAGCGGCGACACGTTCTCATCGGTTTGGGACAAGATGTTTCGGGACATTGCGTGGCAGGATGACCATCCTACTGCCGGCCTGATTCGCGGAAGAAAAAGCCAAACATCGATACGCGAAGCCTTTGGTCTGGACGACAAACTCACAGTTGACGAGGTACGCAGGGTCCTGTCGCATATGCCGGGTTCTGTCTTCATTATTGATGAGTTTGACCGCGCCGCCAAGGAAACCTCACAAGAATTTACTGACTTGGTTAAGGCTCTTTCTGATTTTGAGATTGACTGCACCGTGGTCGTGGTTGGCGTTTCCGAAACTGTAGACCAACTGATAGCCGACCACGCCTCGATAAGCAGGTCTTTAACTCAGATCCACCTGCCACGAATGCAGGCAGGAGAACTTAGGGAGATTCTTGCCAAATCCGAAAAAACTCTTTCCGTTAAGTTTTCGGACGAAGCAGCAAATCTAATCGTCCATCTGTCTCAGGGGCTTCCACATTACACGCACTTAATTGGCCTGCATTCGGTTAGAACGTCTGCCTTAAAGGGCTTGTCCAAAAATATCGGGCGGAAGGATGTATTTCTGGCCTTAAAAGAGGCCGTTAAACAGGCCCAGCAAACGGTGGCCGAAAAACACTCCAAGGCGACGCACAGTACCCACAAAGAAGCACTCTTTCGCCACGTTTTGCTTGCGTGCGCTTTGACAGCGGCGCTATCGCACGACTCATTGGGCTACTTCAACCAAGGAGCGGTTGTGGAGCCGCTGAGTAAGATTTTGAAAAAGGACGTGGAGTTTGCAACGTTCAGTAATCATCTGAGTGAATTTTGTCAGGAAAAGCGAGGGGCGATATTAGAGCGAGATGGACAGCCGCGGTCTTATCGTTTCCGGTTTCGTGATCCCCTGCTAGTGCCGTTCACTTTTATGGATGCGACCGCGACGGACTTGCTGAATGAAAAGCAACTCGCTGACATGTTGGAGCGCAGCCTCTAACCCTTCTTCTTTGCGTGCCCGCCCCAGCGAGCATTTGCCGCCTTTATTGCAATTCCCCGCCGCTCCACCTCGGTTAGATTTGCGGCGCGGGCCTTGCCACCCTTCTTGCCGCCCATACGCCCGAGAGCCACGGCATGAGGGTTTCTCTTGTCTTCGGGTTTTTCAAGCGGCGTTCCATCCATCTGCTCGCCAATCGCCTGCTCCACGACTTTTTGGGCGACCTGCCAAAAATCCTTCTTGGGCATGGCTCTATCCTGCCACATTCCGCGCTCGCTCGCCAGCGCCTGTGATTTCAAATTGAGCCACTACCGGTCTATCTGATACCTCGACACCCGAGGGCGAAGCCCAGTATAGTTGCCTCCTGTCTCAAGCAACCGGGATCATGCATGGCTAATGCCGTAGAACTGCGCAGAATTCATAAGACCTTCGATCACTTTACTGCCGTCGAACATCTGTCCCTTAATATTCGCGCAGGCAGCGTGTATGGGCTGCTGGGGCCGAATGGGGCCGGCAAGACCTCTTCCATCCGCATGATGATCGGGATCACCATGC
>JARLJJ010000179.1 GCA_031291275.1 Formivibrio sp.
ACTTGCGGCTTACATGTTTAACCGCTTTTTCCGGATTTCATTGCCACCCTATCTTGGCTTCTTTGCCGGCAAGCGTTTCGTTCCTATCGTGACGGCCATCTCGGCCATCGGTCTGGGCGTTGTGCTCTCGTTCATTTGGCCTCCGATTGGCGGCGCGATCAAGAGCTTCTCGCACTGGGCAGCGGTGAGCGATCCCCGTACTGCGGTAACGGTTTACGGCTTCGTTGAACGTCTGCTGATTCCATTTGGCCCGCATCACATCTGGAACGTGCCTTTCTTCTTTGAAATGGGCTCGTTCACCGATGTAACCGGCAAGGTTATTCATGGGGACATCAACCGCTTCTTTGCAGGTGATCCTACTGCCGGCATTCTGGCGGGGGCGTTCCTGTTCAAGATGTTTGGTCTGCCTGCTGCCGCGATTGCAATCTGGCATTGTGCCAAGCCGGAAAACAAGCTTGCTGTCGGCGGTATCATGATTTCGGCCGCATTGACCTCGTTCCTGACCGGCATTACCGAACCGATCGAGTTCGCCTTCCTTTTCGTCGCACCGGTGCTTTATTTTATTCACGCTTGTCTGGCTGCTTCGGCACAGTTTGTCGCCAACACGTTTGATATGCACATGGGTTTCACCTTCTCGCAGGGGGGCATCGATTTCTTGATGTTCAACTTGATCGGTGGCAAAGCACACAACGCATTGTATGTATTCATCCTTGGCCCGATCTATGCGGTGGTCTATTACAGTGTGTTCCGTTTCATGATCCTGAAGTTCAACCTCAAAACGCCGGGTCGTGAGGATACGGTTGCGGGTGCAGTTGCCTTTGTCGAAGGTACTGGCAAGTATGGTAAAGCTCTTGATCTGGTTCTGGCTTTCGGTGGCCGCAGCAACATCACCAGCCTCGATGCCTGTATTACTCGTTTGCGCGTCGCGGTCAAAGAACCAACCAAGGTTGATCAAGCCAAACTCAAGGCAATGGGGGCGGCTGGCGTCATGGCCGTGGGCAATGGTTTTCAGGCTATCTTCGGACCGCTGTCCGAAAACTTGAAAGGTGAGATGGAAGATTATCTCAAGGTTGCAGGGCCTGAAGCTGATGGCGCTGTGGCATCTGCGCCTGCCGTCGTCAGTACCCCGGCCGTCGCGACACCGGTGGCTGCTGCGAAAACCAATGTCGAAGCATGGGTTGCCGAGGCTGCAATGCCATTACTGGCCGCACTGGGTGGTCGCGTCAACTTGCGCGGTATCGAAGCAGTGGCGCTGACCCGGTTACGGGTCGAGCTGGCTGATCAAGCCAAGTTCAACGAAGCCGCCGCCAAGCTGGCGGGTGTGGCTGGAGTGATGCAGGTTTCTCCTGGCATATTGCATCTGATCGTGGGGGAAAAAGCCGATCAGTTTGCCGTGGCCATGAAGGCATAAGTCGCAGAAAAAGCCCCGGTCATGCCGGGGGTTTTTTATGGAAAAGCAGTTGAGGCTTGGCGATTATTTGAATAGTTCAACCAGGTATTCGGCCACGCCGTCTTCATCGCAGGTCAATGCCTGCGGTGTATTTGGCAAGGCTTCTTTCAACCGCTTGTGCGCATTGCCCATAACGACACCCTGACCCACGATCGAAAGCATTTCGAAATCGTTCATGCCGTCACCGAATGCAATGGCCTCTTCCATCCGGAATCCGTTCTGTTCCAGGATGGCTTTGACTGCGGCGCCTTTGTTGACGCCCTTTTGCATGATTTCTAGGCAGGTCGGCAGAGAGAAGGCAATGCTGAGTTTATCGCCGTAACGTGTCTGCAGTCGCTGCTCCAGCTCGATAAGTGGATCGTGCTCGCCGATGAAGAAAATCTTGTTGATGCCTTCGGTATTCAGTGTCGCCATATCGACGACTTGATAAGTAAACCCGGTGTCCTTGTGATACTCCAGATATTCCGGCATCTCCCGTTCAACGAACCAGTGCTCGTTGGTAAAGATGTTGCGAACAGTATCTTCTGGCTGAGGTTCCCGAATGATTTCTGCAGCCAATTCCGGTGGGATGAACTGGTTGTAGATCGCCCGATCCTGCTTGTCATGCACAACGGCACCGTTGGCGGTGACCAGATAGATTTCCAGTCCCAGCGCATCACGGATGCTTTTGACGTCGATATGGTGGCGGCCAGTGGCCACGATAAAGCGCACACCCGAATCAACCAGACGATGCAGGACATGGCGGGTGCGCGGTGAAATCCGGTGCTGCGAGTTAAGCAGTGTGCCATCCAGGTCGGAAACAACAACTTTATACATGCGGGTCTCGATGTGGAGCGTCTGGCAGGACAGGTCCGTTGCCGGTGTCGGAAAAGTGCGAAAGCGGGGACGAGCGGTGTTGTCCAGGCGGGTTTGGTTAAGAATTTGCGTAAGTTGATGACATATTCAGAGGTGTTTCAATGATAAAGAAAATTGGTGATTTTGACTTGGTATTGTTTGGCGGTACCGGCGATTTGGTGATGAGAAAGTTGCTGCCGGCGCTGTATCACCAGCATCAGGATGGCAATTTGCCGGCGGCCGGGCGAATCTTGTGCCTGGGAAAGCGCGAACCGGCAAAAAAGCGCGGCAAGCGTTCCGACATGGCTCTTTTCCTGGCGCGTGCGCAAACCCTGGTCAAAGGCTATCTGGGTACGGCTTATGAGGATGCGCACTGGGCAGGATTTGCCGAACGCCTTGAGTATCTGCAACTGGATGCGCGCGAGGCGGCCGAATATGCCGAATTGACGGCCAGTCTGGCGCAATACCCGGAGCGGGTGCGGGTGTTCTATCTTTCCACCGCACCGGATCTTTTCGTCCCGATCTGCTGCAACCTGGCGGCCAACGGCCTGAACCGCGGAGAAACGCGCGTGGTGCTGGAAAAACCGCTCGGGCGCGATCTGGCATCTGCCGACCGGATCATTGCCGACGTGGGCACGTATTTTGAAGAAAAGCAGATTTACCGGATCGACCATTACCTGGGCAAGGAGCCGGTGCAGAACCTGCTGGCGTTGCGTTTTGGCAATGCCTTGCTGGAACCGTTATGGCGGCGCGAATGGATTCGCGATGTGCAGATTACGGTCACGGAAGAAGTGGGCGTTGAGCAGCGCGCCGATTTTTATGACCGCACGGGCACTTTGCGCGACATGGTGCAGAACCACCTGTTGCAGTTGTTGAGCATCGTCGCCATGGAGCCGCCGTCTTCCACCGATGCCGATGCGATCCGGGACGAAAAACTGAAAGTCCTGCGCTCGTTGCGTCCCATGGCGCCGGAAGACGTCTATACCCGGGTGGTGCGCGGCCAGTACCGGGCCGGCGCCAGTGCCGGCCAGCCGGTTCCTGGATACCTTGATGAACCCGGCGTGCCGCCGGATTCCCGCACGGAAACCTTTGTCGCTTTGAAGGCGGAAATCTGCAACTGGCGCTGGGCGGGCGTGCCGTTCTACCTGCGCACCGGCAAACGCATGCAGGAGCGGCTGGCAGAAATTGTGATCAATTTCCACGAAGTACCGCATTCCATTTTCGGCCCGCATGCGCTCAAACCCAATCAATTGGTGATTCGTTTGCAGCCGAACGAATCGGTGGGTCTATATATGATGGCCAAAGAACCGGGCGACCAGATGCTGCTGGCTCCGGTGTATCTCGATCTGGATTTTCATCAGTCATTCAAGACGCGCGCGCCGGAACCGTACGAGCGCTTGCTGAAAGACGTGATCCGGGGTGATCTGTCACTGTTCGTGCGTGCCGATGAACTGCGCACCGCCTGGCAATGGGTCGCGCCGATCCTGTCCGCATGGGAAAACAGTTCGCAAGACCCCAAACCCTATACCGCCGGTACCTGGGGGCCGGCGGCATCGTCGCGGCTGCTTTCGCGCGACGGAATGTGCTGGCATGAAGAGGAGTAAAGGCACTGTCCAGGCGTGGATTTGACGCAGGTACAAGTGTGTATCAAGGCGTGCAGCAAGAAATTTTTGACGGGGAAATGTCCCCATACTTGACTGGTTTGTCACTGAATGACCAATGCATCCTTGGTGAGATTGATTCTGACGGGGATAATGGCCTATGGGGTTCCTGCAGCAGGCAGTTCACTGTGCAAAGGAAGGCCATCCGGATGTGTCAGTCTCACTTCTTGAGGGCGGCATTGAGGCGTGAAATGATGACTGGCCGCGAGATCGGCATAGGAGACTGGTCGATATGAAAGCACGGACATTTTTGCTGTTGATGGTCATGATCTTGATTGCCATCTTTGCGGCGCTCAATTGGCATGCCTTCATGGCGCCGACGACGCTCTCCCTGGGGGTTGCCGATGTTCAGGCCCCGCTCGGGTTGGTCATGCTGGGCATGCTGGCTTTTCTGACGGCATTGTTTCTGGTCTTCGTGGTCTATTTGCAGACCTCGGTACTTCTCGAAACCCGCCGTCATGCACGGGAGCAACAGGCCAATCGGAAGCTGGCGGACCAGGCCGAGGCCTCGCGCTTTACCGAGCTGCGCACCTTCCTGGATGGCGAATTGAAACGGCAGGCCAGCCAGGATGCCGAGTCGAAGGCGGCGCTGCTGGCAAGAATGGACCTGCTGGAACGGGATCTGCGCACGTCGGTCGAACAAGCCGGGAATACGCTGGCAGCGTATATCTGCGAAATGGAAGACCGGCTGGAGAAGGCCCGCCCGTTCGGCTGACCGTGTTCCACGGGAGCAAGGCAAGGAATAGCGGTCCTGCCTCTCCCGGTTTTTTCCCCGCCTTCCCGCAACACGCACCGGCTTTTTCCATGCCGGGCGATAGAATAAAAAGCGTTATCCGGGAGAATCTGCCATGTCCCCAGTCCCCGCACAGCAACACGTCCGGCAGGCACTTGCCCGGCTGGAAGAGATCATCCTTGGCAAGCAGGATGCGCTGCATCTGTGCATGGCCTGCCTACTGGCGCGCGGCCACCTGCTGATCGAGGATCTGCCCGGCATGGGCAAGACCACGCTGGCGCATGCACTGGCGCGGGTGCTCGGCCTGCGCTTCCAGCGCGTGCAGTTCACCAGCGATCTGCTGCCGGCCGATATTACCGGCGTTTCGATCTACGACCGCGAGGATGCGCGCTTCCGTTTTCATCCGGGGCCGATTTTCGCCCAGGTCTTGCTGGCCGACGAAATCAACCGCGCCTCGCCGAAAACCCAGTCGGCCTTGCTGGAGGCGATGGCCGAGCGGCAGGTGACGGTCGACGGCGAAAGCCACGAACTGCCCGAGCCGTTTTTCGTGATCGCCACGCAGAATCCGTTGCAGCAGATCGGCGCATTCCCGTTGCCGGAATCGCAACTCGACCGGTTCCTGATGCGCCTGGAACTGGGCTACCCGGACGAACGCGCCGAGCGTGCGCTGCTGTTGGGCGAGGACCGGCGCAAGCTGCTGTCCGAGCAGGCCGCCGTGCTCTCGCTGGCCGAATTGGGCGCGGCGCAGGAGGCGGCGGAAAAAACGCATACGAGTCCGGCGCTGGTCGATTATGTACAGGCGCTGGTTGCCGCGACACGCAGCGATCCGGCGTTTGCCTACGGCCTCTCGCCGCGGGCCGCGCTCGGGTTGATCCAGGCCAGCCGCGCCCATGCCTGGCTGGCGGGGCGCGACATGGTGATCCCGGAAGATGTACAGGCGGTATTTCCTGGCGTAGCCGGTCACCGCCTGGTGCTGCGCAGCAGCGGCCGCCCGGACCCCGATGCGGCCCGCCGCCTGATTGCCGCTGTCGCCATTCCATGAATCCGTTGCGGCTGCGCTGGCAGGCTTTCCTGTCGCGGCGCCATCCGACCGAAAGCCAGACGCTGACGCTGATCCATAAGCGTATCTATATCGTTCCCAGCGGCAAGGGGCTGGGCTTTGCGCTGCTGGTCGTAATTTCGCTGATCGGCGCCATCAACTACCAGCTAAGCCTGGGTTTCTTCTTCGCGTTCCTGCTGGCCGGTATGGCGCTTACTGCCTTGCTGCATACCTATGCCGCACTGCTCGGGCTGCAGATCGCCGCGACGCCGGCCACACCGGTGTTCGCCGGCGGATCGGCGCAGTTTCCGCTGCGGCTGAGTGACAACCGGGGACGGGCGCGGCATGGCGTGGTACTGATTTCGCCCATGGGCGAGCGCAGCGAAGCCGACGTGCCTTTGCGCGCGCAGGCCACGCTGGCGCTGCGCATTGCGGCAGCGCGGCGTGGCCGGCTGACCCTGCCGCGCAGCCGGATCGAATGCCGCACGCCGACCGGCTGGTTCGTGGCCTGGTCGTATGTGACGCTCGCTGGCGATTGCCTGGTCTACCCGCAACCCGAGGCCGATCCGCCACCGCTGCCGCTCGGCGCACAAAGCGGTAGCGGCGCGATGCAGGCGGGTTTCGGCGATGATGATTTCGCTGGATTGCGCGAATACCAGCCGGGCGATTCGCCGCGCCGCATCGCCTGGAAGCAGCTCGCGCGCAGCGATCAATTGCTGTCCAAAACCTTCCAGTCGCCGCAGGCGAGCGAGGTGATCCTCGATTGGGACACGCTGGTCGGGCTGGACACCGAAGCCCGCTTGTCGCGCCTGACGGCCTGGATTCTGCGTGCCGAAGCCGGCGGCCAGCGTTACGCCTTGCGCCTGCCCGGTTTTTTTCGCGCACTTGATGAGGGTGCTGCCCACCGCGCTGCCTGCCTGGCCGCGTTGGCAATGTTCCCAGCCGACGGAGTCGCGCCATGAGGGCGGATAAGCGCAATGCGCTGCTGTTGACCGGTGCCACGGCGCTGGCATTGTCCGCACATTTAGCCGCGCAACCGCTCTGGCTTGCTGCCGTGTTGGTCGGTCTGATCGCCCTGCGTGCTGCGCAGGTCCTGACCGGCGGCGTGCGTATCCGTTCCTGGCTATTGCTGGCCCTGGCGCCGAGCCTGATTTTTCTGGTTTTTCAGGCACACCATACGCTGATCGGGCGCGAAGGCGGCATGGCGCTGCTGGCGGGTCTGGTCACGCTGAAACTGCTGGAGGCCGGCGAGCGCGAACGCGATGCGAATATCCTGTTCCTGCTGGGTTATTTCTGCAGCGGCGCGTCTTTTCTGCAATCGCAATCGCCGTGGATGTTCGCGCTGGCGCTGCTGTCCACACTGGCGCTGCTGGCCTGCCAATTGGCGTTGCAGCGCCCGCAGGACGCGCCGGGGCGGCCGTTGCGCCAGGCCGCCCGTCTGATGCTCGAAGCACTGCCGCTGGCCTTGTTGCTGTTCGTGCTTTTCCCGCGCCTGCCCGGGCCGCTGTGGCGCATGCCGGCCGAGAACGTGGCGCGCAGCGGGCTTTCCGCCGACCGCATGGAGCCGGGTCTGGTCAGCCAGCTTGCGCTGGATGACAGCGTCGCCTTTCGCGTTGAATTCAGCGGGCCGCCGCCACGCCATGCCCTGCTGTACTGGCGCGGGCCGGTGTTCGAGTATTTTGACGGGCGGGGCTGGCTGTCGCCGCAGCGCTATGGCCGAGCCCCGGCATTCAGCGCCACGGGCATGCCGGTTGAGTACACGATCACGCTGGAGCCCAACCAGCAACGCTGGCTGCTGGCACTGGACCTGCCCACCCGGTTGCCGCCCGGCGCGCAACTCGCCAGCCGGCTGCTGGCCGTCTTTGCCGAGCCGGTCACCCAGCGCCGGCGTTATACGCTGACTTCTTACCTGAATTGGCGCGTCGAAGCCGATCCGAACGTGCGCTTTGCCCTGCAATTGCCGCCAGGCAGCAACCCGCGCGCACTGGCGCTGGCGGCAAACTGGCGCAACCTGCCACCGCCGCAGCGCGTGCGCAGCGCGCTCGATTACCTGCGCAACGGCCATTTCGCCTATACGCTGGAACCGCCGCTGCTCAACGGTCCGGATACGGTCGACCAGTTCCTGTTCGATACGCGGCAGGGTTTTTGCGAGCACTTTGCCGGCGCGTTTGCTTTCCTGATGCGCGCCGCGGGGGTGCCGGCGCGCGTGGTCACCGGCTATCAGGGCGGCGACTACAACGCGGCGGGGCGTTACCTGATCGTGCGTCAGGCCGATGCCCATGCCTGGGTCGAAGTCTGGCTCGACGGGCAGGGCTGGCAGCGCGTGGACCCGACCGCCGCCGCCGCGCCGGCACGGATCGAAACCGGGTTGGCACGCAGTATTGCGCAGGGCAATGAACTGCCGCTGATGCTGCGCGGCGATGGCAACTGGATCAAAACCGTGCGCCTGCAGCTGGATGTGCTGGTCAATGGCTGGAATCAATGGGTGATCGGCTTCGATGCCGAGCGCCAGCGCGATTTTCTGCGCCGCCTCGGTATTGATGATTTTTTGAGCGCGCAGTATCTGGGCTGGTTGCTGGGCGGCGCCGGACTGATCCTTGGCGGCTTTGCGCTGCTGGCGCTGTCGCCGCGCCGCCTGCCGCTGCGCGACCCGGCCGCGCGGGCCTATCAGCGTTTTTGCCGCAAACTGGCTGCGCGCGGGGTGGTGCGAGAGGCTCAGGAAGGGCCGCTCGACTTCGCCCGTCGCGCCGCTGCCGCGTTGCCGGCGCAGGCCGGCCAGATCGAGGCGATCACTGCCGATTACCTGGCCGTGCGCTATGGTGCCGAACCGGCCAGGCTGCCGGATTTGCGCCAGCGCGTTAACGAACTGTAGTGGCCGGCGTTTTCTAGGCAGCAGGCAGCAGGTCGCTCTGGTCCTTCAAGTCCACACCGGTGAGTTGCAGCCGGTCTGCTTCCCTGATCAGCCATTCCAGCTTTTTGACGGCGTCCTGATAGGGCAAGCCTTCCGGGCGGATGTTGGAAATGCAGTTGCGTTCCGAATCCATGCGTCCTTGGCGCGGCTGCCAGGTCAGGTACAGCCCCATGCTGTCCGGCGAGGACAGGCCGGGCCGCTCGCCGATCAGTACCACGACGAATTTCGCCTGCAGCTTTTCGCCCACGCCGTCGCCGAGCGCCACGCGTGCCTGTTCGGCCAGCACTACCGGCCCGATTGAAAAACCGCTTTGCTCCAGCCGGCTTCTGGCCTCGACCAGGAAAGGCACGGCATGGCGGTGAATGGCTTTGGACGAGAGGCCGTCACCGACCATGAAGACGACATCCCGCCCCTTGTCCGATGCCGTGGCCAGCATGTTCTCGCTGGCGCTTGAAAGCGTGCGCCCGAGATCCGGACGACGCAGGTAGATGCCGCGGTTGTCGGCTGCGCTGTGTACGGTCAGGGTGGAGAAATCGAGCGCTTCCAGTTGCTGGCGCAAGCTGTCCACTTCGAAGGGCAAGTGCACCGCATCGCGCGCCTGGGCATGTGCAACGCCGAAAGACAGCACGGCGTCCGTCGGCTGGCTGGCGCCGGTGCGCCCGATGGCAATGCGGGCGGCCGTGAATTGCTTGAGTTCCTGCCAGGGATCAAGACGGGTGATTTCGCTCATGCGACCTCCGGTGTTGGCAGCATCGAGGCCAGGAGCGGGTGGCGCGCCGTGGTTTGCAGCAAGCTGCCCGAGGCATCGATGATGCGCATTTTTTCCAGCCAGGCCTCGAATTCCGGCGCATGGCGCAAGCCCAGGACGCGACGCAGGTACAGCGCATCGTGGAACGAGGTGCTCTGGTAGTTGAGCATGATGTCGTCGGCACCGGGCACGCCCATGATGAAGGTGATGCCGGCGGTGCCCAAGAGCGTGAGCAGCGTATCCATGTCGTCCTGGTCGGCTTCGGCGTGGTTGGTGTAGCAGACGTCGCAACCGAGCGGCAGGCCGAGCAGTTTGCCGCAGAAATGGTCTTCAAGGCCGGCGCGGATGATCTGCTTGCCGTCGTACAGGTATTCCGGGCCGATGAAACCGACCACGGTGTTGACCAGCAGCGGCTTGAACTTGCGCGCCACGGCGTAGGCGCGTGCTTCGCAGGTCTGCTGGTCCACGCCGTGATTGGCGTTGGCCGACAAGGCGCTGCCCTGACCGGTTTCGAAATACATCACGTTGTCGCCCACGGTGCCGCGCTTGAGCGACAAGGCCGCCTGGTGCGCCTCGGCCAGCACGGCCAGGTTGATGCCGAAGCCGGCGTTGGCCTGCTCTGTGCCGGCAATCGACTGGAACACCAGATCGACCGGCGCGCCGCGTTCGATCATCTGGATCGAGTTGGTGACATGCGTCAGCACGCAGGATTGGGTCGGGATGGTGTAACGCTGGATTACGTCGTCCAGCATGCAAACCAGGGTGGTCAGTGCGCCGATGCTGTCGCTGGCCGGGTTGATTCCCACCACGGCATCTCCGCTGCCATAGAGCAAGCCATCGAGCATCGAGGCGGCGATGCCTTTCGGATCGTCGGTCGGATGGTTCGGTTGCAGGCGCACAGACAGCCGGCCCGCCAGGCCGATGGTATTGCGAAAACGCGTCACCACCTGGCACTTGCGCGCGACCAGGATCAGGTCCTGGTTGCGCATGATCTTGCTCACGGCGGCGGCCATTTCCGGCGTGATGCCGGGCGCGACCGCGCTCAGCATCGCCGAGGTGGTGGCGTCGTCGAGCAGCCAGTTGCGGAAGTCGCCCACGGTCAGGTGGGAGATCGGCGCAAAGGCGAGCGCATCCTGTTCATCCAGGATGAGCCGGGTGATTTCGTCGCTTTCATACGGAATGATGGCGTCATTGAGGAACGTCTTGAGCGGAACCGCTGCCAGCGCCAGTTTTGCGGCCATGCGCTCTTCTGCCGTGCGTGCGGCAATGCCGGCCAGACAATCGCCGGAACGCTCCGGGGTGGCCTTGGCCAACAAGTCTTTCAGATCGGGAAATGCATAGCGCGTGGTCCCGATAATCTGTGCGTATGCCATGGTAGAGCCTTCCTGCTGTATGTTATCCGAACCACTCCCGACCGGTGCCGACGGCTCCAGCCCGGGAGCTTGAGTTAATTCATGCCGCCTTGCGTGACTGGCCCAATACTTCGAGTAAATCGAACCTTACCATCATCGACCATGGCGTATGGCCGCCGATATTCAGTGGCTGAAATACCCGGGCGATCAGCTTGTCGTCCACATATTGATAAGGTTTCCCTTGGCTGATGGCGGTGCGCGCCTCTTGCGGCAGGTCCGTTGCCGCATGGCCGAGTTTGTCGGCTTCAGGATTGGTCACGTAAGTGGCTTGATTGGAAAGCAGCGCCACCGAACCACAACCAAAAGGTTTGCTGGCGCCAAGTTCGGTCTGAAGCTGGGACAGGGCATAGTCCGCACCTACGACGCCGATGAATATACCCTGCACCAGCAGGGGCAGCATCAGCGATGTCATCAAGACTTCCTTGCCGCCCACCGGGTAGCGGTAAGGTTCCATCAGGGTGTCCTGGCGGGTTTTGCGCGGAACCTCGTAATAATCGTTTTCGCCCGGAATATCGTAATTGGCCAGTGCTTCCACTTCGACAAGACCGCTGCCCCGGTTCCAGTACGGCACGTAACGGCCCGTTCCGTCGTGCCCGGGGGCTTGGTTGGCATATTGCTCGTCCTGCCCGTCCAGCGCATTGGGCTCACAGCCGCAGGAAAAAGCCAGCAAATCGGGATTGGCACGCAGGCTCTCGGCCATCAGCGCATCGATATCCTCGCGCCGCGGCGTCAAGCCGGCGCTTTTGTTGCCGACGATGAAATGCCGGATTCCGGCCAGGGCCACGGCAATGCGCTGGAAGCGTTGCTCCAGCCGGGCGGCATCGCGTGCGGCGAGCAGGGTCGCCATCTGCAGCGCGGAATCCCTTTCCGCGAGTTCCACCTGGACCACGGCCTGCTTGCTCTCTTCCTGTACCGAGGCCAGCATTTTTGAAATGTCGGCGGTTGCCGTGGCGGTATTTTCGGAAAGCCGGCGTACCTCGTCGGCGACCACGGCAAAACCGCGTCCTTGCGTGCCGGCGCGTGCGGCTTCAATGGCCGCATTCAGGGCCAGCAGGTTGCTGCGCTTGGAGAGTCCGGTGATCACGCCGGTGATGGAACTGATTTCCTGAAAACGCTGGTCCAGCCGGGCCACCAGATGCTTGATCTGTTCCAGCGTTTTGTTGATGGCATCCGAATTGTTGTCCGCCATTGCTGGCGCGGTGCTTGCAGTATGAAACGATGCGCCCGCTTGGGTTGCCTGGCGAAGGGTGCCTGGAAAAATCGGATCGCGATAACTCATAGGGTGTTTATATTTCCTGCTGATGTTGTAGTCTGAACCCTGCCCATACTCTTGCCATCAGACGGGGCATATCGATGCGGGATAGTGCTGTGTGAATAAAAGGTTTTGCCTTGTAGCAACAAACGGGGCATGGCGCCCCGCTCGTTGCAAATTGTTGGAAAAGATCAGGCTTTGGAACCTTCGAGCAAGGCATCGCCTGCCGCGGCGGTTCTGTGGTGCTTGGTTACGGTGAAGTAGACAAAGCTGATTGCAAACAGACCGGCAAAAATTGCAGCCAGCAGCAGGTTGTAATACACCATGGCCACCAGCGACAGGCCGGCCAATCCCAGTGCAATGGCAGGCAGAATCGGGAACAGCGGAGCCTTGAACGGGCGATCCAGATTCGGTTCGTTCTTGCGCAATTGGAACAGGGCCAGCATCGAAATGATGTACATCACGATGGCGCCGAATACCGACATGGTCACGATGTTGGCGGTCAAAGTCTGGCCGCCGATCTTGATCAGTTCGTCCGAGAAAATGGCAGCAATACCGATGACGCCGCCGGCCAGAATGGCGCGGTGCGGAGTCTTGAAGCGCGGATGGATGGCCGCGAGGAACGGCGGCAGGTAACCGGCGCGGGCCAGGGCGAAAATCTGGCGTGAATAGCCGAGGATAATGCCATGGAACGAGGCGATCAGACCGAAGAGGCCCAGCCAGACCAGCATGTGCAACCAGCCACTGGAGCTGCCCACGATGATCTTCATGGCTTGCGGCAGCGGATCGTTGATGTTGGCCAGTTTGGTCCAATCGCCTGCGCCACCGGCAAAAACCATTACGCCAAAGGCCAATACGACCAGGGTCAGAATGCCGGTAATGTAGGCAACGGGAATCGTGCGCTTCGGGTCCTTGGCTTCTTCGGCGGCCATGGCAGCGCCTTCAATGGCCAGGAAGAACCAGATCGCAAACGGGATCGCGGCAAAGATGCCGGGGATCGCCGCCATGCTGAACGCATCGTGTCCGGACCAGCCGCCCTTGACGAAATGTTCGACCGAGAAGCCGGGGGCCACAACACCCATGAACACCATCAGTTCGAAAATGGCGAACAGCGTGACGACCAGTTCAAAGGTCGCCGCGATGCTGACGCCGACAATGTTCAGCGTCATGAACACCAGATAGGCGCCCACGGCCACGATTTTGGGATCGAGAGACGGGAATTGAACATTGAGATACGCGCCGATGGCCATGGCAATGGCCGGTGGCGCGAAGACGAATTCCACCAGGGTGGCAAACCCGGCAATCAACCCGCCGATGGGACCGAAGGCCCGCCGGGCATAGGCGAATGGGCCGCCGGCATGCGGGATCGCCGTGGTCAGCTCAGTGAAACTGAAGATGAAGCAGGAATACATGGCTGCAATCAGCAAGGTGGTGACCATGAAGCCCATGGTGCCCGCTTGCGCCCAGCCATAACTCCAGCCGAAGTATTCCCCGGAGATAACCAGTCCCACGGCAATACCCCACAGTTGCCAGGTATTGAGCGTAGGTTTGAGAGTGCTAGATGTGCTCATTTTAATTTACGCCTGTGTTAATAACAATCAACACCACAGCATGAAGCGTGCCAGATTAAAACTGCAGATTTACGCTGAATTCCCCTGTTTGCTGAACGGTTTTGGTGCCTTTTGCAAAAACTGCGCGCCGTTTATGTGCGGGTGGGATGAATGGGATTTGATGATCAAAAGTGAAGAGAGAGGCGCCGCGTGTGGGTGGAAGAAAAGAGCGCTTTATCATGCAGATAGCGATGGATTGTCTTTCCCTGTTTTTGCACTTGCTGTGGGTGTGAAGTTTGAATCTGATGGCCTTGCCATGGCCCCGTGTTTATCGAAGAGATCATCGAAGGGCGTGCGCGCAAAACTCGTCTGCAAAATGCCAAGATGCTGCCAGAAGAAAAACAGCATGAACTTCGACGCAGGGGAGAGGGGTGAGATAAGAAATTTTGGCTAAGTGCAATCTGAACTTGGATCGTGGAAATTTCGCAGTCAAATCTAGGTGGTGGCCAAGGTTGGAATTGAATCAGTGGAACTGTGCCTGCTAAAGGTATAACTGCGGTCGCCAGGCTAAACTGGGCGGTAGGGAGTCCCAGGCACAAGCGGACGTTCGAGAAGAACGACATGACTGTCTCCAGTCCTCTGCCATCCCTACCATTCACTACTTCTAACATCAGGCCAACCACAAAAATCGGGAGAATGATGGATAATTTTTTAGACTACTACTGGCAGTTATAATGGGGCCAAACTCATAGGCCTATTCATATGCATCCAAATTATTCGTCACGAGTCCGTACACTTCGTAATGAGCTAATTGGGGCGATCCCTAAAGTGCCAAATACAAAGACAACGATGGCGCATATGCGCACCTTTGGTACGCATCATCTAATGCTGATTTACCTCACATGGAAGATGCGCCTTGTCCCTCAGAAGCCCCGTAAAGTATTGATTTGGTCTGGTGGTGTCGATCCAAGTTACTACGCAACAATCCAGTCCCTGATCCAACCGCTGGTTGGCAAGGTCGAACGCGGCCAGGATCTGACACCCCATTTATCCTCACTAGTAAACACTCTTGGTTTCGCTATGCCAGAAGTATCGATAGAGAAGCGTCGATATGAAAAGGACGGAGTTTTGACGAAAATGGGCTTGCATCACTTTCACTTTGGAGCGATGACTAGCACCAATCCACGAGGCCGTAGTAGTCGGCTCGTGTTCGCAGATGTTACTGATCAAGAGTTTAAAATTATCGCTATTTCTGACCATGACGCGTTCAAGATTGGGTCTGCCGAGTGGTCGCGGCTGTTCGAAATAAGCAATCGTTATATCCAAAGTCAGTTGCCGCTGGACACTGCCTATTTGGCCTTCCCAACGATGTCATCCGGCCATCCGATGGAGTTAGTCATTTATGCCAACAGCTGCGACGACATAATAACGAGGCTCGACCCA
Organism: Formivibrio sp.; assembly: GCA_031291275.1. Lineage (GTDB taxonomy): Bacteria > Pseudomonadota > Gammaproteobacteria > Burkholderiales > Chitinibacteraceae > Formivibrio. Next base: position 15,034 of record JARLJJ010000179.1, read on the forward strand.
AGACTCGAAGATACTGTTTTTATTGATCAGATTTTCAATGAAAATGATGCTATTGACAGCCAAGACCTTAAACGGCCAGCCAAGCCGATATTCAAGTGGCACTTCGAAAATCTCGATTTTGGCGTACTCGAAACAAAAACGCGCGTGTTTTTCCGAATGCTATTCTCTCCATGCTAATCAGCAAGCGTAGCCTGCGCAATGTGCAGGGGTTGCAAGCGGTACGCTTGCGAACGCGGAATGATGTTTCGGGATGTCTCGGTGATAATTTGAACCGCCAATTCCGCGCGCAACGCTGCGCGTTTCACACGCTACCCTTGGACTTTTTCATTGTGGCTTTTGACTGCAAAGGGTACGTGGCCATCCTTTAGCCCAGACCCCTGAGTGACAGCAACAACCCCCTTTTTTCGCTGTTGGCAGAGCGCAGTCCAACCACGCATTGCACGATACGGACTATCAGGATTCTGCGTTATCCAGCCCTGGATCTAGCCGAACTTTTCTCGGGCGTGGAGCGAAACGCTTTTTGATCTATCAAAAGGCATCCATCAGAACGACCATTCCTGCTCCGTTTATAACCACGACTTCATGCGTTTTTGTTTGCGTGAAAGCGTCGGCATACAAAATCCAACAAAACCACGGATCTCTTGTCGTGACTGCGACAACTTGCCTGGTATTTTTGCTGGAACAGTGAGCTGAGTCGTGTGTTGTCGCCAAGGGGCGCCATCCACCTGCAGGGCAAGGAAAAAGGGTTGAACCCTAGGCTTTACTGAGCATAAACGCGGCAAAGACCTTATCCGCTGCCGTTGGAATGCCTGGTTTTCTCCCGGTTTTGAAGGGGTTTGGATTCCTTGGCACGCATCTTGATACAAATAGGGCAAACCTTATCGAGATGACATCGTGAACGCCCGAGACCTCACCGCACTGATGACCGAGCCGGCTTGCGAACATCAGCATGCCGCCAAACCCAAAGCCGGTTGTTCGCGTCCCAAGCCGGGCGCTACGGCGGGGGGCTGCACTTTCGATGGGGCGCAGATTGCCTTGCTGCCGATCAGCGATGCTGCGCATATCGTGCATGGTCCCATCGGCTGTGCCGGTAGCTCCTGGGATAGCCGCGGTGCCCGCACCACCGGACCTGGACTCTATCGCTACGGCCTGACAACCGATCTGTCCGAGCAGGACATCATCATGGGCCGGGGTGAAAAGCGTTTGTTCCTCGGTATCAAGCAGGCGATTGAGCGTTTTCATCCCGCAGCGATTTTTGTTTACGCCACTTGCGTGACCGCCTTGGTCGGCGATGACCTGTCTGCGGTTTGCCAAGCGGCGGAAGAGAAATTCGGCGTGCCGATTGTGCCGGTCGATTGTGCCGGCTTTTACGGCAGCAAGAATCTGGGCAATCGCATCGCGGGCGAAACGCTGCTGAAATATGTGATCGGCACCCGCGAACCCGAACCGGCTCCGGCCGGTGTTCATAACATCAGCCTGATCGGTGAATTCAATATTGCCGGCGAACTCTGGCATGTGATGCCGCTGTTCGACGAGCTGGGCCTGCGCGTGCTCTCGACGCTGGCCGGCGACAGCCGCTTTGCCGAACTGCAGACCATGCACCGCGGCGAAGCCAATATGCTGGTGTGCTCGAAAGCGTTGCAGAACGTGGCGCGCAAGTTGCAGGAACGTCACGGCACGCCCTGGTTCGAGGGCAGTTTCTATGGTGTGCGCGATATGGGGCAGTCGCTGCGCGATTTCGCCCGACTGCTGAACGACCCCGATCTGGCTGCACGCACCGAAGCCTTGATCGCCCGCGAAGAGGCCAAGCTCGATGAGGCGTTGGCACCGTATCGCGCGATCCTCACCGGCAAGAAAGCCGTGCTGTATACCGGCGGTGTGAAATCGTGGTCGATCGTTTCGGCACTGCAAGACTTGGGTATCGAGGTAGTGGCCACCGGCACCAAGAAATCCACCGAAGCCGACAAGTCACGCATCCGCGATTTGATGGGCGATGAAGCACACATGATCGAAGAGGGCACGCCGGCCGAGCTGGTGAGCCTGGTCGATCAATACCAGGCCGATATCCTGATCGCTGGCGGGCGCAACCTTTATACCGGCTTGAAGGCGCGCATTCCTTTTCTCGATGTGAACCAGGAACGCGAATTTGCGTTTGCCGGCTATACCGGCATGGTGACGCTGGCACAACGCCTGGTGAATGCAACGACCAGCCCGATCTGGCCGCTGGTTCGCAGTTCCGCGCCTTGGGAGGCATGACATGGCTATCATCAACAAATCCTCCAAACCGCTCGCCGTGAACCCGCTCAAGAGCAGCGCGTTCATGGGCGCGGCGCTGGCCTATCTCGGTATCGAGCGCACGATTCCGTTGTTGCACAGCGCGCAAGGCTGCTCGGCATTCGCCAAGGTTTTTTTCGTCCGTCATTTTCGCGAGCCGATTCCGCTGCAGACCACGGCCATGGATCACGTTGCCACGGTGATGAATGCCGATGAAAACCTGATCGAAGCGCTGGCGCTGCTCTGCGGCAAACAAAAGCCGGAACTGATCGGCGTGGCAACTTCCGGCCTCGCGGAAACGCAGGGTGCCGACGTGGCGCGGGTAATCAAGACCTTCCGTGCCCAATATCCGCAATATGCCGAAAACCGCGTGGTCTGGGCCAGCACGCCCGATTTTCGCGGCGGATTCGAGCAAGGATTTGCCGAAGCGCTGTATTGCCTGATTGACCAGCTGGTTTCTGAAAAGACCTTCAGCACTACCGAACGTAAAACGGCCTGCAATCTCAATTTGCTTTGCCCGGCTTGGATGACGCCCGGTGATCAGGAAGCCCTGGCCGAGATGGTCGAAGCTTTCGGACTGAACCCGGTCATGTTGCCTGATCTGGCAGCCTCGCTTGATGGCCATCTGGGCGAAAAACGCCTGAATCCGGTCAGCCAGGGCGGGGTATCGGTAGCTGCGATTGAAAACCTGGGCAACGCGCTCGCCACGCTGGTATTCGGCCGCAGTCTGCGCTCGGCGGGCGATCTGCTGGCGGCCCGTACCGGCGTGCCAAGCATTCAGTTCGACCAGTGCCTGGGCTTGGTTGCCACCGATCAATTGTTGATGACGCTGGCCGAGCTTTCCGGCCGGCCGGTACCCAAGTGCTACACCCGGCAACGCCAGCAACTGCAGGACGCACTGCTGGATTGCCATTTCATGCTGACCGGCGCCAAGGTGGCTCTTGCCGTTGAGCCGGATCATTTGGGCCAGCTTGCCGGGCTGATGAATGAAGTTGGCGCGGTTCCGGTCAGTGCGGTCTGCCCGTCGCAGCCGGCCTGGCTGAGCGAATTGCCGATCGGCCAGATTACGGTGGGGGATTTGCAGGATTGGGAAGACGAAGCCAGTGCAGCCGGTGCCGAGCTGCTGATGACCAATTCACATGGCGCAGCCATCGCGGCGCGTTTGAAAACACCGTTGTTGCGGGTCGGCTTCCCGCAGTACGACTGGCTGGGCGGTTTCCAGCACGTATGGCTCGGCTACCGTGGCGCGCGCCAGGCTTATTTCGATCTTGCGAATCTGTGGACGGAACATCATGAACACGCCATTGAACCAGCCCCATACGTTTCACGCTTCCGCAACAACGTCAACGCTGAGCCTGGTTCCGGAGAGGGAGGTCAGAAGCATGCGACTCGCCTTTGCCAGTAACGATGGCCGGATCGTTGACGAACACTTTGGCGCCGCAGCGCGCTTTCATGTGTTCGCCCTGGACCCGGAAGGGCCGCGCCATTGCGCCATCATTTCTTGTGCGACGGGCGAGGGCCACGACAGCGGTCGCCTGGCTGAGCGCATCAATGCCTTGAAGGAATGCCGGGTCGTGCTTTGTACTGCCATCGGACAAGGCGCTTTGCGCCAGTTGCGTGCTGCCGGGGTTGAGGCAGTCCGTGTGCCGGAAGGCGTCAGCATCAGCATGTTGCTTGCCGATTGGCTGGCAGGAAAGTTGGGAATTGGCCCCAAAAGCAGTGACGAAAACACTGCGCGTTTCGACAAATTTCTGGATGAGGGGTGGAAAGAATGAATGCTGCCACTTCATGTTCCACACCTGACCGCCGCTTTGCCAACGCACAAGTTTTGAGCCGGGTGGATGGCAAGGTTGAGCTTGCCGTGACGCGCCAAAATGCCTGCACGGCCTGTGCGGAGAGCCACCGTTGCGGCAGCCGGCAGGAAACCGGGCGAGCCCAGCATGTCTGGCTGGCGACCGATATCCCGCTTAAAACAGGCGAAACCGTGGCGGTTTCCATGCCGGAGCAAGCAGTCTGGCAGGCCGCCCTGTTGATGTACGGGCTTCCTTTGACCGGTTTTATCTCAGGGTTGTTGCTGAGTGCCTGGTTGGGTGATGTCGCCGCCATATTGGGTGCCCTGGTTGGCATGGCCGCAGGGTTTTTACTGGCTGGCAGGCTGTCCCGGCATGTTTCGACCCCCTTGCAATTGTTTCAACAAGCACCCGCGTCGATTTCAATTCAAAAAACGGAGGAATGACCCATGACAGAAGTCGCCAATCCCGGCATTTATGAATCAGCCTTCATGCAGGAAATGTTGCGTCAAGTGAAGGCGATTGACCAGTACGGTGTGCGTGATGGCTGGAGCCATGAGCGTTTGATGGAGCCGTATTTCAGGAAGCGCACTTTTGAAGCAGGCTGTGTTGTCGATGACAAAGTGCTGCTGAGACTGCAGTTGTTTTACCAGGCACTCGCCATCCTGATCGAGGGTGAGTGCGGCCAGATGGTTAGCTCTATCGTCAACGTAAACGACGAAGGGTTTGGCCGTGTGGTGCTGATTGTCGGGCGCCTGGTGGTGCTCGATAAAACCGTGCGTGACGCGGGACGCTTCGGCTTTGCAACTGCACAAGCCATGCAGGCTGAAGCAGAAAAATTGCTCGCGGTAGCTGTCGGCTTGATCGGCAAATACCCCGAAGCAGCCAATCTTTGACCCCTTAGGAGAATCAATCATGTCTTTTATGACCGGAAAAACCCGTGCCGGCGGCGACTGGGTTCCTGACTTTGTGACTGCCATCAACAAGGCGCTGTGCATCGGCTGCGGCCGCTGCTTCAAAGCCTGCCCGCGTGATGTATTGACTTTGGTCGAGCACCAGATGACCGAGGATGACGAGGATTGCGATAGCCTCGCCATGGTGATGGACATCGTGAACGAAGGCGATTGCATCGGCTGCGGCAGCTGCTCGCGCGTTTGCCCGAAAGGCTGCTACAGCCACGCACCGCTGCCGGTCTGACCGAACCCGTTCGGCATGCCGAACGTAAACCAATAACGCGCTGCCCGGAGCTTGATCCCGGGCAGTCCCGTGCCCAAGTACTCCTTTGTTGTCCTTTGTCGTACCTTGCTGTGCGCGTCTTGCCCGTCATGCTGATTCCGGAAAATGCCCGGAATCGCCTGACGGGCGTTTTTTTGTCGCGCATCGTCAAGGTTTAATGATGCAACTTGAGCCCGGAAACCAGCGCGTCCCAGAAGGCCAGGGCGTCTTCGTCGCTGGCGAAGGGGGTGCCGATCACTTGTCCCGAACTGTCCCGCACATCGGTGTTCAGGTACAGATTGAGCTCCGGTGCAAGAACGGAATCAATCTGGCCTGGAATGTTCAGGGTAAAGCTATGTACGACTTTGCCATCCGACTGAATCTTGAGCGCCAATTCTTCCGCCTTCAAATTCCCGATTTGCCGCGTGCCGCGCCGCAAGGTACTGGAATGCGTGAGTAATGATGCAAAGCGCGGACCCAGTCCGCCGGTTCGCTCCAGCAATGACGGCTGTTTTTTGCCAATGATGGTGCTTGAGAAGTCCAGGGAAAGCCCAGGCAACGCTGGAAACAAAATATAGTTCCTGACAATTTCAATCGTGTTTTTTGTTCCCATCACCATGCCGTTTTCTACGCAAAAAGCCGGGGCGGGCGGGAGTTGGTGCGCCTTGCGTGAGCGGAGGTTTTGGGCGAGATAGATTTCTTTCTCGCGGATGAATTTTTCGTCGAACATCTCATGTGCCAGTTCGCTTTTATATGTATATACGCTACCTTCAGGCGTAATCAGCCAGCTATCGAGTTGATACATGATGTCCGAATATGGCCGACTCCAAAACATCAAGGTTCTTCCTCCATTGGGTTGATCTATTCGACGCAACAGCATGTCACCTTTGGTCCGATGTTTTTGGCTGCGCAATTCAGTTTCTCGCTTGTCGGCCTCGATCTTGACCAATTCTTTGTTGAATTTGGGTTGATACACCAATTGACCATTTCTATCGCGTGTGTCACCCCATTCGTAGCTTTCTGTGATTTTTGCTTCAGCTTGCAAAGAAATTTGCCAGCGCCCAAAACAGGAAGGTTGCCAATTGGAAGTATCGAGTTTCATTTGTTGTGATCCTTGAACGCTGCTGCAGCCTGTCAGAAGCAGGAAGCAAATAGTCAAAAATAGAGATGTGATTATTTTTGTAATGCTGGTCATGAGGTTGCCCATTTGGCTTCTTGTGCAATCTTGATAATGCCGTATAGCGTGGCATATACACTGCGCGGATCGTTGTAACTGGACTGGTGGTCGTAGCCTTTGGCGGTATTGTGCTGGCCTTGTCCCGCTGTTCCATGTTCAAACACGGCTTTAATTCGATCTCCCTTAGCGAGTTTTTGAGCCTGAGCTGATACAAGTGGCACAGTGCCATCGCCTGCAGCATCGGGGGCGGCAATGGTTAGTTTGAGATTGCCATCCAATGTAATCGTATCGTTGAGATCGTCATGCAAGCATTTGAAATCGCCGATATCTTTGTCTCCTGGCGAGCCTTCCCAAAACACATCAAGCCAACATTTTCTGCTGGTTTCTGCACCGTAATGGACATAGGTTAATTTGTGATATTGCTCAGAAATTAACCGATGGAAATTCATAACATCACCAATACGGCGTTTAAATTCTGTTCGTAAAGATCTGCCCATGGGTAACGCCGGTTTGACAATTGTTGCCGGGTCCATCAGTCCTTCATTAGCTACTGGAATCAACCCATACCATTTATCTGACATGTAAATATCCTGATAGGGATCGTTAACAGGCAATGGTTTTTCTGACTTGCTGTGCTTGTCGCGCACCTTGAGCCAGGGTTTGCCCTGGTTGTAATCGGCAAAGGGTAGTAATTCCAGCGGGCCGGGCGCATTGGCCATGATAGCGGTGCAATCCGCGGCATCGCGGCCAAGGATGAGTTGATCCGGTCCTTCAAACCCGGCCCGGATGCGTTTGTAAGTGGCCGGAGCACCGCTGGCTGGCTGCACACCATGCACCACACCGAGAACCAGGTTAGATTTGACCACTTCTGTCAGTGCGCGAGAAACCAATCCACCCATGGAGTGGGTAACCACAATCACTTTTTCGGCGGTTCCTTTGTAAAAAGGCAAGACGGTTTTTTCAATGTATTCTTGGATGGCTTTGCCAGAGTCGCCATTGGATTTGAGCCAGTTGTAACCGCCAGCCCAGACTTCAAAACGGTAATGCGCAGCATGAATCAATTCGTTTTCTGTCAGTGCGCCGCCATTGAGAATATCGCCATAATCCGCAGCAGTAGCTTCCTTGTTGGTCTGCCACCAACCCTGAAGTTGGCACAGTTCCATGATGTTATTCAAGTGGTGTTGCAATTGCCCCATGACTGGGTGGTAGCTGGCGCGCATTAGCGCACCCCAACCGCGTTGACGACAGATATCTTTGCTTAACCCGGAAATCCCCGGATCGATGGGGCCATCAAGGTAAAGCCCAACTTTGTCAGCGTTGAGCTCTTCCTGGCGATCACTCGCGGATTTAACTGCGTACTTCAGTAACTGGAGAATCGCATCCAGAGTTGGCAGGATTCCATCCGTACTGGGCGGCTGCCAAACCGGCTTGCCATCAGCGTTGTTCTTAAGATTGGTACCCATGATTCCTGGAATGAAGACGATAGGAATAATATGGTTGGCAGGTGCCAGAACATTTTTGCTTGTGGTGTTGTCGGTGGAAGTCAGCGCGACATCGGTATACGGCTGTCCCTTTTCATCTAGCTGAACGGCGTAATGGTTAACTTCCTGTACTTGCAACATATTGCCATTTCCTTATTTCTGGTTGGCCGGACCCAAAATTCGAATTCGTAGTTGTTCTATCGAGGAGTTTTTCTGCATGGGAATCTTGCCGGTAGCATCCGTCACATAACGGATCACTGATCCATCTTTCCGTACCACTTCGACCTTGGTGTTGGGCATGGGCTTGCCCGTGGCCCGGTGGCGAATGATGTATTCATCGTCAAAAGCCAGCTTGGGCATTTTGTTGAGTTCCCGGCTGAGCGTCGTCGGCCCCACCCAAGCAATATTGCTAGCCTTTACGTTGAACGTTCCCGGACAACCGAATTCCACTTTGCCACCGCCCAGTGTGATGTAGCTGCCGCTGCCGATGACCAGCGTGAGCTTATCGGCCGCCACCACTTCAATGCCTTCGCTGGACGAGGTGATTTTTATGCCCTTCTGTGCATTGATCGCCATATCGTCGGTTTGCGCTTGGGCGAGGAACTGCCCTTCATGCGCAATCAGCCTTACGCCTTCTTTCTGGCTGAACAGGCTGATGCCTTGGCCGGCGTTGAGCTTGATCTGCTGACCGGCGGTTTGCTGGATATGCTGGCCGGCAATCTGGTTGAGCTGCTCACCAGCAAAGTGCGTGGTGGTTTTCGGGGTGGCGCTGCTGATGCCGCCGGGGGAACTCAGGGCGATGATCGGGCTTTGGCCGTTGGGCTTGCCTTTGGCGGTGTTGCTGCCGTTTTCCCAATCAGTCAGTTGCTGGTTCAGCTCTTTCTGTTTATCGGTTTCCGTTTTGAACGCATGGCAAGTCTCGGCGCTGTCGCCCAGGCTTTTGAGCAGTGCCAGTGCGGTTTGCAGGTGGTTGATCAGTTCGCCGCGCGCGAGCTGGTTATCGCTGGCGCCAGTTCTTGCATCGGTGCTGAGCAGCAGCCCCTGTGCGGCGCGAATGGTGGCGGCGGCATCCGTGCGCAGCTCCGCGCCTTCGCCTCTGGGTTCGGCTTTGCCCTCGGTTCTGGGGTGGGTGAGGTAGCCGAGGTTCAGTTGGGTCTTGGCATGCTCGCAGGATAACTTGGTGCGCACTTCGCCGGTGGTGTCGTCGAACAAGAGTTCGTTGTATTGCCCGCCTTTGTATTCCTTGCTCTTGATGCCGGAGA
>JARLJJ010000180.1 GCA_031291275.1 Formivibrio sp.
GCGTGTGGTACCCGGCGCGCATGCATTGCGGGTCATGACCAATCCGGGCAGTCGTTCGCCTGCCTGGGCCACATCGACCGGTCGGGCGCTGCTGGCCAGGATGGACGATGTGCAACTGGCGAAGGATTTTTCCAGCGGGCTTGAATCGGTTTCACCCGCATCGCCCCGGTCGCTGCCGGAGCTGATGGAACGGCTGGAACAGGTGCGTCAACAAGGCTGGGCCGTAGCGATTGATGAGGCGGTGCCGGGGGTGGGATCGGTGAGTTGTGCGGTCCGCGATCCGCAAAGCGGGGATTCGATGGCGTTCTGCCTTACGTTTCCCACCGCGATGGCCTGTGACGCAGAACTCGAGCGGCTGGCGGGTTTGCTGCTGGAGCAGGCGAGCCAGATTGGCAGAAAGGTGGGGGATAACCACTGGAGTGTGAACGCAGGGTGATGACCTTCTGATGGCCGATCAGGAGGGGCTGAACCCGGGCTTTTCTTGATATGACCTTTTCAGGAGTTAATCATGAGCAATATCGCATCAACCACGGTTGACGGGGTGGCAGGCCGGGAAGGCGCCAGCGCCGCTAGCAAAGAGCACCCAAGCAGCTTCGAGCCCGGCACTTTCATGTTTTTGGTGGCATTGAGTCTGTTTGGCGCCATTATCGCCATCCAGCTCCTGACCACGCTCGGGGTGACGCCCAATACCTCGATTATCGGGGCCCTGGTGGCGATGATCCTGGCCCGGCTGCCGCTGCAATTCTTTGCCCGTTTCCGTTCCGTGCATGTGCAGAACCTGGCGCAGAGTACGATTTCCGCCGCGACATTCGGCGCGGCCAACAGTCTGTTGTTGCCGATCGGCATTCCCTTTCTGTTCGGTCGCCCCGATCTGATCATGCCGATGTTTATCGGCGTTTCGCTGGCCATGCTGCTCGATGGCTATCTGCTCTACCGCATGTTCGGGACCAATGTCTTCCCGGCGACGGGAACCTGGCCGCCGGGCGTGGCTGCGGCCGAGGCGATCAAGGCCGGCGACGAAGGCGGCAGCCAGGCCAAATTGCTCGGTCTGGGGATCGCGCTGGGCGCGCTGGGCTCCTGGTTCAAGATTCCGATGTCGGCTTTCGGCACTGCTTTCATCGGCAATATCTGGGCACTGGCGATGTTCGGCGTGGGTTTGCTGCTGCGCGGCTATACCCAGCCCTTGTTCGGCCTCGACATCAGCAAGCTCTACATTCCGCACGGCGTCATGGTGGGGGCCGGTCTGGTGGCCTTGTTCCAGGTCGTGGCACTGATCCGTGGCAAAAAGCGCGTCGCAGCGGAGACGCAATCCACCCTGCAGGCGAATGCCGAGAAAACCAGCCAAAAGGCGATTATCGGTTCGCTGAAACTGGGGTCGCTGGGGTATATCGGCCTGGCGCTGCTGATTGCCCTGGGCGGCGGCCTCTACAGCGATATGTCGCCGGGCATGCTGCTGGCCTTTGTCCTGTATGCGGCCTTTGCGGCATTTGTTCATGAGCTGATCGTGGGTCTGGCGGCGATGCATTCGGGCTGGTTTCCGGCTTTCGCCGTGGCGCTGATCACGTTGGTCATTGGTCTGCTGATCGGTTTCCCTCCGGTTGCGCTGGCCATGCTGTGCGGTTTTTCCGTGGCGACCGGGCCGGCGTTTGCCGACATGGGCTATGACCTGAAGGCGGGCTACATGTTGCGCGGCAACGGTGCCGATATGGCTTTCGAAATGAATGGCCGGCGCCAGCAGCTCTTTGCCGCCCTGATCGCTTTCGTGGTTGCCATTCCGGTGGTCCTGCTGACCTACAACGGGTATTTCCTGCAAGGACTGGTGCCGCCGGTGGCCAAGGTCTATGTCGCCACCATCAAGGCCGGTGTCTCGGCGGATATTGCAAAAGCGCTGCTGATCTGGGCGATTCCGGGAGCGCTGATCCAGTTGCTTGGCGGATCGAAACGCCAGTTGGGCGTACTGCTGGCGACTGGCCTCCTGATCTTCAATGCCAAAGCCGGCTGGGCCGTCATGGTCGGCATTGCACTGCGCCTGCTCATCGTCAGGTTCGCCGGTGACAAAGCCCGCAACCAGATGGAAGTTTTTGCCGCGGGCGTGATTGCCGGCGATGCGTTATTCGGATTTTTCAATTCCCTGCTGGCGACAAAACCTGCAGGCAAATGATTCTCTGGCCGGGATCGAGTAGCGCCCGACCCATTCTGTCTAAACAAAGTTGAGGTATTCCCATGAGTCTTTATCAGACGCTGCAGGTTTTTGAAGCCTTCGACAGTGCCTATGCCAGCGGCCAGAGCGTGGTCAACCTGCTGAAAAACTATCCGATGGCGGCGATCAGCGTGACGGAAATCAACGGCAACAAAGGCCGGACCGATTTCGTGAAAGTGGTGATTCGCGGTTCGCACGGCAAGCAGGGCGGCGGCTCGGCGCCGACCCTGGGTATCGTTGGCCGGCTGGGTGGCATCGGCGCGCGGCCGAGCCGCATCGGCATGGTGTCGGACGCAGATGGCGCGGTGGCTGCGATGGCCGCCGCGCTGAAACTCGCGCACATGCAATCGCAGGGCGATGTGCTGCCCGGCGATGTGATCCTGACCACGCAGATTTGCCCGAATGCGCCGACCCGCCCGCACGAGCCGGTCGATTTCATGGATTCGCCGGTGGAAACCGAGGACATGAACGAGCACGAAGTGTCTCCGGAGATGGATGCCGTGCTGTCGATCGATACCACCAAGGGCAACCGCATCCTGAACCACAAGGGTTACGCGATCTCGCCCACGGTGAAGCAGGGCTACATCCTGCGCGTATCGGAAGACCTGCTGCGCATCATGGAAATGACCAGCGGCCAGCTGCCGGTCACTTTCCCGATCACCACGCAGGACATCACCCCCTACGGCAATGACGTGTTCCATATCAACAGCATCCTGCAACCTTCGGTGGCCACGACGGCGCCGGTGGTCGGCGTGGCGATCAGCGCCCAGAGCGCCGTGCCGGGCTGCGGTACCGGGGCCAGCCATGAGGTCGATATTGCCGCGGCCACCAAGTTCGTCGTCGAAGTGGCCAAGGAATTCACGCGCGGTACCTGCCGCTTTTTTGATCGGGAAGAATATGCACGCTTGCTGGCGCTGTACGGTTCGCTCGCCCATCTGCAACAACGCCAGCGGGTCGAGGAGACAGCATAATGGCGGCCCATTTTTTGGGGACGTTGACCATCGGCCAGGCGCCGCGTGCCGATATCACGCCGATCCTGAATGCGCATCTGCCCGAGCGCGTGAGCCTGCACCTCGGCGTACTGGACGGTCTGAGCAAGGAAGAGATCGCGGCCCGCTTCACGCCGCGCCCCGGCGATGCGGTACTGACCACGCGGCTGCTCGATGGCAGCTCGGTGGTTCTCGGAAAACCGGCAGTGCGCGTCGTCCTGCAGGAAAAGCTGGATCTGCTCGAAGCGCACGGCTGCAGTCTGATCGTCCTGCTCTGCACTGGGGAGTTCGAGGGCCTGGCTTGCAGGAAAGCCTGGCTGATCGAGCCTGATCATCTGGTCCCTCCTGTTGTCGCTTCGTTGGTGAACTCGCACCAGGTCGGCGTCGTGGTGCCTTTGCCGGCGCAGATGAATAGCGAAGCGCGCAAGTGGCAACCACTGGCGCGCACCCCGCTGTACGCGGTGGCCTCCCCGTATGCCGACGGGGTCGATGCGGTGGCGCGTGCCGCGCTGGAATTGAAATCACGCGGCGCGGAAATACTGCTGTTCGACTGCATGGGCTTTACCGAGCGTCATCGTGAAGTGGCGCGCGAAGCCAGCGGTCTGCCGGTGCTGTTGTCGAATGCGCTGGTTGCGCGCTTGTTAGCTGAGTTGGTTTGAAAGGAAATTCATGGAACTCTTGTTGCTGAGTAACTCGAAAACGCCGGAAGGCGGCTATCTGACCCATGCGCTGGAACCGGCCCGTGTCATGCTGCGTGACCGGAAAAAGACGCTGTTCATTCCTTATGCCGGGGTGACCGTTGGCTGGGATGAATACACGGACAAAGTGTGGGACGCTTTCTCCCCGCTCGGATTGGAGATCGAATCGGCGCATGCGGTGGCCGATCCCTGCGCGGCGGTTGCCCAAGCCGAGGCGATCATTGTCGGCGGCGGCAACACGTTTCAATTGCTGAAGGTTTGCCGCGAACAGGGTTTGCTGCCCGCCATCGCGGCCCGGGTTCGTGCCGGGGCAGCCTATATCGGCTGGAGCGCCGGTGCGAATCTCGCTTGCCCGACCATCTGCACCACCAACGACATGCCGATTGCCGATCCGGGCGGTTTTGCCGCGCTCGGGCTGATCGACTTCCAGATCAACCCGCACTACACCAATGCCTTGCCGGTCGGGCATCAGGGCGAGACGCGCGACCAGCGAATCGCCGAACTGCTGGTGGCCAATCCGCAGATGCACGTGCTCGGCCTGCCCGAAGGCGACTGGCTGGAAGTGCGTCGCAATCAGGCGAGTTTGCACGGACCTTATCCCGCGATGGCGTTCCGCGCCGGCGCAGCGCCGCAAGCGCTGCCAGCGGGCAGCGCACTGTCGTTTTGAACGGGGAGGGGCGCTGGGCCTTCTCTGCGGCAAACCGCTTGCGGACTGCGCATGGGCGAATTAAAAAAGGCCACTCCAATCGGGGTGGCCGTTTTGCCGAGAGTCGCGGATCAGCTCCAGTCTTCGCCCTTGCGTGCACCGCCGGTGGCCGCACTGCCGCCGGTGATGTCGAGCGCCACGGCTTCCGCTGCCTTGATGCCATCGACGCCAGCAGAGAAAATCCCGCCGGCATAACCTGCGCCTTCGCCGGCCGGGAACAGGCCGCGCGTGTTGATGCTCTGGAAATCGTCGCCGCGCTTGATGCGCACTGGCGACGAGGTGCGCGTTTCCACACCGGTCAGCACCGCATCGTCCATGGCATAACCGTTGATTTGGCGCTCGAACGCCGGCAGCGCCTCGCGAATGGCCTTGACCACGAACTCCGGCAGACATTGGCGCAGATCGGCCGGCGTCACGCCTGGCGTGTAGGACGGGATCACGTGACCGAGATGCGTGGAAGGACGGCGGGCGAGGAAATCGCCCACACGCTGCGCCGGCGCGTTGTAGTTGCTGCCGCCAGCGACGAACGCCTTGCTTTCCCACTGGCGCTGGTATTCGATCCCGGCGAGCGGATGGCCGGGGAAATCGACTTCCGGCGTGACGTTGACGACGAGTCCGCTGTTGGCGTTGCGCTCGTTGCGCGAATACTGGCTCATGCCGTTGGTCACGACGCGGCCTTCTTCCGACGTGGCCGCGACCACGGTGCCGCCCGGGCACATGCAGAAACTGTAGGCCGCCCGGCCGTTGCTGGCGTGATGTACCAGCTTGTAGTCGGCCGCGCCCAGGATCGGGTTGCCGGCAAATTTGCCGAAGCGGGCCTTGTCGATCATCGACTGCGGATGCTCGATGCGCACGCCGATCGAGAACGGCTTGGCCTCCACATACACGCCCTTGTCGAACAGCATCTGGAAGGTATCGCGCGCGCTGTGGCCCACCGCCAGCACCACGTGGCTGGTGGCAATGATTTCGCCGCTGGCGAGCTTCACCCCGGTGACCTTGCCCTGTTCGGCATCGCCTTCGCGCAGGATTTCTTCGACGCGGGCCGAGAAGCGGATCTCTCCGCCCAGCGCGATGATCTGTTCGCGGATGTGCTCGACCATGCCGACCAGGCGGAAGGTGCCGATGTGCGGCTTGCTGAGGTACATGATTTCTTCGGGCGCGCCGGCCTTGACGAACTCTTCGAGCACCTTGCGACCGTGGAATTTCGGGTCCTTGATCTGGCTGTGCAGCTTGCCGTCCGAGAAGGTGCCGGCGCCGCCTTCGCCGAACTGCACGTTCGATTCCGGATCGAGCTTGCCTTGACGCCACAGGCCCCAAGTATCCTGCGTGCGCTCGCGCACCGCCTTGCCGCGCTCCAGCACGATCGGCTTGAAGCCCATTTGTGCCAGTGTCAGCGCGGCCATGAAACCGCACGGCCCCATGCCGATCACCACCGGACGCTCTGCCAGATCGGCCGGTGCTTGTGCGACGTGCCGGTAGGTCATGTCCGGCCGGGGCATGACATGGTGATCCGCGGCAAACTGCTTGAGCAGGGCGGCTTCGTTTTTGACTTCGGCATCGAGGGTGTAGACCAGCAGGATGTCGTTTTTCTTGCGTGCATCAAAGCCGCGGCGGTAGATCGTAAAGCCGACGAGCGCACTGGCCGGAATGCCGAGTTTCTTCAGCAGGGCCGCCGGCAGTTCGTCGGCGGTATGGTCGAGCGGGAGTTTTATTTCAGTGATGCGCAGCATGGGAAAGTCTTCCGGAAAAACAGGGGGCGCCACAAAACGGCAATGAGGCCGCCATTGTAGCGCCCGCGCGGCGGCACGTCAGTCAAAAGCCGGTGTAGCGCCCCGGACGATGATTGATGGTGATCACCAGGTTGAGTGCGACTGCGCCCAGGACCGATAGGGCGACCAGTGAAACATCCTTGACCAAAAGGGCGGTGCCGACGATCAGGCAATCGCCGGCCATCTGCACCTTGCCGGCGCGCCAGCCACGGGTTTTTTGTAGATAAATGGCCATGACCCCCAGGCCGCCGAGACTGGCATTGTGGCGCATCAGCATCAGAAGACCCACGCCGGCCAGCAAGCCGGCCATGACTGTGGCGAAGACAGGCTGCAGGCTGCCAAGCTGAATCCAGTGCGGCAAAATTTCGCTGTAGAGCGAGAGCATGGCAATGGCCGCAAAAGTTTTGAACGTGAACGTCCAGCCCAGCGCGCGCACGGCGAAAATATAAAACGGCAGGTTGATCACAAAAAAGATTGCGCCAAACGGGTAACCGCTGACGTAATGCAGCAGGAACGCCATTCCGGCCGTACCGCCAGTTAAAAGTCCTGCATGGCGAAACAGTACGACTGATAGCGCAATGAATAGCGTGCCGACCAGCAGCGCTTGAATATCTTCGATCAGGCTATGCGGGGGAGCAGAAGGTGTCGTCATGAAAACGCCCGGTTGAATGAACCGGGCGAGTATGGCTGGGCGTTAATACCCGAACAATCAGGGTTTCCCCTGCTCAGCGGTCGGCCATTTCACGGAATCGCTGGGCCGCGATTTCCATGTTGGGCGCGTTGATGACCGCTTTGCCGACAATCACATATTCCGGCGTCAGGATCGGTTTGATCCGCTCCAGGGTTGGCACGTCCACGCCGCCGGCAATGGCCATTTGGATGCCGCCCAAGCCCTGGATGTCCAGACACTCACGGAAACTACTGATCAAGCTGTCTCCACAGTCGGCATTCTTGTGGACGCACAAGTAACGAGCCCCGAGTGATTTCAGGCGGGCGGAGCGTGCACGGTAATCCTGAACGCGTTGCATATCGAACATCACATCCACGCCGTGCGCATCGGCGATTCTAAGCACAGCGCTAACTGCCTGATCTGACGCCAGCGCCAGCATGGAGAACATCTGGGCGCCGGAATTGCACATCAGCGTGGCCGCCTGTTCCGGACCATCGATGATCTTGCTGTCTATGTAGACAGGCTTGTCTGGGCAGTGTTCTTTTATTTTGGCGACGATGCCAATGCCGCAAAGATGAAACAAGTTGGTGCCCACTTCAATCAGGTCAAAAAAGTGACCAACCCGTGCAACGGCATTGAGGGCAAGGTGTTCATCCAGCAAGTCGACAACAAAAATGAGCTTCATGGGTTTGGAAGGGGCTTGGAATGTTGTTTATTGTGGCCGATTACGCCCGGGATTACCACGATTTGTATGTAAAACTTCCGCACTACAAAATGTTTGCCGTCCATCTTGTGCAAGTCGTTTTCACTTTGCCCAGCTTACAACGGAGCGCTAAGCTGAGAAGTCCTGTCCTCACCCTTCTGGAGCGTACTATGGCCAAAACGTGGATCCTTGTTGCCAATGCCTGCCAGGCACGAATTTATTTTCGCAATGGAATCAAGCAGGAACTTGCACTCGTCAAGGAGATGATTCATCCGGAAAGTCGAATGAAAAATGCCGATCTGGTCTCGGATCGGGCCGGCAGCATGCCGGGGACAGGAAATGGGCAAGGTTCCAAGCAACCGCAGGCAATACCCAAGCAGAACGAAGCAATGCATTTCGCGCAGGAACTGGCGCAGACGCTTAATCAGGGGCGTTGCAGCCAGCAATTCGAACGCATTATTCTGGTCGCGCCACCGGCATTCATGGGTTTGTTGAGCGAAAAGCTCGATGTGCAGACCAATAAGTTTGTCACAGACCGTTTGGGCAAGGATTACACCCAGGCGACAGAAAAGGAACTGGTTGGCTTCTTGGCGTAATCCCTACTTCATTCGTTGGTCGGGAGGCTTCGCTTCACTGTTAAAATCGGGAAATGACCTCTCGTCCGATCTTTCTTGGTGTGTTGTGTGCTCTGGCTGCCGGCCTTCTTTGGGGCCTGGTTTTTGTGGCTCCGGTCATTCTGGGCGATTACCCGCCCGCCATGCTGGCATTCGGTCGTTATCTTGCGTTTGGCGTCATTGCTTTGCCATTGGCTTTGCGTAGCCGGCACCGCCTGGCTTCGCTGGAGCGATGCGATTGGTGGGCGGCGCTGGAGCTTTCCTTTGTCGGCAATATTCTCTACTACCTGTGCTTGGCGGCAGCCATTCAGCTTGCCGGAGCGCCGGTTCCAACTATGATTATCGGTACGCTGCCCATTGTGATTGCCATTGCGTCCAATATGCATGAGGGCATACTGCCCTGGCGCAAACTGGTGCCATCTCTTGGGGTGATTGGTCTGGGTATCTTGTTGGTCAATCAACGTGAAGCGGCTTGCCTGGATGGCTATGGTGCCGGCATTGTGCTGGCCATGCTCGCCAATGCCTGCTGGACCTGGTATCCGATTCGCAATTCACGCTGGCTGAAACGTCGTCCGCAAATCAGTTCCGATATCTGGGCCACGGCGCAGGGCCTGGCGACACTGCCGCTGGCATTGCTTGGCATGGTGTTGAGCGGTTTATGGTTTGCCAGTCGTGGCCACTTTGATTTTCCATTGGGATCGCGGCCAGCGGTGTACGTGGGAATGATGTTGAGCATTGGCTTTCTCGCTTCCTGGTTGGGTACCCTGTTGTGGAATCGCGCCAGCCAACTGTTGCCCACAGCGCTGGCCGGTCAACTGATCGTATTTGAAACGCTCGCGGCTTTGGGGTACGCCTTTCTGTGGCGTGGTTATGCCCCGGGTTTGCCGACACTGGCAGGCATTGCATTGTTGGTGCTGGGCGTCATGTTAGGGGTACGTGTGTTCCGGGTAGTAAAGCCGGTGCCTGAGAGGTAAAGAGCTTGTTCGAATTAATAGTGTCTCCGAATCATCGTCCCAAGCCGTCAAACAGTTGCGCTGTATCAATACTCATCGGCCTTTGGCTGTTTATTCATGGTAAGAATATCCTTGCTTCGATAATGTGGGATTTACGGAGTGTTCGCTGGCTGTCGCGGCGAAGGAGTACCACCATGTGGAAATTACGATTTGCAAGTCTCGGGCTAATGTTGTCGGCCGTTGCCTCTAGCTGGGCGGCAGCGCCGTTGACGGTATTGACCCATGAAGTTCAACCGTTCGGGTGGCAGGAACGAGGACAATCATTCGGGTTCGCGTATGAACTGGTATTGGAAACCATGCAGGAGTTGGGGGATGCATTGCCTATCGACTTCGTCTCGTTTCGTCGTGGTTTGCAGCAGGTACAAAGCCAGCAGAAGAAGGTTTTCTTTATCCTCAATCGCACTCCCGAGCGAGAGCATACGGTTAAGTGGGTTGGACCCCTGATCAAAAGTTCGACCTATATGTATCAACGCAAGGGTGCGGGTCTTAACTTGCGCAATTTGGACGATTTACGCAAGACCCCTGCCATCGGTTTGCAGATCGGATTGAGTGAGGATACCTATCTGACTACGCATGGATTCACCAATATTTATCGCTCGACGAGCAAGGCATTGACTGTGCGCGCACTGGTGAATAAACGCGTGGATGCCATCCCGTTGAGTCAACTTGCGGTTCCCAGTCTGTTGCGCGAGGAGGGGCTGCCTGCCGATGCCATTGAGCAAACGCCCCTCAAGCTTTTCGATAACGATTTCTACATTGCATTTTCCAAAGATGTCAGTGACGAGACGATCCAGCGCTGGCAGAAAGCGCTCGATAAGGTAAAGCGTGACCACTATGAGACATTGTTTGCTAAATATTTTCACTGAAATGCAATGCGGGTTTGTTCCAGAACCGGATCGCGGGCAGCCAGTAACGGCAGGGTGAGCGCCGAGAGCGACTGCCGCTGTTTGCCCGTGGCGTCAAAATTGGTATCGGCCAGCCAAGCATGCAAAACCGTGCGCAACGCAGGCCATTCTTGATCCAGGATTGAATACCATGCGGTGTCCCGGTTTCGCCGCTGGGTTACTCTTACTTGGCGATGAATCCCTTCAAAGCTGAAACCGAGTCGCTGCGCCGCACGTCGGCTGGGAACATTCAGCGAATCGCACTTCCATTCATAACGTCGATAACCCAGCGCAAAAGCATTTTGCATCAACAAGACCATTGCCGCCGTGGCCAGCCGGCTTTGTTGTAATGCCGGCGAGAAATGCAGCCAACCTACTTCCAGGCAGCCATCTTGCGGCATGATGCGCAGATAGCTCGCCACGCCCAAGGCCAGGCCGCTGGCGGCATCGACGATCGCGTAATACTGCGGATCGGTTTGCGCCGCGCATTGCGCTACCCATTGCAGGCAATGTTCGGCATCATTGAAAGGCCCTGACGTCAGGTAAGTGAACATGCGCCCGTCATCGGCGCTGAATGCCTGCCACAGACTGGCTGCATGGCTGGCCGCCAGCGGTTCGAGCCGACAGCCCCAGCCTTCCAGGACTCGCCGGGGCGGAAACGGCGGCGCGCTCCAGTGCGCGAGGTCTTTCCCGATAGGTTGGCCAAAAGCGTTGATTCGATAGGGGGCACTCATCGGATAGTCCTTAGCATTGGCATTGAATGATGCTGGTGAGCTGTCCCGGTTCCGGGCCAGTGGAAAGCGGATGACCATCGCGCACCCAGAAATCCAGTCCGCCCAGCAGTTCCTTAACCTGAAAACCCAGGCTGGCCATTTTGAATGCGCCCCAGGTCGAACCATTGCAGCCAATGCCATCGCAATAACAGACATACACCTTGTCGCGGTCGAGCGCTGCGGTGCTTTCTACCGTCATCGTCACATGCGGGAAACTGATGGCGCCCGGAATATGCCCGGTGGCATAGGCCGCCGGCTTGCGGGTATCCAGCGCGACGATTTGTGGCTCCTGTGCCAGCAAGTCCAGTGCGAGGTCGGCCGCATCGGTATGAAAGCGCAATTTGTCGGCCAGGTAGACGGCGGATTCGGCGGGGCTGGCCAGTCCGGAAGATAGGACAAAGGAAGGCATGCTGGCGCTCCTGTTCAAGAGGATAACGCTTAAGTTTACTGGCGTTTCGGCGTGACTTGGCCGGTTATTTTACCTGTGGTATCCAAGTGTTCGTGTTCAGGATTGACGGAATGTTTTTGGAGAATCAGGCAAACTGACCCGCCACCCAGCCCGAGGACCAGGCCCATTGGAAATTGTAGCCGCCGAGCCAGCCAGTCACATCCACGACTTCGCCAATAAAAAACAAGCCGGGGACGGTTTTGACTTCCATGGTTTTCGAGGAAAGTGCGTTGGTATCCACGCCTCCCAATGTGACCTCTGCCTTGGCGTAGCCGAGCGTGCCGGAAGGCATGATTTCCCAATGCTTCAATGCCTTGGCGATGCTTTCCAGTTCATGGTTGGCAAATTCATGCATGGGCTTGTTGATGTCCAGCAATTCACACCATTCATGGGAAAACTTGCGCGGCAGTTTTTCGGCCAGCAGATTGGCCAGCAGTATTTTGTTGCGCCGTTGTTCGGTGAGCCATGCCAGCACATTCACATCCGGCAACAGATCAATGCCAATGGGGCGTTTTTTGCCATCGGCATAATCCTGCATCTGCCAGTAGCTGGATATCTGCAGGATCGCCGGGCCAGACAGGCCGCGATGCGTGAGCAACACGTTCTCTCTAAAACGTGTTTTGGGGAAAGAGGTACAGCTTGTGGTGGCATCGAGGGTATTGCCCGATAACGGTTGCAGCGGTTCCAGTACATCGGGAGCGAGGACTAATGGCACCAGCGCCGGCTTTGGCGCGATCACCGGCAGGCCGAACTGCTCGGCCAGTTGGTAGCCGAATGGCGTGGCGCCGAGTTTGGGAATCGCCAAGCCGCCGCTGGCGACCACCAGCGATTGGCAATGCAGTTCACCGCGCTCGGTCTGCAGCACAAAACGGTAAGCGCCGGATTCGCGTGTTTCACAATGCTGCACTTTGCACGGATACGCCCATTCCACGCCAGCGTCGTCACAGGTGTCGCGCAGCATGTCGATGATGTCTTGTGCCGAGTCATTGCAAAAGAGCTGGCCGTGTTCGCGCTCATGCCAGGCGATGCCGCGCGCTTCGACCATGGCCAGAAAATCATGCTGGCTGAAGCGGGTCAGGGCAGAGCGGCAGAAGTGCGGATTCTGTGAGAGGTAGTTTTCCGGACCGACATTACGGTTGGTGAAATTGCACCGTCCGCCGCCGGAAATACGGATGCGTTCTCCGATTTTAGCGGCGTGATCGATAATCAATACCCGCCGCCCACGCTGGGCGGCTTGCGCTGCACATATCATGCCGGCAGGGCCGGCGCCGATTACAATGACATCAACATGCATGAGTTAGGATCAATGGAAGCGCTAAAACGCGCATGATACAGGCCATTTTTTCTGACCGCTGGCCTGTGGTCATTCAGCAGGATGGCCGGTGTTTTTTTTGACCTTGTGCGGTATTTACCTTTTTCATTGACAAGAATATCGATTGGCTAAGGTATCCTTGCCAAACTTCTGAGTGTTGCCGGTCACTATGCAACAAATTCTCGATTATCTGATTCATTATGCCGATACCGTCCTTGCGCGCTATCGCGATCCTTATCATGGCACGCCGCTGTTTTTTGATGGCTGCGATAGCGTTACCGGCAAGCCGGTCAGTTGGCGCTATATCGATGGTACCGAATGGGAGCTCTCCAATATCGCCTCGCAGCAAAACCTGTTTCGGTTTTTGACGGCACTGACCACGCTGACCGGCGACCCCAAATACAAGCAGGCCGCCAAAGAGGCGATTGCCTGGCATTTTGAACATGCCGATGCCAGTGGATTAATCCATTGGGGCGGGCATTGTTTTCTCGATCTGAAAACGTTGCAGACGGTCGGTCCGGAAAACAAGAACCAGGTTCATGAACTCAAGCATCATTGCCCTTTTTACGAGTTGATGTATGAGGTCAATCCCAAGGCGACCAGCCGCCTGATCAAGGCGATCTGGAATAGCCATATCTCTGACTGGGACATAATGGAAATGTCGCGTCACGGTGAATTTGGCAAGCCCCTGGATGAAGCGACAATCTGGAACAAGCCGCAGCATGCCGATCTGGAACCGTTGCGCGAGATGAAAGGGCTTTCTTTCGTCAATATCGGCAATGACCTGATCTATGCCGCTGGCATGCTGTATCAGTTGGAGGGAGATACCCAGGCCTTGGGTTGGGGTGAGTTTCTGGCCAGCCAATACGTGAACAGCCGCCATCCGATGACAAAGCTGGGTGTTTACCAATTTAACCGCCCATTGAAACGCGATGAGCCCCCGAAGGACGAAAACGACCCTGAATTTACTTATTCATTCTGGGGCGACCGTGCCGAGCGCCAGTTCGGGCCGGAATACGGTCCGGTCGCCAAGGAAGCCTGGGTCTTATTCAAGATGGATGAAGAAGCGCTCAATGGTCCGGAAGGCATTTATGGAGACAGTGCCCTCGCGCAAACGCAGTTGGCTCGGCAACTGGGCGCGCGTGGCAAAAAACTATTGGAATGGACCACGGAAGGGCTGGAGGCGTGGGCGAAATATGCCTATGTGCCAGAAACCAATGAAACCAGGCCGATGTTTGCCGATGGCAAGGATCTGACCGGCCAATTGATTCCGCGTTTTGGTTTCTTCGGCAAAAAAGGGGTGGCCTTTACTCGCCGCCCGGTATCGCCGCTGATATTCCTGTCGTACGTGACCAACTGGTCGGTGAGTCGCAGCGAAAAACTCTGGCCGGTCGTCTGTTGCATGGCGAAACATTTTGGTCTGGGCGAATGGAGCGGTAACAAGCCTGCCGTCAATCTGCAGGTCCAAGCGAGCGATGCCTTGTTCCTGATTGCCGCGCTGGAAATGTACCGGGCGACTGGGCTGGCGGCCTATCTGGAATTGGCCCAAGCGCTGGGCGGCAACGTGTTTCATGTCCATGCCCATCGCGGCCTGTTTACTGCGAGCAGCAAGCATGTTTATTGCCGCTTTGATGATATCGAACCGCTGGCGTTGATCACTCTGGTTGCCACCTTGCAAGGCAAGGGCGAGGCGATGCCGGTGTTTCGTGGCAAAGGCGGTTATATCCATGGTGACATGCTGTTGCCGGACGGAACTAAGAAAAACACCATGGACATCCTGGCGATTTATCCGCGCACCCAAGATTGAAATCCAGGCACGAATCCTCCATAGGGTGGAGGATTCGTGCTTTTTGTCCAATCGTAGGTGTTTAGCCTGCGCGCCCCAGGACGGCGCCAGTGGCGATCAAGTCATCCAGTAGCGCCATCGAAGCCTGGCCGCTGCAATTGAATGGGTCGAGCTCGGCGGTCTTGGCGTATTTCAGCATCATGGACGGGTTGACCTTGGCCAGGTTTACCTGGCCCATGGTCCAGTTGGCAAAGCGCCGTTCGGAAATTTCCTCGTAGCTTAGCAGCCGTACATTGAGGTGGCGTTCATCGCGGGCAATGTTGTTGTAAAGCTCGCAAACCGCATCGCGCCCACCCTCCAGTACCTGCATGAATATGTCCCCGCTATAGCAAAGAATGCCGGTCACGCCGTGTTCCGGGTTGTGGGCGCGCGATTGGGCCAGGATGGTTTCCACTGTTTCTGTGCTAAGGGGTTGCGCCGCACGGCTGGCGTAGAGCAATCTTACAAGCATGGTGGGCTCCGTCATTTGTTCAGGTTGATGAGCGAGAGGAATTCGCGCCGCAGGCTGGCGTCGGTCAGAAAAGTGCCGCGCATCACGCTGTTGATCATCCGGGTGTCGCTATCTTTCACGCCACGCCAGTGCATGCAGAAGTGATCGGCCTCCATCACCACGGCCAAGCCATCCGGGCTGACTTTGTCCATCAGCAGATTAGCCATTTGCGTGATCGCTTCTTCCTGGATTTGCGGCCGGCTCATGATCCACTCGGCCAGCCGCGAATATTTGGACAACCCGATCAGGTTGGAGTGCTCGTTCGGCATGATGCCGACCCACAACCGGCCAATGATCGGGCAGAAGTGGTGCGAGCAAGCGCTTCTGACCGTGATCGGGCCGACGATCATCAACTCGTTCAGATGTTCTGCGTTGGGGAATTCGGTGACGGAGGGTGCAGGGATGTAGCGGCCGCGGAACACTTCCGTCAGATACATCTTGGCGACGCGCCGTGCTGTTTCCTGTGTGTTGTGGTCGCTTTCGGTGTCGATGACCAGGCTTTCTAAAACGGCTTTCATTTTGGCCTCGACCTCTTCGCGCAAGGCGTCGAGCTCCCCGGGTTCGATAAAAGCGGAAATATTGTCGTTGGCGTGAAAGCGTTGCTGCGCTTTACGGATGCGGTTGCGAATCTTGACCGAAACCGGTGTATAGCGCGTTTCTTGCGGAGGGGTATCAGAATCAGCCATGCCCGTTTCCTGTTGCGGTATCTTGTTTGAGCTTAGCAGATGGTTCCGCACCGTGTGTTTGCAAGCGCAGATGAGAATCTTTGTTGATCTGGCAGCAAAGCCCAGCACCTTGGCATTATCGTGATGCGTTGATTACGGTTTGCCTGCATTGGGTGAGTGAATTCCCCATGCCTATGCCCGGCAATTGACTGGCGAAATAAGCAGTATTATCGGGAGCAGTACTTTGAACCTGCCCGTTGCTCAAGGTGAAGGACGTCGCATGCCGGTGGGGAAGGGGCGGGGCATCATCTCGGTGGGAGTGAATATGATGATTTTCGATAGCAATGATGAAAAAACAATCTTGCCAGCAGCCAAAACGGCTGTGGTGACGGGTGCCAGCTCAGGCATTGGCAAAGCCATTGTTTCTCGACTGCTCTCCGATGGCTGGCAGGTCATTGGACTTAGCCGAACCCGCGCTGATGAGAATTCGGAAAATTTTCGCTCCGTCCAGGTTGATTTGAGCAACTTCGATCAGTTGAAACAGGTACTTGCCTGTATTCCCAAGGTGGATGCGATCATCCATGCTGCGGGATTCATGCGTACCGCCCCGCTGGGGGCGTTGATCCTTGCAGATAGTGCTGCCATGTGGGCTTTGCATATAGGTGCTGCAGAAGTCCTGGTTGACCAATTGGTCAGCAAGCTACCTATGGGCGGGCGCATTGTTTTAATTGGCAGCCGGACATCTGCCGGCGCTGCCGGAAGAAGTCAGTATGCTGCGACGAAAGCGGCATTGTTGGGCATGGCCCGGTCTTGGGCGGCAGAATTGGTGTCCCGGCAGATAACGGTCAATGTTGTCGCACCGGGCGCGACCGAAACACCGATGCTTTTAGATCCGAACCGGGAGGGCACTCCCCCGAAAAAACCGCCGATGGGCCGTTTTATCCAGCCGGAGGAAGTTGCCGGTCTGGCCTCTTTCTTGCTGGGCCCGGATGCTGGAGCCATTACCGGTCAGCAGATCGTCGTTTGCGGAGGGGGGTCTCTTTAGTGCGAGATGAAATGTGCGTGAATTGGCTGCATGCGCGATCACCTGCCTTCATTCTCGCCGGAAAACAAAAAGCCCAACCGGGTATGCTGGGCTAAGTGCTTGATTTTTTTTGGAGGCGGGTGGCGGAATCGAACCGCCCTAAACGGATTTGCAATCCGCTGCATAACCTCTTTGCTAACCCGCCTTCACGAACTGAACAAAAAGGGAAAGTTGTTTAACTTTCCCTTTTTTGAAGCTGGAGCGGGAGAAGAGTCTCGAACTCTCGACCTCAACCTTGGCAAGGTTGCGCTCTACCAACTGAGCTACTCCCGCAGGATTTCATGCTGCAAAACTGGGCTGGAAACGTTTGGAGCGGGAGAAGAGTCTCGAACTCTCGACCTCAACCTTGGCAAGGTTGCGCTCTACCAACTGAGCTACTCCCGCTTCGTTTCTGCCTGTGTGCTGCAGCAGAGGACGCGAATTATGCTGATGCCCCGAAAAGGTGTCAAGTGCTTTTTCTGCGTCGATATGCCGATGACTGTGGGCTTGGCATGGGTTGCCTGCGGCAGGTGGCGGCGACTTATTCCCGCGAGTCCGATCCCGTTTCAAGCTAAAATAGCCGGTTTCCAGCTTTGCTAACCCCATGAATCTCGTTGTTCTTGGCCTTAATCACCAGACTGCGCCGCTTGCGATACGTGAGCGGCTGGCTTTTACGCCTGCGGAATTGCCTGAAGCGTTGGCAAGCCTGACTGGCGGGCGTGGCGTATTTGAGGCTGCGATTGTTTCTACCTGTAATCGCACGGAACTTTATTGCAATGCCCGCGATGTGGATTTCCCCCAGCAGTGGCTGGAGTCGGCGCGTGCGCGCGTTGGCGAGGATTTGGCCCCGTATCTATATGTCTATCAGGGTGCCGAGGCGGTGCATCATGTTTTTCGTGTAGCGTGCGGCTTGGATTCCATGGTGATGGGCGAAACGCAGATTCTGGGTCAGGTTAAAGAAGCTGAACGGATTGCGCGTGAAGTGGGCAGCCTGGGGGTATTACTTAACGGCGTGTTCCAACGCGCTTTTGCCGTTGCCAAGGAAGTGCGTTCGCAAACGCGTATCGGTGCGGAGTCCGTGTCGATGGCGGCTGCGGCGGTGCGCCTGGCCGAGCGAATTTTCCCCTCTGTGACTGAAACCAGTGTGCTGTTTATCGGTGCCGGCGAAATGATTGGGTTGTGCGCGCGGCATTTCCATAGCAAAGCGCCGCGCAAAATGGCCATTGCCAACCGCACGTTGGGGCGGGGCGAGCATCTGGCACAAGAATTTGGTGCCGAAGCTATCCTGCTGTCCGATTTGAATACCCGGTTGGCCGAGTTCGATATTGTCGTGTCATCTACTGCCTCTACATTGCCGATCGTGGGCAAGGGGCTGGTCGAGCGTGCACTCAAGGTACGCAAGCATCGCCCCTTGTTCATGGTTGATCTGGCCGTGCCACGCGATGTTGAAGCCGAGGTGGCGGATCTGCCCGATGTCTATCTCTATACCGTGGACGATCTGGCCGAGGTGGTGCGCCAAGGGGTGGAATCGCGTCAGGCTGAAGCGGCGGAGGCGGAGTCGATTATTGTCGAGCGCGTGGATGATTTTGGCCGCTGGCTGGCTTCCCGCTCACTGGCGCCGACGATACGCGATCTGAAAGACCAGGCTGATCGTATTGCCCGGCATGAACTGACCCGTGCTCACAAGCGTTTGTCGGGCGGGGAGGCGCCGGAAAATGTGCTGGAAGAGTTTTCTCGCCAGCTGGCCAACAAGTTTTTACATGCGCCATTTGCTGCCTTGAATGCGGCAAATCCGGATGAGCAGGAAGATCTCATCAAACTGATACGCCGGTTATACCGGCTGCATGACCAGGATTAAACCAAAAGAATGAAACCCTCCATTGTCAATAAACTTGCCCAGCTCGCAGACCGCCTGGAAGAAGTGGGTGCGCTATTGGCCAGCGAAGAAGCCACGCGTGATATGGACAGCTACCGCAAGCTCACGCGTGAACATTCTGAGCTTGAGCCGGTGGTGGCTCTGTATAACCGCTTCCGGCAAACCGAGGCCGACTTGTCCGCAGCCCAAGACATGCTGGCTGACCCGGATATGAAAGAACTGGCCGAGGAGGAATTGCGCGATTGCCAGAATCGTATTGCCGGGTTCGAAGTCGAGCTGCAAAAGGCATTACTGCCCAAAGATCCGAACGACGAACGCAATATCTTCCTGGAAATCCGCGCCGGAACCGGTGGCGATGAATCGGCACTGTTTGCGGCGGACCTGTTCCGCATGTATTCGCGCTTTGCCGAGCGTAACCGCTGGCAGGTCGAGGTGGTTTCCGCCAGTGAGTCCGATCTGGGTGGATACAAGGAAATTATCGCGCGCATTGCCGGGTTCGGCGCGTATTCACGCCTCAAGTTCGAATCGGGCGGCCACCGGGTGCAGCGCGTGCCGGTAACGGAAACGCAGGGGCGGATTCACACCTCGGCCTGTACTGTGGCAGTGATGCCGGAGGCCGATGAAGTGGCCGAAGTGAACATCAATCCTGCTGACATTCGCATTGATACCTTCCGTGCCAGTGGCGCGGGTGGGCAGCACATCAATAAAACGGATTCTGCGGTGCGGATTGTCCACCTGCCTACCGGCATCGTGGTCGAATGCCAGGATGGTCGCAGCCAGCACAAGAACAAGGCGCAGGCGTTGTCTGTGCTAGCCGCGCGCATCCAGGACAAGCAGCAACGCGAGCAGCATTCGAAAGAAGCTGCCGAGCGCAAATCGCTGATCGGTTCGGGTGACCGATCCGAACGCATCCGTACTTATAATTTTCCGCAAGGGCGCATGACCGATCACCGGATCAATCTAACACTCTACAAGCTTGATGCAATCATGGATGGCGATCTGGATGAGTTGACCCAGGCCCTCTCGAACGAGCGCCAAGCCGAACTGCTGTCGCAGCTGGGCGACAGTGAATAATCGTCTCATTCTCTGGTGGTTCGACTTCATGGATCGGCTGACCAAGCCCTTGAAATGGGTAGGGGCATCCCAATCTATGCCGAGTATTTTTGGAGGTTTCACAATGTCTGAAGAATTGAAACAAGATGAAGCTTTGCTGGGTGTAACCCCCGAAGGCGCCGCTGATAGTGTTGTTGAAGAGGCTGAACTCACGCTTGAGAATCAGTTGGCTGCCATCGTGGCCGAGCTGGAAAAGGCGAAGGGCGATGTGCTGTATGCCAAGGCGGAAGGGGAAAATATTCGTCGCCGTGCGGCAGAAGAAAACGACAAGGCACGCAAGTTTGCGGTGGAAAAATTTGCGCGCGAGTTGCTGGGCGTGAAGGATGCGCTGGAAATGGCATTGCTGGATCAGTCCGGCAACTTCGAGGCCCTGAAGATGGGTGTGGATCTGACGCAAAAAGCGCTGGTATCGGCATTCGAGAAATTCGATTTGCAGGAAATTGCGCCGGCGATAGGCGACAAGCTCGATCCCAACCTGCACCAGGCAATTTCTGCGATCCCTGCCGATGCCGAGCCTAATTCTATAGTGCAGGTGCTGCAGAAGGGCTATCAGCTTGCCGGCCGCCTGTTGCGCCCGGCCATGGTGATGGTCGCAGCGCCGAAGTGAGGGCACGCGGGGGACTGTCCATTGTGCGGTGCGCAATAAAAAGGCAACTCCCTGCTGCAAGAGCTTGAAATGCTTCGCGGCATCCCCACCTGAGTCTCATGGTTAATTGAATGTATGGTTTGCCTCTGGCAAGTCAATGAATATGAAAGGGAAATATTAAAATGGCAAAAATGATCGGTATTGACTTGGGAACCACCAATTCCTGCGTGGCAGTAATTGAAAATGGCCAGCCCAAGGTCATCGAAAACTCGGAAGGTGCACGTACTACGCCGTCCATTATCGCTTACACCGACAATGACGAAATCCAGGTAGGTGCACCGGCCAAGCGCCAAGCTGTCACCAACGCCCGGAACACGCTGTATGCGATCAAGCGCCTGATCGGCCGTCGTTTTGAAGACAAGGAAGTGCAGAAAGATATCGACCTGATGCCTTTCTCGATCATCAAGGCCGACAATGGCGATGCCTGGGTGCAAGTGCGCGACAAGAAAATGGCCCCGCCGCAAATCAGCGCCGAAGTGCTGCGCAAGATGAAGAAGACCGCCGAAGATTACCTCGGCGAAGAAGTGACTGAAGCCGTGATCACCGTGCCGGCCTACTTCAACGACAGCCAGCGCCAGGCCACCAAGGATGCCGGTCGCATTGCCGGTCTGGATGTCAAGCGCATCATCAACGAACCGACCGCAGCCGCGCTGGCGTTCGGCATGGACAAGACCGAAAAGGGTGATCGCAAGATTGCCGTGTATGACCTCGGTGGCGGTACTTTCGATATCTCGATCATCGAAATCGCTGACGTGGATGGCGACAAGCAGTTCGAA
Organism: Formivibrio sp.; assembly: GCA_031291275.1. Classification (GTDB taxonomy): domain Bacteria; phylum Pseudomonadota; class Gammaproteobacteria; order Burkholderiales; family Chitinibacteraceae; genus Formivibrio. The sequence goes on from JARLJJ010000180.1 coordinate 21,255, forward strand.
GTGCTCGCCACCAACGGCGATACTTTCCTCGGCGGCGAAGACTTCGACCAGCGTCTGATCGACTACATCATTGCCGAATTCCAGAAAGATACCGGCATCAATCTGAAGCAGGACGTGATGGCGCTGCAACGCCTGAAAGAAGCTGCGGAAAAGGCCAAGATCGAGTTGTCCAGCGGCCAGCAAACCGACATCAACCTGCCGTATATCACCATGGATGCGACCGGTCCGAAGCATTTGACGCTGAAGATCACCCGTTCCAAGTTTGAATCGCTGGTCGATGAACTGATCGAGCGCTCGATTGCACCTTGCCGCATTGCGCTGAAGGATGCCGGCCTGAAAATCACCGACATCGACGACGTGATCCTGGTTGGCGGTCAGACCCGCATGCCGAAGGTGATCGACAAGGTACGTGAATTCTTCGGTCAGGAACCACGCAAGGATGTGAATCCGGACGAAGCCGTGGCTGTAGGCGCCGCGATTCAGGGCTCCGTGCTGTCTGGCGATCGCAAGGACGTGCTGCTGCTCGACGTGACCCCGCTGTCACTGGGTATCGAAACGCTCGGCGGTGTGATGACCAAGCTGATCAACAAGAACACCACGATTCCGACCAAGGCCGCACAAGTGTTCTCGACCGCTGACGACAATCAGTCGGCCGTGACGATCCACGTGTTGCAGGGCGAGCGTGAAAAAGCGTCTGCCAACAAGAGCCTGGGCCAGTTCAACCTGTCCGATATTCCGCCGGCACCGCGCGGCATTCCGCAAATCGAAGTGACCTTCGATATCGATGCTAACGGTATCCTGCACGTCGGCGCCAAGGACAAGGCCACCAGCAAAGAAGCCAAGATCACCATCCAGGCCTCTTCCGGTTTGAGCGAGGAAGAGATCAAGAACATGGTGCGCGATGCCGAGCTGAATGCGGAAGAAGACAAAAAGCTGCACGAGCTTGTGACTGCCCGTAACCAGCTCGACAGCCTGATCCACTCGGTGAAGAAGTCGTTGACCGAGTACGGCGACAAGATCAGTGCCGAGGACAAGACCAAGGTCGAAGCTGCATTGAAGGAAGCCGAGGAAGTCGTGAAGAGCGACGACAAGGCCGTGATCGATGCCAAGGCTGAAGCCCTGGCGCAAGCCAGCCACAAGCTGGCCGAGCACATGTATGCGGAAAAGGGCGCTGAAGAAGGGGCTGCCGGTGCCGAGCAGGCTGCTTCGGGTGACAAGAAGGATGACGGCAATGTAGTCGATGCCGAGTTTACCGAAGTGAAAGATAAGTGAGGCGTTAGATGTGAGGAGTGAGGCGTGAAACGCAAACACCATGATCTGAAAGCGTGGCAATTTGCCATGCAATCGGTTCAGCAGGTTTATGTATTGACTGCCTCATTCCCGCGCGAAGAACAGTTTAATTTGATGAGCCAGATGCGCCGGGCTGCTGTTTCGGTGCCAAGTAATATTGCAGAAGGTGCTGCCCGAATGACTAAAAAGGAATTCGGGCATTTCCTTTGTATGGCGCGTGGTTCATTGAGTGAACTGGAAACGCAATATCTGATTGCCAAAAATCTGGCATATGTTTCGCAAAATGCAGAAGTCGAGAAAGGAATGGATGATGTGTTTGGTTTACTGGGTGGCTTGATCAATTCGCTCCGAATTGAGTAGCAACACCTAACGCCTTACACCTCACACCTCACATATAAATGGCGAAAAAAGATTTTTACGAGATTCTTGGCCTTAATCGCGATGCCAGCGAAGATGACATCAAGAAGGCTTATCGCAAACTGGCGATGAAGTACCATCCAGACCGTAATCCGGACAGCAAGGATTCCGAAGAAAAGTTCAAGGAGGCCAAAGAGGCCTACGAGATTCTGTCTGATGGTCAAAAACGCGCAGCATACGATCAGTACGGTCATGCTGGCATTGATCCTCAAGCGGGGATGGGCGGCGGTTTTGGCGGCGGTGGCGGTTTTGGCGATGCGTTTTCCGATATCTTCGGCGATATCTTCGGTGGTGGCCGCGGCGGTGGTGGCGGTGGGCGCAGCAATGTCTATCGTGGCGCAGACCTGCGCTACAACCTGGAAATCTCGCTGGAAGAAGCTGCGCATGGCGTGGAAAAGCAGCTGAAGATTCCTTCGCATGACGAGTGCGATGTTTGCCATGGCAGCGGTGCCAAGCCCGGTTCCGAAGCCAAGACCTGCCATACCTGCGGCGGTCATGGTCAGGTGCGCGTCTCGCAAGGTTTCTTCTCGATCCAGCAGACCTGTCCGACCTGTCACGGCAGCGGTAAGTACATCCCGGACCCGTGTCGCAACTGCAAGGGTACGGGGCGCGTACAGAATACCAAGACGCTGGCGGTCAAGATTCCCGCCGGTGTGGATGAAGGCGACCGCATCCGCCTGAGTGGCGAAGGCGAACCCGGCGTCAACGGCGGCCCGCCCGGCGATCTGTATGTGGTTACCCACATTCGGGCGCATGCGATGTTCCAGCGCGATGGCAATGATCTGCATTGCGAAATGCCGATTAGTATCACGGTTGCTGCGCTTGGCGGCGAAATTGAAATCCCGACGCTCGATGGCAAGGCGCGCCTGTCGATCCCGGCCGAAACACAGAGTGGCCAGGTCTTCCGTCTGCGCAGCAAGGGCATCAAAGGGGTTCGCAGTGCCATTACCGGCGATTTGATGTGTCATGTGCTGGTGGAAACGCCGGTTAACCTGACGAGCCGGCAGAAAGAGTTGCTGAAAGAGTTCGAAGAGATCAGCAAGGGGGATGTGGGCAAACACAATCCCAAGGCGAAGTCCTGGTTTGACAAAGTGACGACGTTCTTCGGCGGTTAAGCATTAGGCGGCTACGCCTACTGATTAGGCCTGAGCAGGGTCAAGCAGGCCAAACAAAAAGGGCAGTCCATATGGATTGCCCTTTTTCATTTGGTTTTGCGGCCCTATTCAAAGCTGCTCGAAGAAATGGCAGGCAACTTGCTGTTCTCCCGCCTCGCCGACTTGCCGTAACTGCGGGATTTCCTCGCTGCAACGGGCCTTGGCAAACGGGCAGCGTGTACGGAACACGCAGCCTGAGGGAGGATGGGCCGGACTGGGCAGGTCGCCCGAGAGTGCAATGCGCTGACGTTTGACACTGCCCAGGTGCGGATTGGCCGAGAGCAAGGCCTGCGTATAAGGGTGCGTGGGCCGGTTCGATATTGACTGTGCCGGCCCGCTTTCCATCACTCGTCCCAGATACATGACCACGACCCGGTCGCACAGGAAGTTCACCACGTTCAGATCATGCGAAATAAACAACATGGTCAGGTGGTAACGTTCTTGCAAATCTTTGAGCAGGTTGACCACTTGTGCCTGGATCGAGACATCCAGCGCCGAAACGGGTTCATCCGCGACGATCAGGTCAGGTTTGATCGCCAGGGCACGGGCAATGCCGATGCGCTGGCGCTGGCCACCGGAAAACTCGTGCGGATAACGCGCGCCGCTGTCCGGCGGCAAATCCACTTCCTTGAGCAGTGCGCTGACACGCTCGTGGCGTTCGGTGGCGGTGCCAATCTGGTGAATGTTCAACGGTTCGGCAATGATGTTTTCCACGGTCATGCGCGGGTTCAGGCTGGCGTAGGGGTCCTGGAAGATCATTTGCATGCGGCGGCGCATGTGGCGCAGCGGGATGCCTTCCAGGTGCGTGAGGTTGATCCCGTCGAACTGGATGCTGCCCTGGGTCGGTTCGGTCAGGCGTAACACGCAGCGACCCAGGGTGGTTTTTCCACTGCCGGATTCGCCCACGATGCCGACAATCTCGCCACGGTGGATATTGAGGCTGACATCCTGCACCGCATGGATGGATTGCTTGCCCACGGTGAAAATTTTGCCCATCCCTTCAATGGAGAGCAGCGGGGAAGTCGATTCATGCATGGTTAATCTCCTTCCAACGGAAGCAGCGGGTGAGATGATTGGGCGCATCCGTCACGTTCAGTGCGGGCACGCTCAGTTCGCATGCCGGCTGTTTGGCGTGGCAGCGTGGCGCAAAGGCGCAACCTGGCGGAGGATTGCGTGGGTCGACCACATTGCCCGACAGCGCCGGCAGGCGCTTGGGGGTGTTTTCGTCGATTACCGCAGGCGGCATGCTGCAGAGCAGGCCGCGCGTGTAGGGGTGATTCGATGCTGAAAGCAGCGTGGCTGTCGGGCCGCTTTCCACGATGCGGCCACCGTACATCACGGCCACTTCATCGGCGATATCCGCAACCACGCCCAGATTGTGGGTGATGAACAGCATGGCCATGCCGATGCGCTGCTGCAGTTCGCGCAGCAGATCGAGAATCTGCGCCTGTACCGTGACATCCAGTGCAGTGGTCGGTTCGTCGGCAATCAGCACGGCCGGTTCGCAGGCGATGGCCATGGCGATCATCACGCGCTGGCGCATGCCGCCGGAAAGCTCATGCGGATAGGCATCCAGGCGCTTTTCGGCATCGGGAATGCCGACCAGGTCGAGTAATTCCTTGGCCCGCTTTCTTGCCTCGGCCCGGTTGAGTCCGCGATGCAAGCGCAGGGTTTCGCCGATTTGCTCGCCCACCCGGTACAGTGGATTGAGGCTGGTCATCGGCTCCTGAAAAATCATGGCGATATGGCCACCGCGCAAGGTGCGCATGGTTGCTTCCGATGCCTGGACCAAGTCCTGTTCGCTCCCGGATTTTTGGTCGCGCAGCAGGATGCGTCCAGCGGTAATCCGGGCCGATTCTTTGGGCAGCAACCCCATCAGCGCCAGGCTGGTCACGGATTTGCCACTGCCGGATTCTCCCACCAGCGCCAATGTTTTTCCGGCCTGCAACTGCAGGTCTACGCCACGCAAAGCCGCAACCGTCCCTTTCGATGTGCCGAAGCTGACCTCGAGATTTTCAATCGTTACGATCGGCGATGGGCTCATGTGGTGGCTCCCCGCGCGGCAACGACGACGACGGATTCGATCTGCCCCTTGCGGGCCAGAACGATTTGGTCATGCAAATTGGACACCACGCAAACATGGTTGGGGATGATGCGCACGCGTTCGCCCAGCGCCGGTTTGTGTTCGCAGCGGCTTAAATCGACGATGCCGTGTTCTTCATTCAAGCGAACGATTACCGCTTCCGGATAGTCGGGCAGGTAACCGTAACCGGGCTCCTTGCCAGCCAGATCGGAAGACAGCGTCTTGGAACCGGCATCCAGAATGGCGCGGTCGGCCGTGGGGCGGCTGACCACGGTGCTCCAGACCTGCAGCGCGACATCGTTCCAGTTTGCAGCACCGGCGGCCACCGTGGCGCGATCATGATAGACGTAGGTGCCGACGCGCATTTCAGTCAGTCCCGGCGTTTCATGTGCGTGCCACATATTGGGCGTTCCACCACCCGAAACGATGCCCCAAGGCAGCCCGGCCGCGGTAAATGCGGTATGTAAATCGCTGATCCAGCCTGCTGTCGCCGGCAGGATCGGGTAGGTGCACACGCCGCGCAAGTACAGGCCTTTGCTGGCACAGACCTGTTGCGCCAGTTGTACCGCTTCATCGACCGATTGCACGCCGGTTCGGCCAGCGCCGGCATCGAAATCGATCAGGACGCCAATTTCGCTGTCGGCTATCAGGGCGGCACTGGCGGCGGCCTCAATGGCCGCCGCGCTGTCGAGCGCCAGGGTGATCCGGCATTGACGGGCGAGACGGGCCAGACGTTCCAGCTTTTGCGCGCCGAAAATGTTATAGGTGATCAGGATGTCTTCGGCACCGCAAGGCAGCATGGCCTCGGCTTCGGAAACCTTCTGGCAGTTGATGCCCACCGCGCCGACCGACAATTGCCGTTGTGCCATCTCGATGAGCTTGTGCGTCTTGATATGCGGGCGCAATGCCAGACCATGCTGGGTACAGTAAGCCTGGTAGCGGGCGATGTTGGCCTCGGCGCGGTCCAGGTCGACCACCGGAACCGGGGTGTCGAGCTGGTCGATATGGGTCGGAGTGGCGAGCATGGTTCAGTCCTGTGCGGCGATGCAGTCGATTTCTACCAGGAAGCCGGGCATCGAAACCCCGACCGTGGTGCGGGCAGGCAGTTCGGCCGGCATCATTTCCCGGTAAATCTTGTTGTATTCGGCAAAGCGGCTCATGTCGGTCAGGTAGGCATTGACCTTGACAATATGGGCCAGATCGCTGCCGGCGGCTTCCAGCGCGGTTTTCAAGTTGGTGAGTACCTGGCGCACTTGCGCTTCGAAATTGTCGGGCATCTTGCCCGTGGCCGGGTCGACCGGGCCCTGGCCCGAGATGAAAACAAAACCGTTCGCGATTACGGCGTGGGAATAAGCGCCGCCTTGAGGCGGGCCGCCGGGAATAGTCGCAAGACGTTCAATCATCAAAGTGCTCCTTCGGTCATGGGGGAATGGGGTTGGGGAGAAAACAGCAATTGGCCGGGGTGTTTCCCGGTGGGTTCGTTGGCACGCAGGATGGTTTCGCCTGCGACCCAGACCGTATCGATGCCCTGCGGGAAACGGCGTGGCAATTCAAAGGTGGCAAGATCGGCCACAGCCTGGGAAAAAAGCACCAGGTCCGCGATGGCGCCGGTGCGGATGATGCCTCGGTCCCACAGGCCGAAACGCTGGGCGGGCAGAGAGGTGATGCGGCGGATGCCGTCTTCGAGCGCGCCATCCTGGCCATCCATGGCTTTGCGCACAAAGCGCGGAAACGAGCCATAAATACGCGGGTGAACATGGCCCTGGCAGCGTGGAATCGAATCCGAGCCCACCATGTGCAGGCGATGGCCCAGGGCCAGGTTCAGGTCTTGTTCTTCCTGCTGGAACAGAATCACGCTGGCTTGGCCGCGCGAGGCCTGAATCAGGGCGACGAAGAGCGGGAAGGGATCATCCGCCCCACGCAATGCAGCCAGTTCCCGCAAGGATTTTCCTTGTGCATCCTGAAAATCCGGGCTGGCTGCATCCCCAATCCAGATCGAATCCCAGCCGATTTGAATGACTTTGGACGAATCGTTGTCGGTTTTTTCCAGCCAGGCATGCAATGCTTCGCATTCAAGCGGGTTTTCCAGACGGCGCAAGATGCCTTCGGCCCCTTCGCTTTGCCAGTGCGTTGGCAGCAGTTGCAGGATGGAAGTCGAGCCGGCGAGGTAAGGGTACATGTCGAAGCTGACATCGATGCCCTGGCGGCGTGCAGCTTCCAGTCGCGCCAAGGCTATCGGCATGGCGCCCCAATTGTTATGCCCGGTCACCTGAAGGTGGGATACCAGCGCCTTGCAACGCGCTTCGGCCACAATCGACAGGAATTCATTCAGCGATTCCAATAAGCGGCTGGAATAATCGCGCAGATGCACGGTCAACAGCGCATCGCATTGCGCCACGACGCGGGCCAGGCTGACCAGTTCTTCGCGCGGGGCATACATGCTCGGGCTGTACATCAATCCCAGCGACAGGCCGCAGGCGCCCTGGCGGAGTTGTTGGCGTAGCAGTTCTGCCATCTGCTCCATTTCTGCCGGGCTGGCTGCCCGGTCAGTGAAGCCCATGACCGAAGCGCGCAATGAGCCGTGTCCCACCTGGGCAATCGTATTGATTGCGGCCGGCGCATCGGCAAGACGTTGGCGAAATTGCGTGCAATCTTGCAGGATTTCATTGCCGTCGATCGGGCCGTGCAGGCTGGCATTGAGCTCCTGAACCGCCGCCTTGCCACCGGGCAAAGCAGGAAAGAGTGAAAAACCGCAGTTGCCGGTAACCACGGTGGTCACGCCTTGAAACACCTTTTCCGAACGGTCCGGATCGCGCAACTGGGCGAACTCGTCGTGGGTGTGGACATCGATGAATCCGGGGGCGAGATAGTGGCCGGCGGCATCCACCACGTTGGCGTCAGCCGCGACCAAGCCGCGGCCAATGGCGGCAATGCGGCCATCCTGAACCAGTACATCCGATTCGAACCACGGCGCACCCGTGCCGTCGAGTACCCGGGCTTGGCGGATAAGGAATGATGAAGTCATGGCATTTATCCTTATACGCTGCGGCGCAATTTGGGATCGAGCGCATCGCGCAGGGCATCGCCGACCAGTTGCAGTGACAGCACAGTCAAGGCAATGGCGGCGCCAGGGAACAGCATCATCCAGTCGGCGCGCTGGAAATAGTTCTGGCCGGTTGCAATCATGTTGCCCCAGGTCGGGTTTTGCGGTGGCACGCCGACGCCAAGGAAGGACAGCGCGGATTCGGCCAGAATCGCATAGGCGAAAATGAAGGTGCCCTGTACCAGTAAAGGCGGTAGCAGGTTGGGCAGAATGTGTACGCGGATGATCCAGAACGGGCCGCCGCCCATGGAACGCGCGGCTTCAACGAAGGGCAGTTCGCGCTGGACCATGGTGACGGCACGAACCACCCGGGCCACACGAGGGGTGTAGACCACGCCGAGCGCGATGACCACGTTGGAAAGACTCGGGCCAAATGCCGCCATCAGTGCGATCGCGAGCAAGATGTCGGGAAAAGCCATCAGTGCATCGATCAGGCGCGAAAGCGGGGTATCCAGCTTGCGAAAATAGCCGGCACAGACGCCGAGTACCGTGCCCAGAAAGATGGAAACGATGGCAACCAATACGCCAACAGAAAGCGATAGTCGCCCGGCAAACAGCAGGCGGGAGTAAACGTCCCGACCAAATTCATCGGTGCCGAAAAAATGCGCCATCCCCGGTGCCTGGATGCGCTGCATCAGGACCATCTTGCCCGGATCGAATGGAGCGAGGGTGCCGGCAAACAAGCTGGCCAGCGCCATCAGCAACAGCAGGAGCAAACCGGCTACGATGAGCGGACGGGTTAACAATGAACGCCAGATCATGGAATTTCCTCAGGCTTTGACGCGCGGATCAACCGACAGGTACAGCAGGTCGATAGCTAGGTTGATCAGGACATACAGTGCGGAAACAATGACGAGTGCACCCTGGATGACCGGGTAATCGCGACGCAACACCGCCGAGACAATCAGGTTGCCCACGCCGGGCAGACCGAACACGGTTTCAGTGACGATGGCGCCGCCGATCATGATGGCGAGCGTCAGGCCGATCACGGTCAGCACCGGGATCAACGCATTCTTGAAGCCATGTTTGACCACCACGGTAAACGGGCCCAGGCCCTTGGCGCGTGCGGTGCGAATGTAATCCTCGCCTAGCACTTCGAGCATGCTGGTGCGGGTAAAACGCAGGATCAGGGCTGAATTGGGCAGTGCCAGCGCCACGGCGGGCAATACCAGATGGTGCATGCGCGTCAGCCAATCGGCTTCCGGCGGGCCGTAGCCTGAGACCGGGAACCAACCCAGTTTGGCGGCAAAATACTGGATCAGAATCAGGCCGACCCAGAAACTTGGCACGCTGGCGCCAAAAATGCCCAAGGCACTGGCGAATTGGGCAATGATGCCCTTGCGCTGCGCTGCCGCCAGAATGCCCAGTGGTACGCCGATCAGCACGGCCAAACCTGTCGCAAACAGGGTCAGGGTCGTGGTGAGTTCGGCACGGCTACCCAGTGCATCAAGCACGCTCTGGCCCAGAAAGATCGAATCGCCAAAATCCAGCCGGATGAGTTGGCTGATCCACCCCAGATATTGCGACCAGAGCGGCGCATCAAGGCCGAACTGGGCACGCAGACGCAAGGCATCTTCCGGCGTCGCGGCGGAGCCCAGCAATACGGCTGCCGGATCGCCGGGAATGACGCGGGTAATGACAAATACCAGCGTCGCGACAAGTAACAGCACAATCAGGGTGCTGCCAATGCGTCGGATGAGAAAACGAGTCATCACAATGTCCTAGTCACCGGATCTGTACAGCCCCGCGACACACCGTCACAGGGCCGCACGGGAAGGTTTATCGAGCTACGTTCCAGAAGGCCGGGAAGATCATCGGGGTAAATCCGGTGAGCTTGCGGCTTGAGGCCCCCAGATTGGAGAACTCGCCAATTTTCAGCGTCGGCGCTTCTTCCATGAACAGCTTTTGCATTTCAGCCCAGGCTTTCACGCGAGCCGCATCCGTTTGCTCGCCGGAGAACTTGTCGAAAGCAGCACGCTTGGCCGGGCTATCCCACCAGCCTGGATAGCTTGGGTTGACGATGCTGACGAGTGCAGGTTCTGGCACAAAGCCATGGAAGGTGAAGAAGCCATCCCAGACGGCGGGATCGCCACGTTTTTGCAGCAAGGTGGCCCAGTCCACCACTTGCAGATCAACCTTGAAGCCGGCTTCCTGCAGGTTTTGCGCGGCAACCTGGCTCATCTTGTAGAGAAAGTCGTATTGCGGGCTGGTCAGGATGCGGATCGGCTGGCCCTTGTAGCCGGCCTTGGCCAGCATTTGCTTGGCTTTTGCCGTGCCATCCTTCTGGTTATACAGCGCAGCATCTGCGGTGGAATGGAACATGGACTGTTTCGGGAACAGGCTGGATTCCAGGTTGATCAGATCCGGATTGCCAAAGCCGCCAATCATCATCGATTCGGGCTGGATGGCTGCCTGGGCTGCGAGGCGCAGGTTCGGGTCGGCCATGACGCCCTGTTTGGTATTGAAAATCAGGAAAGCCCAGCTGGCCGGTTTGATGACGGCAGGTTTGACCGTGGTGGACGCCTTGATCTTGTCGTAGAACTCGGAATTCAGTGAGTCGGCATAATCAAACTGGCCGGCAAGTACACCCTCCAGGCGGGTATTGGCGTTAGGGACTGGCACGAAGCGCAGTTCATCTACCTTGGCGACGCGGGAACCGGCAAAGCCGTTGGGCGTGCCGGTGGGCGAGCTGTACTGATCAAATTTAACCAAGCGGATATATTGGTCCGGCTTGCGCTCCAGGAAGCGGAAGGGACCGGTGCCCACGTATTCTTTCAATGGAGCGTTGGTGCTGGCTTCGGCGATGGCCTTGGGCATGACGGCCGCAGCGCCGTTCGGGTACGCCAGCAGGGCAAGCAGCGGCGGGAAAGCTTCCTTCAGGGTGATTTCCACCTTGTTGTTGCCCTGGCCCTTGATGCTGGTGACCGATTCGCTGGCCAGCTTGCCGCGCGGCGAAGCTTTGAGCCAGCGTTCAAGGCTGGCAGCCACATCGGCCGGGGTGACGGCAGCACCGGTATGAAATTTCAATCCCGGACGCAGGGTAATCACGTAATGCAGACCGTCCTTGCTGATTTCCGGGAAACCTGCCGCCAGCAGCGGGGCCACTTTCCATTCGCTGTTGTAGGTGTAGAGGGTTTCAAACATATGCTGCGTGATCATGGAGACCAGATCGGAGGTGGTGGCAGGATCAAGCGATGGCGGTTCACTGATGGTGGCGACCGTGATTGTGGTGGCATGTGCCGGCGCGGCGCCCAGCGCGATGACGGCGGCAGCACACGCCCACCAGCGACGCAGGTTTAAACGATGGTTGAGCATGATTTCTCCTTGTGAATCAATGTTGGATTAAACACGTGTGTGCCTGGGTGTCGCTATTTTTCTCTCAGGCGCAATTCATCGTAAAGGTTGTTGTGAATTGAAATCAATGGCAAAACTGTTAAGATATATTTGTTAAAAACGCAAACCATAAACGGGCATGAAACGCACCATTTCACCGCAGCCATTGCAGCAGGTTCACGACCTCACCCGTGCCCTGACCATCGTGCAGGAAATTGCCAGTACCGGATCCATGTCTGATGCCGCTTGGCATCTCGATATGGATGTTTCCGCGATCAGCCGGCAGGTGTCCTCATTGGAGCGTTCATTGGGCTGTTTGCTGTTTGAACGGCATCGCCGAGGGGTGAGCCTGACCGAAAGTGGTGCAGCCTATCTGGAGTACGCGCGTCAGGTGGTGAACTCGACCCAGCGCATGCAAGAGCGAATGGATGATCTGAAAGGGCTGCGGCGCGGGACAGTTCGCATCGCCACGGTTGAAGCACCCATCGCAGGATTGTTGGCACCGGCCATTGCCGAGTTTCACCGCCAGCATGCGCAGATTCGCTTTGAAATTCATCGTGTGCCCAGTGAAGTGATTGTGCAGTCGGTGCTGGAAGGCGTGGTGGAAATTGGTATTGGTTTCAATCTGGTCCGCTCCCCCGGGGTGGAAACCGTTCATGCCTATACCGATACCCTGTGCGCCGGGGTTGCGCCGGCTCATCCGCTGGCAGGCCAAGCAAGTTGCTGCTTTGCCGATATTGCCGAGTATCCGGTGGCCATCTCCGAGCGCCATTCCGGTTTGCGTCGCGTGATTGAACGTGCCGCAGCTGAGCAGCGGGTGGCACTGAATGTTTTGCTGGAAACCAACTCGCTGGATTGCCTGCGCCAGATTTGTCATTCGGGTGAATCGGTGACCATCCTGACGCGACTGGCACTTTCCTCGGCTCCGGGCGGCGGCGAACCTTTGACGGTTATTCCGATCCACAGCAATAAGGGGTTTCCGATCGAGGTGCGTCTTGGGCTGTGTATGGCGGAAAAGGCAGTTCTTTCCGTGGCTGCAGCGGCTTTTCTCCAGCATCTCAGCCAGCTTGGATTCGGCAGCCACAGCTGATGGTGCTTCGTTAGTGCAGAATGAAAAATCGGGCAACCCTGTTGTTGCCCGATATGTTTTTGTACCCTGGTTATTTGATCAGTCGCAAACAGACGGGAACGCGGAACAATTGTTGGTTGCTGGCCTTGATTGCGCCCATGATGCAAAAGATCAGGTTGCACAGAATGATTACAGGGAACACCAGAAATCCGATCAGCATGAAAGAGAGCACAACACCGCACAACCAGCCGATAGCGGTGGTGATCGACCAGTTCAAGGCTTCCTTGCAATGCTCAAGCAGGAATTCATCATCCTTTCTGATCAGGAACACGATGAGTGACGGGATAAAACCAAAAAAGATGGTGCCGACCCAAACCAGCGTGGCAATGGTTTTCTCGTCCAGCGTTCCGGGAGAGGGTTGTGGTGAGGGGACTGGCGGTTGGTTGTTTTCCATGGAGGTTCCTGGCTTGCAGTGGGAAGTAAATGATTCAATGTAGTAATTTGTTCAGCGTACTGCAAGAATGGTGTGGTTGAGGCGATATTTTGCATCGGTTTGTGAATATGCCGCAGGTTAAGGATGTGCTGTTGGGTGCTATAGTCGCCCGTTCATCAAGGGGGAACGAAAATGCGTCGAGGCGTCTACGCAGGTAGCTTTGATCCGGTAACCAACGGCCATTTGTGGATGATCGAACGCGGTGTCGAGCTTTTCGACGAGATGATCGTGGCTATCGGTGAAAATCCGGACAAAAAATATACGTTCAATCATAACGAGCGGCTCCAGATGTTGCAGGAAACCACCGCACACCTTCCCCGTGTGCGGGTAGAAACGTTCCAGAACTGTTTTCTGGTGGATTTTGCGCGCGAGCAGGGCGCCAACTTTATTCTGCGCGGGATCCGCGAAGCCGCCGATTACGAGTTCGAGCGCAAAATGCGCTACATCAATGCCGATCTGGCACCGCATATCGATACGGTTTTTCTGATGCCGCCGCGTGAAATCGCCGAAGTCAGCTCGACCATGGTGAAAGGCTTGATCGGCCCGGATGGCTGGAAAGACGTAGTGCGTCAGTATGTACCGCAGCCAATATTTACCCGTCTGGTGGCTTGGCGCGAGGCCGAGTGGCCAGAAACTCCGAACGACTGGACCTAGGCGCTGCTGACGCTAGCGCTGTTTTGAAGCAAGTCCGCGACCTTGTGGTTGTGCGAAGTCAGTTAATCTAGCGTCAACAGCACCTGAGGTTACAAGGTACACTCCGGTCTTTGCTTCTGCGTCTGTCTTGTTATGTCCGATATCTCCAGTTTTCGTAATCGCCTGTTGAAAAATGCCCGTCACTGGTCCAAATGGGCCAAGCGTCAGGGCATCAGTTGTTACCGAGTATATGACCGCGATGTGCCCGAGTTTCCGGTCATCGTGGATTGGTACGAAGGTCGGGTGCATTTGCAGGAAGTGCAAACCGGCTGGGTGGAAACCCAGGAAGACCACGAAGAATGGTTGGCTGAAATTCAGCTTGCCTGTGCTGAAGTGCTGCAGATTCCAGTGGATGCCGTCAGTACCAAAACGCGCCGTCGCCAGCGCGGCGAGGATCAGTACGAAAAGACCAGTCTGGAGGGCGAGGATTTTGTCGTCCATGAAGATGGGTTGAGTTTTTACGTCAACCTGGAGGCTTATCTGGATACCGGTCTGTTCCTCGATCATCGCAATACCCGCAAACGGGTACGCAGTGAGGCGAACGGCAAGCGTTTCCTTAACCTGTTCAGTTATACCGGCGCGTTTACCGTGTATGCCATTGCCGGTGGGGCCACCGAAACGGTGACCGTTGACATGTCCAATACCTATCTCGATTGGGCTGGACGCAATTTCGGTTTGAATGGCATCGGGCCGCAGCGGCATTCGCGGGTGCGGATGGATGCGCTGACCTATCTGCGCGAAGCCTTGGTGCGAGGCGAGCGCTTTGATCTGATCGTGCTCGATCCGCCGTCGTTTTCCAATTCCAAAAAAATGCTGGGGGTGCTTGATGTGCAGCGCGACCATCTTTGGATGGTGGAATCGTGCCTTGAACTGCTCAATCCCAATGGCATACTGTATTTTTCCAACAATTTGCGCAGCTTCAAACTCGACGAAACGCTGATACCCTTGTGTGCCGATATTTCTGCGCAATCCGTCCCGGAAGATTTTCGCAACAAGAAAATCCACCAATGTTTCCGGTTTGTGAAGGCTTGATTGCATGAGTGCTCTGCAGAATGAACCGCTGGTCTTTGTCGATCTGGAAACCACGGGCGCCAATCCGCTGCGTGACCGCATCACCGAAATCGGCCTGGTGCTGGTGTCTGATGGCGTGGCACAAAGCTGGTCGAGCCTGGTCAATCCGGGCGTGGCGATTCCGCCGTTCATTCAGCAGTTGACCGGTATTAATGATGAGATGGTTGCCAGTGCGCCGAGCTTTTCCGAGCTGGCGCAGGAGGTGCTGGCCAAACTGGAAGGCAAGCTATTCATTGCCCACAATGCCCGGTTTGACTATGGATTCCTGAAAAGCGAATTCAAGCGCCTGGGCATTCATTTTCATGCGCGGGTGCTGTGTACCGTGCAATTGTCACGCAAGCTTTATCCGCTGGAATTCAAACACAATCTGGATTCGCTGACGCTGCGCCATGGCCTGATTGTCGAGGGCGCACGCCATCGGGCGCTGACCGATGCCGAGTTGATTCGCCAGTTCATTACGGTGGCAATGCGGGAGCAGGGAGCGGAAGTGGTCGAAGAGGCTGTGGTTGAACTCACCCGTTTGCCAGCGTGGCCGGAAGGGTTGGACCCGACACTGATGGATGAACTGCCGGAGTCGCCGGGCGTATTCGTTTGTTACGGTGAACATGGCCTTCCGCTCTACGTGGGCAGTGCGCAGAATATCCGCAAGGAAGTGCTCGCGCATTTTGCCGGCAAGAAAAAGCAGAAACGCGAACTGCCGCTGGTGAAGTTTACGCGTCGGCTGGAATGGTTCGAGGCGCCAGGCGAATTTGGCGCCGCGTTGATCGAGCAAAAATTGATTAGCGACCTGGCGCCGCAATACAACTTGCCGCAACCCCAAACCAAGGATGCATGCTGCTGGCGCTGGGATTCGGATAGCGCGAAGCTGGAATTGCTTGCGTTGGATGAAGGCATCCCTGTTGGCCAGGACCTGTTCGGCCCGTTCCGCAGCAAGCGCGAAGCCACGCAAATGCTTGCCCGGCAAGCGGATGGACAGGGTTTGTGCAAGGTGGTGCTGGGTCTGGAGGTGCCGCGCAAAGATACTGCCGCCTGCGCCGGTTTCGCTGTGGGGAAATGCAAAGGGGCTTGTGTGGGCCGCGAACCCTTGACGAGTCATCACGCCCGCTTACTGGCAGGACTTTCGCGCCATCGCTTTCCCGTGTGGCTATTCCCGGGTCCGGTGGGTTTGCCAGAAGGGCCGGATTGGGCGCCTGCTTTGCATGTGTTCGACCGCTGGTCTTATCTGGGCACGATTCACGATCAAAGCGAGCTGCCTGAGCTATTGCTGGCCACTCGACCGTTGTTTGATCCGCAAATGGTCAAGTTGATTCGTAGCGTATTCAAGAAACGGGCTGCAGCGCTTATTCGGTTGTAAACAAATCGAGCAGGTTTCCCCGGGCAGGCATGATATGACGCTGCTTGGTGGGCACAAGCTGTTCGCCATCGAACCAATCCAGACGGTAGAGCGTGCCAAAGGCAAATTCCGGTGCCGCAACCCCGGCGCCGCCAATCAGTTCCGCGCCACGCCGGACATTGTCCGCCATCCACGAAGTCAGCCTCAGGTGGTAGGGATTGCGTTTGACTTCACCCACGTGGCATGCCAGTGCAGCAACCAAATCGGCGGTATCGGCAGTGCTTGATTCCACCAGCAAGTTAGGGTGCGCCATGGCGCGCCAGAATTCGGTTTGTGCCAACCAGCAGGCATGTCCTTCGTGTGCCAGTGCGTCGATGGCAAGATGATGAGTGCCAATATGTGTGGCATGCCCATCGTCTTCATTGGGACAGATCACGATGGCCGGTTTCAATTCCGCAATCAGCTTGGCGACCATTTCGACCTTCTCGGCCCATGATTCCGGTTCTTTCAGCCGTGCATGCGTGCTGATGTGGGTGAGTCCCCCCGATTCAATTTCGCGTAATTCAAAACCTAGCCAGGTACAGGCTCGAGCCAATTCATCGCTGCGCTCACCCTGTCGGCGAGGATTGGAGCCGAGCGTGATGGGCAGATTGATCACGCGATAACCCGCTTCGCGCAGCAGGCGTAAGGGCAAGGCGCCGCTGATGCATTCATCATCGGGGTGGGGGGAAAACAGTAGCGCTACCGGCGCATTGTCTGCCGGCAAGGTTCGACGCGGCAGTGTATATCCTGCCAGGCTCTCAATGAGCGGAGTGGCTTGCTGTTGCAGCAGGCTCGCATGGCTTTTGACCAATTCAAGGAAAGGGGAGGTCATGGTGTTCGCTCGTAAGGGTTCTGCTTTCAGCTTATGCCGGGCTGGAGCATTTTGCTTTGTGATTACAGGAAGTACAACCCAATGTTTTTGTACAACGCGTATATGGCGAGGTTGATGCAGCTGTTCATCGGCACGTCATATTAATCCGACTATAATTATCGGGTATGTTGAATTTATCAGGATCGGGATGCTGATCGATACCCATTGCCATCTGGATGCGTTGGAATTTGCACCTGATCGTGCCGATGTGATGGCGCGTGCACACGCGGCTGGGGTTGAGACGCTGGTCGTGCCGGCGATTACGGCAGCAACTTTCGCTGAAACGGTGAATATTGCACGCCAGTTCGATTGTCTGTTTGCGCTGGGCATGCACCCCGCCTATCTCTATGAACATCAGGACCATCACCTCGTGTTACTGCGCGAGTGGGTCGAACGGGAATTGCCGGTCGCCATCGGTGAGATCGGGCTTGATTTTTTTGTCTCCGGTCTTGATCCCGTCCGGCAGATGTCGCTCTTTATCGAGCAGCTCAAAATTGCACGCGATTTCGATCTTCCTGTCCTGCTGCATGTTCGTCGCTCACAAGATCAAGTGCTCAAGGCCTTGCGTCAGATCGGCGTGAAGGGGGGTATCGCCCATGCTTTCAATGGCAGTCGCCAACAGGCCGACGCATTTATCAAGCTTGGCTTCAAGTTGGGTTTTGGTGGGGCAATGACTTACCCGCGCGCTCTCAATATTCGTCGTTTGGCCACTGAGTTGCCGCTGGAAGCGATTGTGCTGGAAACCGATGCGCCGGATATGTCGCCGGAATGGATCAGCAAGCAACGCAATGAACCCGGTGAATTGCCGCGTATTGCGGCGATGCTGGCAGGGCTGCGCAATATGACTGTCGATGAGGTCGTTGTTGCTACCGGTATCAATGCCGGTGCAATACTGAATTTTCACACATTTAAAACGGTTGCCCGTACAGTGCAAAGTAAATAGACTAGACAGTCCAGTCTACTCTGTCTCGGTGGTTTTAACATATGGCGTGTGCGGCGGCTCAACCCCATTCTCATTCCGATTGCCTTTCCCGCTTGCTTGATGCGGCGTTTGAAGTTTTTTGCGAATCGGGCTACTCAGCCAGCATCGATGCAGTGGCCAAGCATGCCGGGGTGGCGCGCCAGACCATCTACAACAATTTCTCAGGCAAGGAAGCCTTGTTCTCCGCCGCCATGGAAGCCGGTGTGCGCGAGCTGTTCGACGGACTGGAAAATGGTGAGGGCGATTGTTGTGAGCGCTTGGTGAGGTTCTCTCTCCACTTCCGTGCCCGGGTCTTTTCGCCGCAATTGATGAAATTTCGTCGGTTGATGCTGGCGGAGGCTGTACGGTTCCCCGAATTGGCTCAAAGTTTTTATGCCAGCACCGCGCTGCTCTGTCGTCGAAATATGGCGCAATTGCTTGTCCGTGCCATGCAGGACGGCTTTCTGCGCAACGAGGATCCCGAAGAAGCGGCCCATATTTTTATGAGCCTGGTGCTGGGTGCCGACGATGATCTGATTTTGTATGCCGCCGGCCAGCCTGATCCGGCGGATGAAGAGTGCAAAGTCCATCGTGCCATTGAATTGTTCCTGCGTATGTATGAATTGCCTGGTGGGGCGTGTGCCACTGCTTCGTCTGATTGTTCCAATTGAAAGGATTTTGTATGCCCAAAGCCAGAACGCTCTGCCTTGCTCTTTCATCTGCCCTGTTGTTGGTTGCCTGCGGCAAGGGTGAACAAACTGCGGCAGGGGGTGCTCCCCAAATGCCACCAGCCGAAGTCGCTGTTGTGACGGTGGGCCAGGGGCAGAATGCCGTTACACAGGATCTGCCCGCCCGTCTCGTTGCTTTTCGTACTGCGGAAGTGCGAGCCCGGGTGGAAGGCATTCTTGAAAAACGCCTGTTTGCCGAAGGTGGCGTGGTGAAGGCGGGACAATCATTGTTCCAGATTGACTCTCGCACTCTTGAGGCGGATCTGGCCAGCGCCAAAGCTGCCCTGGCCCGTTCGCAAGCCAGCGCCCAGATTGCTGGCCAGACAGCCACGCGCTATCGCCAGTTGATTACTTCGCAAGGGGTATCCAAACAAGAACTCGATCAGGCCGAAGCGACTCTTAAACAAGCGGAAGCCGATGTGGCTTCGAATAAAGCGGCGGTGACGCGCGCTGAATTGAGTCTGAATTATTCCAAGGTACTGGCGCCGATCTCCGGGCGTATCGGCCGCGCGTTCGTGACTGAAGGGGCACTGGTTGGCAAGAGCGATGCGACTTTACTGGCGACTATCGAACAAACTGACCCGATCAATGTGAACTTCACGCAATCGAGTAGCGAGCTACTGCATCTGAAACAGCAAATGAAAGCCGGGGCAATCAAATCAGCACAAGGTGTGCCGGTCCAGTTGATCCTGTCTGATGGTTCGGTTTACCCCCTGCAGGGCAAGTTGAGTTTTGCCGAACAGACGGTCGATTCTTCCACCGGCACGGTGACGATGCGTGCCGAGTTCCGTAATCCGGACGGCTTGTTGCTGCCAGGCATGTTCGGTACGGTGCGCTTGGCGCAAGGCTTGCTCGACAAGACTATCAAGGTGCCGCAACGCGCTGTGATGCAGTCGCAGCAGGGGGCTTCGGTGTTTGTCGTGGATGCTGAAAACAAGGTGGTGGCACGTCCGGTGAACACCGGTGGGTTCTCCGGCACGAACTGGATTATTGCTTCGGGCTTGCAGAGCGGAGACAAGGTGATTGTTGAAGGTCTGCAAAAAGCCAAGCCGGGTGCCGAAGTGAAGCCTGTGCCGTTTGGTGCTTCCGCTCCGGTCAATGCTTCTGCGCCGGCGGCTTCCCAGCCTGCTTCGGCCTCTGCTGCTCACTAAGGGGAATTGCATGCTGCCGCGTTTTTTCATTGATCGCCCGATTTTTGCCTGGGTGATCGCCATCGTGATCGTACTCTCCGGTTTTCTCGCGCTCAAAGAGTTGCCGATCGCCCAGTACCCCGAAGTTGCGCCGCCGGCGCTGACCATTTCCACCTCCTATTCTGGCGCGAGCGCCAGCGTGGTCGAGGACAGCGTAACCAAGCTGATTGAACAGGAAATGAACGGCATTGAGCATCTGCAGTACATGAGCTCATCCAGTGACAGCAGTGGCAATATGTCGATTACCCTGACTTTCACACCGGGTACCGATCTGGACATTGCCTCGGTCGAAGCGCAAAACCGGGTGAAGCGTGTGGAAACCCGTCTGCCGGATGTGGTACGCAGTCAGGGTGTTCAAGTAGTGAAAGCCCGCTCGAACTATCTGATGTTCGCCATGTTGACGTCGCCCAAGAATACGTATTCCGGTACTGATCTGGGTGCGTATGTGAATGCCAATATACTGGATGCGATTCGTCGCGTTCCTGGTGTGGGCGAAGCTACTGTATTCGGCCCTGATTACGCGATGCGCATTTGGCTGAAACCGGAAAAACTGGTTGGCTATAACATGACGCCGGCCGAAGCTGTTTCGGCCATTCAAGCACAGAACGTATTGCTGTCTACAGGTGAGCTTGGTCAGCAACCCGCCAAGCCTGGGCAGGAAATCGCTGCAACGGTCGTCTCGCGCGGGCGTCTCAATACGCCGGAAGAGTTCGGCAATATCGTCCTGCGTAATGGCGAAAATGGGGCGATGGTTCGCTTGAAAGATGTTGCTCGCATTGAACTTGGCGCCAGCGATTATCTGGTTTCTGCCCGACTCAATGGCGAACCGGCAGCTGCGGTGGGTGTGAAACTTTCGCCTACAGGCAATGCCGTGCAAACCTCTACGGCGGTGCGAGCCAAGATGGAGGAGCTTTCCAAATTCTTCCCGAAGGATATGGTCTACGACATTCCGTATGACACATCCAAATTTGTAAAGGTCTCGATTAGCGAGGTATTGCAAACCCTGGCGGAAGCCATTGCCTTGGTTTTCCTGGTGATGTACCTGTTCCTGGAAAACTTCCGCGCAACACTGATTCCGACCATTGTGGTGCCGATTGCATTGACTGGTTCACTTTTGGGGCTATATCTATTCGGCTATTCGATCAACGTTCTGACCTTGTTTGCCATGGTGCTGGCCATAGGGATTCTGGTCGACGATGCGATCGTGGTGGTGGAAAACGTCGAGCGGATCATGAGCGAGGAAGGGCTGGCGCCGCGTGAGGCTACGCAGAAAGCCATGGTGCAGATTACTGGTGCGGTGATTGCGATCACGCTGGTGCTGACGGCCGTGTTTATTCCGATGGCGTTTTTCAGTGGTTCGGTTGGCGCGATTTACCGCCAGTTCTCGGTGACGCTGATTCTTTCGATGGGATTCTCCGCCTTGATGGCGTTGACCTTGACCCCAGCGTTGTGCGCCACCTTGCTCAAACCAGTGAAGAAGGGCGAGTTGCATCACCGCACCGGTTTCTTTGGGGTGTTCAACCGCTTCTTCAGTGCCACTACGCATCGTTACGGCAACGGTGTGCAGCGCGTGGTGCGCAAGACTTTTTTGGTGATGGCGCTGTTCGCTGTCCTGGTTGTCGTCACCGCTGGCGTGTTCAGCAAATTACCGACCTCTTTCCTGCCTTCTGAGGATCAGGGGTACTTTATCTCGGTGGTGCAGTTGCCCGCCGGTGCGAGTCAGGAACGGACCGTGAAAATATTGGAAAAGGCGGAGGCTTATTACCGGGCTCAACCAAGCATCGAACGTGTGATCAGTATTGCTGGTTTTAGTTTCTTTGGCCGTGGCCAAAATAATGCACTGATGTTTATCACACTTAAGGACTGGAAGGATCGTCCGACTGCGCCGGTGAACTCCATTGTTGGTAAGGCGCTTGGTTTTCTGTTCAGCCTGAAGGAGGCGTTTGCCTTCGCCACCAACGTGCCGCCAATTCCTGAATTGGGTGCCATGGGTGGTTTTGATTTTCGCTTAGAAGACCGTGGCGGACTGGGACGTGAAGCGTTGGTCAATGCCCGTAACATGCTGTTGGGTATGGCCAGTCAAAACAAGGTATTGGCTGGCGTGCGACCAGAGGGGCAGGAACCGGGACCGCAACTGTATCTGGATATCAATCGGGACAAGGCCAGTGAACTTGGCATCAGCTCTGCTGACCTGAACAGCACCTTGCAGATTGCGCTCGGTTCGTCCTATGCCAACGACTTTGTGCACAATGGCCGGGTCTTGCGGGTATGGGCGCAGGCCGAGCCTGCCAACCGGAGTACCCCGGATGACATCATGAATCTGCAGTTGCGCAACAGCAAAGGCCAGATGATTCCTCTATCCGAGGTGGCGACAGCTAGCTGGATTGTTGGACCGCCTTCGCTTGATCGCTACAACGGGTTCCCCTCCATCAAGATCTCTGGCAATCCGGCGCCAGGCCGCAGTACGGGTGAGGCCATTACGGCGATGCAAACCATGGCGGCGAAATTGCCTGCCGGGATTGGCTATGAATGGTCGAGCACTTCATTCGAGGAGCAGGTTTCCGGCAATCAGGCACCATCATTGTTTGCCTTGTCGATTCTGGTGGTGTTCCTGTGCCTGGCTGCCCTGTATGAGAGTTGGTCGATACCGCTGGCGGTGTTGTTGATCGTACCGCTTGGTGTGTTGGGTGCGGCATCGGCGATGTGGCTGCGCGGACTGCCCAACGATGTTTACTTCAAGGTAGGGTTGATTGCGATCATTGGCTTGTCGGCCAAGAATGCGATTCTGATTATCGAGTTTGCTCGCGACCAGCAGCGCCATGGCAAGGAGCTTATCGAAGCAACAATCGAGGCCTGTCGCTTGCGCTTCCGTCCGATTCTGATGACATCGATCGCATTTATCGCCGGCGTTTCACCCTTGCTGTTCAGTACGGGGGCCGGCGCGGCCAGCCGCCATGCACTGGGAACCGGCGTTGTCGGCGGTATGCTGGCGGCGACTGTACTGGCAGTGTTTTTTGTGCCGGTGTTTTTCGTGGTCGTGCGGCGTATTTTCCCTGAGAAAATGATCGTGCGTGATGAGTTGCAGAGTGACGATCACCGTTAAGCAATGATTGTCGCGGGAGCGGCTTGGCTGCTCCTGCGCTTGAATGAACAGGAAAAAACATGAAGCGAATTCTTTTCTCTGTGGTCGTGCTGGGGGCCTTGTCCGCCTGCAGTTTCGCCCCGCAGCTACAAACGCCCCCAGCGCCGGTACCCGGCATGATGGGCGAAGCTTCTGCGCCGGTTGCGGCAGATTTCCATCTGCCGCAATGGCACAATTATTTCACCGATCCAGCCTTGCAAACGCTGATTGACAAGGCGCTGGTCAATAACCGCGATATGCGCATTGCCGTGGCCCGCGTTGAAGAAGCCCGTGCCCAGTATGGGGTGCAAAGTGCTGACCGCTTGCCGGGTCTCAATGCCAATGGCACCAGTAGCCAAAACCGCACGCCCGGCGTGCTGACATCGTCCGGCAACGATGTTATTTCACATCGTTATGATGTCAATCTCGGCTTGCTGAGTTATGAGTTGGACTTCTGGGGGCGGGTGAAGAGTCTCTCTGATGCGGCCAAAGCCAACTATCTGGCCACTGAAGAAGCGCAACAGGCATTCCAGCTCTCATTGATTGCTGATGTGGCCAATGCCTGGTACAGCGCACGAGCGCTCGATGAACAAACGGCATATGTGCGTAAAACAGCGACGGCTCGCGAAGAAAATTTGCGCGTCACCCGTCGCCGCTTGGAGGCAGGTACCGTCAGCCGGTTGGATCAGTTGCAGGCTGAAACCGCACTCGACACCGCGCTTGCCGATGTCACCAGCTATGCCCGTCGGGCAGAAGCTGCGCATACCGCGCTCAATCTGTTGGTGGGTGAAACGGTTGTATTGCCTGAGGCTAAAGGCAATGCGTTAACCGAGCTGCCGCTGGCCCAGGCGTTGCCGACCGGTTTGCCTTCGACAGTTCTGTTAGGGCGCCCGGATGTGCGTCAGGCTGAACAAAACCTGATTGCAGCGCACGCCAATATCGGCGCTGCCCGTGCTGCGTTCTTCCCGAAAATTACTCTGGTGGGGAGTGCCGGTGTCGCCAGTAATGAACTGGGTGATCTGTTCGGGGGTAACCGGCAGGCCTGGAGTTTTGCTCCGAGCATTTCCTTGCCAATTTTCGACGGTGGCCGCAATCAGGCCAATCTGGATATCGCCAAGGCACGCAAGGTTATTGCGGTGGCGCAATATGAAAAAACCATCCAGAGTGCGTTTGCCGATGTGGTCAATGTACTTTCGGACCAGAAGTGGCTGTCCGAACAATATGTGGCGCAAGCACGGCTGACTGAACGTGAGGCGGAGAGAATGGCATTGGCTGATCAGCGGTACCAGTCTGGACTGGTGGGATACCTGGATTTGCTGGATGCGCAGCGCGAATACTATGCAGCGCAGTTGGCGCTGGTTGAAGTCAAGCGCGCGCAACTTGCCGCCGCCGCCCAAGCGTACAAGGCGCTGGGCGGGGGGTGAGTTTCAGTAAGGTAGAAATTCAGCGCTGAGCAAACCTGAAAACGCTCTTCACTTAAATCAAGTGAAGAGCGTTTTCCATGCGCACAGGGAAATCAATAATTGGTGCGATGTGAATATTTCGGTCGAATCGATTTCCCATATCGCTTTAAATCAAGCTGGTTGGTGCGATGCAATTCAGCACAGCCTATGCGCGCAGTGGCTTTGGCACAAGAAATCTATGGAATGACCACGGTGAACAGGAATATGCCACTGGATAACTGACGCAAAGCGGCTAGACACGTCTGATGCTATAGTTTGGCGTGAGTCGTTGGATTGTGGGTTTGATCACCAAATGCACTCAATTGCCGAGTACCCGGTTTATCAAGTAACTTCAAAGTTGTACGTCGTATCGTAGGGTAACAAGTCCCCGTTCGCGGGAGTCTCACAAAAAAAGACAGGAGCCGTTGTGTCGCATGCTTTAAATAGCCATTGAGAATGCAACGCATTCTGATAATCCAGTCAATGATTCCACCATGGTGAAACCATGATTCGACGCATGTTTTGGGGTCTGTTGCCCATTCTATTCAGTCTCGGTTCAGCTGCCGCAGCGGGTCCCGACTGTACCCGCCCGTTTACCTTGGCATTGCATGATCACGGACTGCTTTATTCCGCAGACACGGACACGGGAATTGACAAGGATTTTGCCGATGAATTGATCCGTCGCAGCGGATGCCAAATCAATGTCACTCTCATGTCGCGCAATCGCATTTGGCAACTGATTGAATCCGGTGCTCTTGATTTCAGTTTGTCCGGCATCACCAATGCCGAGCGCGATCAGTTTGCATCCTTTGCCTGGTATGTCAGCAACAAGTACTACTTGCTGGTCCGTCAGGATTCCGGCATCCGCCGATTGGCCGATTTCGAGCGGAGCAAACAGTTCCAACTTGGCATCATTCGCAGCTTTCGTTACAGCGAATCGGCCAATCGGCTGGTCGATAAATTGCAGGCCGTGCATCGTGTAAGCCAAGCCAATGGTCTTGAACCACTCTATCAGACACTTCTGCTTAATCGTATCCAGGGCATGATCATCGAACCGTTCGATTATCCAGCGCTTGAAGAGAAGAAAATCCGTGATATCACGCGGATCATCGAGTTTGATGATCCTGCGGTACTTCATGGCCTCATCATGTCGAAGAAATCATTGCCCGTGGCGGAGCAAGAAAAGTGGCGCGGATTGGTGAATGACATGCGTGCCGATGGCACTGTGCGTCGTATTTTCGAGAAATACTTTAAGCCTGACATGGCTGCATCCATGACTGATTTTCAGGTCCCGCCATGATTTTTACCCGCCTGATCTGGATTCCTTTGCTGATCTTGGCTTCTGCGCTTGGTGTTACTTGGATAGTCTGGGATCACGAACGGCAAGCCTCTCTCAATGAGGTGAATACCCAATTCGACCTTTCTCTGCGCGAGGCCGTTAGCCGTGTTGATCAGCGCATGGCGACTTATGAGCAAATGTTGCGAGGCGCGCAGGGACTTTTTGCTGCAACAGGAAAGATGGATCGGGGCAATTTCCATGACTATGTTGATTCGCTCCAACTGGATGCCAATTTTTCGGGTGTTCAGACTATCGGTATCAGCGAATGGGTGCCTGTGACACGTAAAGCGGTTCATGTCAGTGCCATGCGCGGGCTCGGCTTCGGCGACTACACGATTCAGCCCGAGGGCGCGCGCCAAAACTATGCCCCCGTTATCCAGCGCGAACCGGACATCGGCGCAAATCGCACGCCACTCGGCTTTGACCCCTGGTCGGACCCGGTGCGGCGCCTTGCCATGGAGAGGGCGCGTGACTCTGGCAACGTATCCATTTCTGGCAAAGTTCGGCTGGCAGTCAGTAGCGATGCCGATAATCGATCCGGTTTTGTCATGTATCTCCCGATCTATACGCGAGGCCTGCCTCACGGCACGGTTGCCCAACGCCGCGCCAACTTGATCGGCTGGGTTTACGCCTCTTTCCGTATTAACGATGTCATGGCCAGCCTGTATGGAGAACAAGCACCCGGACTCTCGCTGGCTATTTACGATGGTGTGGAACCGACTGCTTCTGCACTGCTTTACCGCTCTTTTGATGAATCCGGGCGGCAACAGCCAGCAGCCATCACGGCCAATGAGTATCTGGTCGTTGCAGGGCATACCTGGACGCTTTCCATGAGTGCGCTGAAGGATTACAAATCGCGCTTTGGCCGAAATGCCGAATTGCTGATTGCCGTGACTGGCGTGGGACTTAGTCTGCTTCTGGCGTTGCTGGCCTGGTTAATGGTGACTGGACGCAGCCGTGCCATGCGTTTGGCCGAGACGATGACCAAGGAATTACGCGAGAGCGAAGAAAAATTCCGCGCCATTGCCGACTGCACTGTCAACCTGGAAGTCTGGTGGGGACTGGATCGCAAGCCGCGCTGGATCAATCCTTCCGTCAAGGAATACACCGGTTATACCGTGGACGAGTGTCTGGCGATGCCCGATTTTGCAGGCACCCTGGTTTATCCTGAAGATATGCCTCGGGTGGCCCCTGAGTTGCAAAAGGGAATACAGGGTTTGCGCGGTGATGATCTTGAGTTTCGATGTGTGCGCAAAGATGGTTCCCTGTTCTGGTTATCCCTTTCCTGGGTGCCGATTAGAGATGCCAAAGGCATCTTTTCGGGTTTTCGCACCAGTGGGCGCGATATCACCGATCGCAAACAAGCAGAGGCTGAACTGCGTATCGCCGCCGTTGCTTTCGATTCGCTGGAAGGCCTGATTGTGACGGATGCCAATTGCGTTATCTTGCGCATCAATAAGGCGTTTACCGAAACGACGGGCTATACGGCCGAAGAACTGGTCGGCAAAACGCCGCGCGTGCTCAAATCTGGGCGACACAACGATGACTTTTATCGTGCCATGTGGGAATCGATTGTCCGTACGGGGGGATGGCAGGGCGAGATCTGGGACCGGCGCAAAAACGGCGAAATTTATCCCAAATGGCTGAGCATCTCGGCAGTGAAGGATAACGAAGGGTCAGTGACGCATTACATTGCTGCGCATCACGATATTTCCGCGCGCAAGAAGGCGGAGGAAAGAATCAATGAGTTGGCTTTTTTTGACCAACTGACCGGTTTGCCTAACAGGATTCTGCTGCAGGATCGCTTGCGACAGGCCATGACTGCCAGCGCCCGTGACGGCAGTTACGGTGCATTACTGTTCATCGATCTCGACAATTTCAAAACGCTCAATGACACCCTCGGTCATGACATGGGCGATTTGCTGCTGAAGCAGGTGGCCCAGCGGATGACGACTTGCGTACGCGAGGGAGATACCGTGGCGCGGCTTGGCGGCGATGAGTTCCTGGTGATGTTGTCCATTCTGAATACGAGCAAGCGCATTGCTGCGGCCAGTACGGAGACCATTGCCGACAAGATCCTCGCGGCGCTCAATCGCCCCTATCAGCTTGGCAGCGTCGCGTTCCACAGCACGCCGAGTATCGGTGCGGCTTTGTTCAGAGGTCAGCAGATCGCCATTGACGACCTGATGAAGCAAGCGGACCTTGCCATGTACCGGGCCAAGGCGGCAGGTCGAAATACGGTTCGTTTCTTCGATCCAACGATGGAAACGGCCGTGATGGAGCGTGCAGTGCTGGAGCACGATCTGCGACTGGCGATAGATGAAAGCCAGTTCTTGCTCCATTATCAAGCCCAGGTTGAGAGCGAAAGCCAGTTGACGGGTGCCGAAGCGTTAATTCGCTGGCAGCATCCTCTTCGTGGCATGGTGCAGCCTGCCGAATTCATTGCCATGGCCGAAGAAATCGGTTTGATCTTGCCCTTGGGTGAATGGGTCTTGCACACGGCGTGTACACAATTGGCCCAATGGGCTTCTCAATCGGAAATGGCTCACCTCACGATTGCGGTGAATGTCAGTGTGCATCAGTTTCGCCAGCGCGATTTTGTAGATCGCGTACTGAACGTGCTCAGCCATACTGGCGCGAATCCACAGCGCTTGAAATTGGAACTCACTGAAAGTTTACTGGTATCGAATGTCGAAGATGTCATCGAGAAAATGATTGCTCTAAAGGCCAAAGGAGTCGGTTTCGCATTGGATGATTTTGGTACAGGATTTTCATCGCTGACTTACCTGAAACGCTTGCCACTGGATCAGTTGAAGATTGACCAGTCTTTTGTGCGTGATGTGTTGACCGATCCTAACGATGCTGCCATCGCTAAAACTATCATTGCGCTCGCGCAGAGCCTTGGTTTGGAAGTCATTGCGGAGGGGGTTGAAATCGCTGCGCAGCGAGATTTCCTTTTCGGTGCAGGATGCCATGCCTACCAAGGCTATTTCTTCAGCCGGCCGCTTGCAGTGGATGATTTTGAGCAGTATGTATTGCAGAACTAGCCACTGTACCGCTATACGACTATGTCCAGATTGAAGGGGCAAATTTGGGCAGCTGCTGGCTATTCACGCTAGAGTCTATTGGCGAGTATCAGTCTTTATCCTGAACTGATACCAGTTGTGCCGCCATTTCAGCCTGTGCCGCAAGGCGCTTTCCCACCTGTCCGCAAACCAGATTGCACAAATCAAAGATCGCGGGATCGGCAATCCGGTAATACACGGCATTTCCCCGTGCCTGTCTTTCCACGAAACCGCTTTTTGCCAGCAGGCTCAGATGCTTGGAGATATTGGCGGTTGTGCACCCCAGCAGCTCGGCCAGCTCGCCCACATTCCTGTCGCCCGCGCGCAGGGCATTCAATACTTTCAGACGCATGGGTTCTGACAGCGCCTGAAAATAATTGGCGATATGGGCGATGGCGTTGTCGTCAAGGGTTTCCATGATGGTCTACACCTAGAAGGAATAACTTATATGCATAGAGTATCGTATTTTGTTGTTGACTGTTTAACTATTTAGTTAAACAATAAATAAAGAAGTGGCGCCGAGAATAATTCAGAAAGTGTTGCTTGTCGTTGAGACCCCGTTCGGAGCAATCAAGATGCAAATGCAAAAAAAAGCAGTTCTGGTTCTGATGATGCTGAGTTCGGTGATCGCCGGCGCGGCGGAGCTGGCAACCGGGCTGGTGCGAGATACGCGTGGCGGTGACATTCATATTGCCGATGGCGTGGTGGAAGCCGTTCGCCAAAGCGTGATTTCCGCGCAAGTGGCCGGGCGCATTACCCAGTTGACGGTAAAAGCCGGTGATCGGGTGAAACAGGGTCAGGTGCTGGTCAAAATTGATAGCCAGGCGGCAACCCAGCAGGCCAACGTGAGTCTGGCCCAAGTCTCTGCCGCAAAAGCGCAGCTGGAAGTGGCACGCAAGGAGCTGGCACGGCAGCAACACCTGTTTCAGAAGCAATACATCAGTCAGGCCGCATTGGATCAGGCCGAAGCGCAATTCAAGGCGACCGAAGCCGGTGTGCGCGGCATGCTGGCACAAGCGGGAGCTGCCAATACCCAGACCGGTTTTTTCACCCTTGTCGCTCCTTATGCGGGCACGGTGGCGGAAGTATCGACGGAAGTGGGGGATATGGCCTTGCCTGGCAAACCGTTGCTGACCCTGTATGACCCCAGTGAAATGCGTGTGGTAGCGGCCTTGCCGCAGAGCAAGGTTACTCAACTGTCAGTGCAAGCGGTTGTCCGGCTGGAGTTGACCACCTTGCCCGATGCGCAACGCTGGCAGCAAGCCCGTTCGATCAATATTTTGCCGATGGCCGATGCAGGAAGCCAGACCATGCAGGTGCGCCTGGGTTTGCCGGCGCTGACTGTCCCGGTGACGCCAGGCATGTTTGCGCGCGCCTATTTCCCGCTGGCAGGAGACAAGCAAAGTCGCTTGCTGATCCCGCTTCGTGCGGTGGTCCATCGAACCGAGCTGACGGCTGTTTACGTGGTGACTCCCAAGGGGCAGGTTCAGTTACGGCAAGTACGCCTGGGCAAACAGCAGGGTGACGATATCGAGGCGCTGGCAGGGGTGAGCGCCGGTGAGCGCGTAGCGCTGGATCCGATTGCCGCATCCCGGATGCACTGAGGAATTTGGTCATGACAGAGCAAAAACTCGGTATCTCCGGTCGCATCGCCCGATTTTTCCAGGCCGCCCAGATTACCCCCTTGCTGGCGCTGCTGGCCTTGCTGTTGGGTTTGTTCGCAGTGCTGGTGACCCCGCGCGAAGAAGAGCCGCAAATCAATGTGACCATGGCCAATGTGCTGATTCCTTTCCCCGGTGCCTCGGCCAAGGATGTGGAAGCCATGGTGGCCGGGCCGGCGGAGCAGGTACTGTCACAGATTGCCAATGTGGAGCATGTGACGTCGGTGTCGCGTCCCGGCATGGCTGTGATTACGGTTCAGTTTGAAGTAGGCATCGCACGAACGGAAGCGCTGGTGCGGCTGTGGGATACGGTGCACTCGAATTCTGAC